>CANQRX010000052.1 GCA_947626425.1 uncultured Bacilli bacterium | reverse complement strand
GTTGACTACTGGTCGCACTTTTTGCATTTTTTGACACCTAAAATAGGGCAGTTATTCAAAACTGTCCCCTAGTAAGTAAGCGTAAAAGGTGAATTAATACTTCCATCTCCCCCTGTAATTTTAACGGAAGATTTTAGATACACGACGGGACGAACCGCGTCGGTAATGTTAGCATTGTGGACGTCGACACTACCGCTCGTGTCGACAAAGAACACACCGCTAGCATACGAAGAATACGGCGCAGGAGTCATTGTCCATTGAGTAGTACTTGAAGCATATAACCAATCATTTTGATAACAAGTGCTAGGCCAATCACTATACATTCTATGCCATAGGCATGACTCTCTTTGAATTTCAGTTCCTCCTCCATCGGTTGCATAGCCATAATCAGATGGATACATCAAACCTACTTTACCTTCCCATGTGGTTTTTCGGGAAATGTTATCATTACAATAACTTCCAACATTACATTGTTTTCCGGTATATTTACTTCGTTCCCACATATACTGCACTATTGGCGAATTTCCTCCTTGCCACGTTGTTTGATCTCCTGGAGAAATTCCCGTATTCCATTTTACGTTTTCTATCATACCTTGAGCACTTGCACTTAATTGGCCCCAACTACTACATGAAGTATCTTTGCAGTCACTATCAGATTCACCACCATATTTCCTTAAAGCATGCATCAAATCCGCATGACTCCATTCATTTACTCCATAGCCATTATTTTCTCCATTATCTGATTTATCCCAACTATGGTTACCTAAACTATCACTTCTTATTATTTTTAAAAGTTTTTCTTTTGTTCCTGTAGATGTTTCTATATTATCCATTAAACCTATGATTCGCCATTTTTCACATTGATTACCTGATGAACTCCCTTCTTGACAATTAAAATAAATATAATTATTTGGGCTTTTTCCTATGTATCTAATGTTATTATCATCACTGACAATAGTTATTCCTGATCCTTTATCTTCTTCTTGAGATAATAAATCTTCCATTTTACTTGCACCACTTTGTTCACCAGTTGTACTTTTTGTTGTTGTAAAATTTAATGTACATTTGGTTTTCTTTTTGGTTAATTTTTGAATTCGAAATTCCCAATTAGTTCGGTCCCATAAACCTATTGCTTCATTATCACACTCGGCACTTTCAAAATATTTTCCGTCTCCTTTTTCAGGAATTGTATCACTTGATTTACCATCTATATTAACCGCGATTATTGATATGTCTCCACTGTTAACTTGAATCTTTCCATTCATTATTGGGAATGTTTGTTCGACTTGGTATTTTCCCAAACTTTTATTTAGTAAATACCCCCCCCCTAAAGCCATTATTCCGACCATACTTCCGATTAAAATCTTTGTTTTTTTACTTGTTTTTAGCTTATAATTTTCTATTTTCATTTATCTTTTTCCTTCCTATTTTCTACTAAAATTATAAGTTAATAACTACCTTTTTTCAAGGGTCAGTGCACTTTTATTCCAAAATTCTTAATTAAATTGTATTAAAAAAGCAAACTTTAAAGAAAGTAAATTTGCTTATTTTTTAATATTAATTGTAATTTGATAGTTATTATCTAAATCTAATTCGTCTAAAGTAATTTCAAAGCCTTTTTCTTTAAACTCTTCAATAAAATCTCTGACATCATTTATCACAACTTTTAAATCCATTTTTTTAGCTTCTTCTTGTTTACTTTCAGCTTCAGGATCTAATTTAAGAATTGAATCTAAAGGGTCTACAATTGTTTCGTTTTTAATTGGAATGACTTCTTCAATATTATTGTTAGTTTTATTTTCATTAATTTTATTTTCAGTTTCTGTTTTTTCTTCTGGATTAGTTGGAGTCGTGAAGAAAAAAGGAGTAATTTCGTCTTCATCAACAGGAGGAGATGGTTCTTCTTTTTTTTCGGGGTCTTTTGGTTCTAAAAGATCATTTATGATTGGCACGGTTGGAGGTTCATTTAATTCAAAGTCATCTAGGACTTCGATGTCACCGGCAGGTTTTGCTGGTTTTAAATCTAAATTCATATTAGCAGCCTCGTTTTCTAAAAAATTGAAAAATTTATTTGATCCAGATGATGTTTCGCTAGTAGAATTATCTTCATCTACTGGTAATATTTGATTTTGAGCAATTTGTTCATCTGTAGTTTTAGTTTCTAGAGGTACTTCTTTAACCAAAGGAGCTTCCTCGCTTTTTTCACCTTTAGCTTTTTTTATTTCTAAATCTAATTGCCTTACAGTCATCCGTTTAGCAATTATTTTTTTTAACCATTCATTTTGTTCTTCTTTAGGTATGGCTAGTAAACTTCTGGCATGGCGTTCACTTATTTTTTCTTGTAATAAAGCATCTTGAACTTCTTGCGATAAATTTAATAATCTTAATTTATTAGCTATGGAGCTTTGACTAACACCCATTTTTTCAGCTAGTTGTTCTTGAGTCATATAACCTCTATCTAAGAGATTACGATATGATTTAGCTTCCTCGATAGAAGTTAAATTTCGCCGTTGAATATTTTCCACTAAGGCAATCTCGGCACTTTGATTATCATTTATATTAGAAATGATTGCCGGAACTTTTTTTAATCCGGCCATTTGAGCAGCTTTAAAACGTCTTTCACCAGCGATTATTTCATACTTGTTTCCTAATCTTCTTAATACTAAAGGTTGAATTATGCCATGTTGTTTGATAGATTCCGAAAGTTCTTTTAAACCTTCAGAATCAAATGATAATCTTGGTTGAAAACGATTAGGTATAATGTCATCTATTAAAACTTGTTCTATTTTTTGCTCCATGTTCACTTAAATCAGCCCCTTACCGCTTATTTCCTATAATTTATTTTAGCAATTTTTTAATAAGAATGCAATGTCTTTTTGTTGGACATTTACCTTAATTATAAATTTGCTTATTTAATATAGGTTTATAAATATAATTTAATTGTATTATTGAAATTTTGGATTAATTTTTTTGGTTTTACTCAGCTTAATATGAGGGAATAATTTAATAAAATTTTATAGGTAATTCAAAATGATTATTAAAATATGAAAAAAAATCTCGTCGTTAAACGAGTTTTTTATAGTTTTTTATTAAAATTAGCTTTAATATTTTGGCAATTTTCATCATAAATAGCTGCTATTTGTAAGATTTTATCATTTAATTTTAGGTTCATTAAACTTTCCATTTCTTGAAGAATTAAAGAACTTGAAGGTAACTTATCTAATTTGGTTTGAAAATAGTTTTTAAAAGATTCATCAGAATAATTTAAAAAATCTTCTAAACAATCTTTAGGACGCATGATTAATTCATTTTGAGGAATGACTTGTAAACAAAAATTAATATAACCATTTATTTTACTTACACCCATCTTTTCAAAATCATAATTTAATGAAAAATGAGGTTCTTGATCCATTATAATTGTTAAATTATCGGGAATTAAATCACCGTTAGCCAGTAAAATTTGCAGAATAAAAGCATCCACTAATTCTTTCATTAATTTCGGTAAATTAAAACGATTATTAACATTATCTTTAAAATAAGATAGGGCTTCCCATAAATAATCAAGATTAAAATGGTAGTCTTTAATATTATAATTGGTATTATTCTTTACTTGATTATCTATAAAGTAATTAAGAATACTAGATAAACTTATTTCTGGTAAATGTTGAGGATTAAAATTTTCGCTAAAAACACCAATTTCATTGTTAAACTGACCAAGATAATATGTTACACTAGGAATCTCTAAATGTTTTGCTACTAAAGAGGCAAAAATTTCTTTATAAGCATTATATTCATTGAAAACAGGTTTAAAGTAATATTCTTTATTTTCAATTATAAACCAGTGTCCTTTATTTAAAATTTGAGAATTACGGTTAGGGTTAGAAATTAAATTTTGGTCATCTAAAATATAGAAGTTGTTTTGCTTTTTCATTTTCTTTTCTGGGTTTGGTGAAAATCTTTTATAACGCTTAATAAAGCTGGCTGATATATTTCGTATTCATATTCAATTAGGTATTTATAAAATTCGTCAACAGGCATTCCTATTTTTTCTTCAATTTTTTCAAAGACTTCATCAGATGTTGGCATAGCAATTATTTTTTGATAACAGTATTCGACTGTTTCAGCATCTAAGGTTGAAAAGAATTGTTCCATTAATTCTTTAACTTTTAATAAATCGCTGTAGGGATCAATGTTTAAACTATAAGGATGAAATTTCGATTTTCTTGTAAATGCTGATAGGCCAAAGCCATAGTCAAAATTAGGCGCCAAATGGGGATTTTCATCTTCAATTATTACTAAGTTTCTGACATGTAAATCGGTATTTCCAGTACAAAGCTGTAAAATAAATGAATCCACAACTCCTTTCATAATGTTTTCGACTATTTCATGACGATGAGGATTATCAAAATAATGATACTCTAAAACATTCCAGATTGTTTCAAGATTTGATACTTTTTTTGGCATATTATGAGCCATATCTTTATTTTTATAGATTTCTTTAATAAGAGTTAAAATGTGGACTTCATTTTTATGAGTTGGATTATAATTTTTACTTATTATTCCAGTTTGGCCCTTATAAATTGCTAAATCGTAAGTAGCAGTTGGAATATTTAAAGATTTGGCTATTTCTTCACAAAATAATTCAGTATAACATGCTGATAAATCCTGATATTGTTTGTAAAAATATTCTTCGCCATTAATTGAAAACCATAAATGTTCATTACTTCCATAATCTCTTTCTTGATCTTGGGGTCTGGTAATTTCTTGTTGTTCATCTAAGATTATAAATCCATCTTTTCTTTTCATTTTAATCAATTCCTTTACTTTTTATTTTAAAAAAAGACTTTTTAAAGTCTTACTTAACATATGGGATTAAAGCCATAAAACGTGCATATTTAATTTGTTTGGCAATATGTCTTTGATGTTTTGCACAAGCACCAGTCATACGACGGTTATATATTTTTCCTTTTTCGCTTATGTATTTATTAATAATCATAACATCTTTGTAATCAACACTTTTGCCAGCACACATTTGACATATTTTTTTTCTTTTACGTCGAAATTCTGCCATAATTTTCTCCTTTCATTAAAATGGTAAATCATCATCAGCAAGTGATACTTCTTCGCCAAAATCTTTAAATGGGTCGTCACTAACATTCGTAACAGGCATATCACTTGGAGTTAAATCATTAAAGTTTGATGATTGACTAAAGTTATCAGTAGGAAAAGGATTGTTGTTATTAGTATCAGGGAAGCCAAAAGCAGGTTCAGTATTAAAGTTTTGATTTTCATTAGAACTATTTGCTCGGCCTAAGAATGTTACATTATCTGCTACGACATCAGTTGTATATCTTTTTTGACCATCGGCTCCATCATAACTTCCTGTTTGAATTCTTCCATCGACTGCGACTTGAGAACCTTTAGAACAATATTTGGCAATCGTTTCCGCTTGACGTCGCCATGCTACACAACCAATGAAATCAGTTTGAGCTTGACCATTTTGGCTTGCGCCAAAACGATTTACCGCAATAGTAAATCTTGTAAAACTTACACCGCTTGCTGTAGTTCTTAGTTCTGGATCTCTAGCTAATCTTCCTATTAAAATTACTTTATTCATAACTACTCCTCATCTAAATTGATAATTAAATGTCTTAAAACATTTTCATCTAAACGAATTTTTCGATCGAATTCAGATACGTTTTCTTTTGCTAATTCTACTGTCATAACATAATAGTAGCCATTGATTTCTTTTTTAATTGGATAAGCTAATTTTTTTTCACCCATCTCTTTGAAATCAACAACTTTTCCTTTTAAAGTTTTAATTAAACTTTTATAGTTTTCAACTGTTTTTTTAATCATATCAGCTTCCATAGTTGCTTTGACAATAAACATAATTTCATAATTGTTCATTTTTTACACCTCCTTATGGTCTAATGGCTTTTTTTTATAAAAAAGCAAGGAGTAATCACTTACTCGCCCTTATTTTAACAAAGCTTATCTCAATTGTAAAGTTTTTATGAGCGCACTGGACAAAAAAATTTTTATTGTTATAATTAAAAATATGTAAAGGAAGTTGGATGTATGGTTATAATTCAAATTTTTATTTCTTTTTTACCATTAGTTATAATTAATTTATTTGTTAAAGAGAAAGATAGTTTAAAAAAAATATTTAATTTAACTTATTATATGACATTATCTTTAATTATTTTAATGGTCTATGATAGTTTTATTAAACAAATTTTTGCTGTTATTTACCGTAATTTTTGGCAGCTGTTTAATGATTCATTGTTTTTATTGATTTTTACCCAAAAGCTACTTTATACAGCTTTTCCCGAAGAAATTGCCAAATTTTTAGCGATTAAAAATTCTAAACCACAAAATAAATGGGAAATTGTTAAAAATTCAATGCTTATTTCAACTATTTTTATGTTTTATGAAAATTTCTCTTATGCAAGTGATGGAATTATTTTAGGTGTCTGGCGAATTATAATTCCTATTCATATCATATCCCAATTGATAATGGCATATTTTTTAATTAAAGCAGATGATGTGAAAGAAAATAATAAATTAAAATATTATTTATTAACATTTTTTAGTTTGTTATTTCCAATAGTAATTCACACGATTTACAATTGTTATGTGGCTTTAAGTCCCGAACGGTTAGGAAAATCATTAGTAATTTTTATTTTAGGAATAATCTCTTATATTTTAGCTTTTATATTTATTAAAAGGGCAAGATTAAAATATTTTGAAATTCAAGAAGAAAATTTTAAAAAAATTTCAAGTTTTAAAATTATAATTTTGATTTTAGTTACTTTATTTTGGATATATACATTTATGCTTTAATAAAAGAAAAAACAAAGTTGCTTTGTTAATTTGGAATTAATATTTTTTGGCCTATGCTTAAATTATCAGTATTTAAATTGTTAAGTTTTCTTAATTGTTCTAAGCTTACATTATATCTTTGAGCTATCCGATACAAGTTATCACCGGCGACCACCGTATAAATGATATTATCATTTGAGATGCTGCTACTAGGAATTTTTAAAACTTGGCCAATACTTAACAGATTACTACTTAAATTATTTAAACTCTTAATTTCATCAACACTTGTGTTATACATCTGAGCAATTTGGTAAAGACTATCACCTTTTTTTACTGTATAGGTATCATACGTTGTGCTACTTGGAATACCTCTTTTTACTAATAATCTTTGCCCGATTGATAAAGCATTGCTACTTAAGTTGTTAAGGCGTTTTAATTCATCAACACTTAGTCCATATTTTTGAGATATTTGATATAAAGTGTCACCTTTTTTAACTACGTAATATTCATTTTCATCGCTGTCAACATCTTCATTAAGACCAGGAATAATTAAGACTTGACCAATCGATAAAGAGTTACTTGTTAAATTGTTAGCCTCTTTAATTTGATCAACCGTTGTATTAAACTGTCTTGCTAGTTGCCAAAGAGTATCACCTTTTTTTACGACATACGTGTTACTTCCTTCGATTGGTTGATAAGGTACTTTTAAATAATTCGCAACACCTCTAACAACAGCTTCAGCTAAGTCTTCCCAATTATTCTTAATTAAACTTGGATCATCTGCACCGCTGTCGGCAAAACCATATTCAATAATAATCGATTCATTATTGGGAGTATCTCTTAAAATATAATAATAATCTTTTGAAGGATCAGATGGTAATCTCCTTTGATAGTATTTTCGAACATTTTGGCCACTTTTAATAAACTCATTAGCAATACTTTTAGATAGAGCATCACTGTTTCTTAGCGAATAAATAATTTCAGCCCCATCGCCACCACCAGCATTAATGTGGTTTGATAAAACAATAACATCTGAACCATTACCATAAAAACTTTGGACCCGATTAGGTCGTTCTTTTGGTCCTAAAGTTTCATCGCCAGTTCTTGTTAAGGCACTTTCAATTCCTAAATCATCAAACCGATTTTTTAAGTATTTGCTTATTTTTAACGTATAATCTTTTTCAACTATCCCATTTGCACTTGTTCCTGGGTCGGAACCACCATGTCCAGCATCAATAACAATTTTCTTTGCCATAAACATTCCTCCTATCATTAAAGTATGATAAAAGTCTATTTTGGTTCTTTATAATAAATTACTATAATAAAAAAGTTTTATTTTTTGAAAATTTAATATAAATCCTAGCTTTTACATCAAAATAATTACAAGGGTTTAAATGTTTACAATAAATTTTATCGACAAATCTCTGCAAGCGGCAAAAACTATTTAATTTTCTAACATGAGCCACTTGATTTTGCATCATTATAAATTTTTCCCTCGAAAAAGCTAAAGATTATGTTAACATAAGAAGTTATATAAGAGTTGTCGGGAAACCCTATTTTTTATTTTATAGTTTAATATTACTTCACACTATTTTAATAGTTAAACTTTACACAAATAAAAAGCTCCTTGTAAAATTAAATTGTCAAAATTTAATAGAAACTTGTCGAATATACGGAGTAAATGAATATGATTCTTCTTATACTTTTACTGAATTGTCTAATTTAAAAAATAGGACTAATTTCCTATTCTTTCGCGTAGGCTGTAAATACTAACCTTCCCATAAATATTGCTATTTTACTATATTATAATCTATCGAAATCAACAAAACAATAAACTAAATTGTATTTAAATAGTAAACAAAATTATTATATATTGCTATACAAACATATTTTGCATAATACCCTTTTTTAATTTTTGCAGTAAATATATTTTTTTATTTTCAAACTCAATTAGTTTATTATATTTATTAAGAATATTAGCTATTCTATTTTGAGATTCAATATTTGGTAATGATATTTTAATAGTTGATAAATTTGTAAAATTTAATGTATTTCTTACTCCACCCTCAAATTTAGAAAAAGCACCTTTTTTAAATTCTTTAGATTGAAACCACTCTAATAAAAAATCTTTGTTTTGATTTGTCATAAAGCATTCATATAATGGACTAACTAAACTAGTTTTGTCATCCTTCTTTAGTGCTATGGAACCAACATTTAATCTAGATGGGTTATAAGCAAATACACCTTTTTCAATGACATAATAATTGTCAGTATTACTACTTGCTATATTTCGATCATCGAATTGTTCATTTTGTGCTATAAATCCGAATTTATTGCTAACACTTTCCACATAATAATACTTGTTAGCTTTGTTTTTTTTATTCCATTTTAACAATATTTTAGATAAAGTCTCTTCTTTTGTATCAAACATATTAAACAGCTTTTCTCTAAGTGATAATTTATATAACTTAAGGGCTTCTATTTTCTTAGATTGAAGTTCTATTTTTTTATCCAATAATTCTAATACATTGGCAATTTGCTCTTGTTCTTTTAAACTTGGCATTTTTATAATAGACATCTTGCGAAACTAAATATCTAAACAAAAATTGTAAAGTGAACATAAGAAGAGAGCCCGAGGAATAAAGGTATGTTTACGATTTCTATACCGTTCTGATAA
>CANQRX010000051.1 GCA_947626425.1 uncultured Bacilli bacterium | reverse complement strand
TTGCCATCACCCTTCACATTTAACCTTATTTTACCACATATTTTTAACCTGTAGTAGTTTTTGGGGGCAAATCATACCATAAAAAAAACACTTTATAAAGTGCTTTCTTCATCAGGAGAGGAAACAGAATCTAAGCCATCTCCCATTAAATTGTTTTCTAAAACTTCACTAGCTTCATCATCCATAAAAGTTTTTTGTAAATCAAGTTCAATATCACTATATTGTCTTGCTCCTGTACCAGCTGGAATTAATTTACCAATGATAACGTTTTCTTTTAAGCCTCTTAAATAGTCAACGCTTCCTTTAATTGCAGCATCAGTTAAAACTTTTGTTGTTTCTTGGAATGAAGCTGCTGATAAGAATGAATCAGTTTGTAATGAAGATTTAGTTATACCTAACATTATTGGCCGTCCTTTAGCAGGCACACCACCCGCAAGTAAGACAGGTTTGTTAGCTTCTGTAAATTCGTGCATTGAAACACTTAAACCTTCTACTAAATCTGTATCGCCTGGATCAACAATTCTAATTTTGTTAATCATTCGCTTAACAATAATTTCAATATGTTTATCATTAATATCAACACCTTGAAGTTTATAAACCATTTGAATTTCTTTTAATATATATTCTTGAGCCGTTAAAGGATCGGTTACGGCTAGTAATTCTTTTGGTGAAATAACACCGACTGTTAATTTATCACCAGCTTCAACATTATCTCCCACTTCAACTTTAACTTTCATGTTGTAGTTAGTAACATGTTCTCTAACTTCCACATCATTTTCAACAACGATTTTATATTTACCGTTATCTTCTTTAATACTTGCCACTTTACCATTAATTTCGGAAATAGTTGCTTTTCCTTTTGGATTTCGAGCTTCAAACAATTCTTCAACTCTTGGTAAACCTTGAGTAATATCTTCGCTTGATGCAACACCACCCGAGTGGAAAGTACGCATGGTAAGCTGAGTACCTGGTTCACCGATTGACTGAGCAGCCATAATACCTACTGCTTCCCCAGTTTCAACAACATTACCAGTTGCTAAATTTCGACCATAACATTTTTGACAAACTCCATTTGGGGTTTTACAAGTTAAGGCACTTCTTATTTCAACTGATGTAATACCGGCATCCACAATTTTCTTCGCAATATTTTCAGTAATCATTTCCCCTTTATCAATAATTACTTGTTTAGTTTCCGGATGAACAACTTTTTGAGCTGTAAATCTTCCTAAAATTCTTTCTTGTAAAGGTTCAATAACACTGTTATCTTTATCATTTACTAAATCTCTAACTTCAACACCATGAATACTTCCACAATCATGTTCTTTAACAATAATGTCTTGAACGACTTCCACTAACCGTCTAGTTAAATAACCAGAGTCAGCTGTTCTTAAAGCTGTGTCGGCAGATCCTTTTCGCGAACCATGGCTTGATAAGAAGAATTCGGATACCGTTAAACCTTCAGAGAAGTTTGACGTAACGGGAATTTCAATAGTTGAACCATCTGGCTTCGCCATTAAACCACGCATACCTGCTAATTGAGCAAAGTTCGAAATTGATCCCCGCGCGCCTGAGTTCATCATCATAAATAATGGATTATCAAAATCATCTTTAGCAATCGCTTTTAATTCTTCCTTAATTGTATCATTCGCTTTAGTCCAAATATCAATAACATTATTATAACGTTCTTCTTCGGTTATTAAACCACGACTATATTGTTTATTAATTTTTTCTACCAAAGCTTTGGAATCAGCAATTACTTGATCTTTTGTTTGAGAAGGAATAATATCCGCCGCGGAAACAGTAACTCCCGCAATTGTTGAATATTTAAAACCTAAATCTTTTAATTTATCAAGGAATATTGAAGTTTCAGTTGTTTTATATCTTTTAAAGACTTGAGCAATAATTTTACTTAAAGTTCCTTTAACAAACGGTAAAGCAAGTTCTAGTTCTTGAACTTTCAAAGGAATATTTTCACCCATTTCAATAAAGTATTTACTTGGAGTCATTCCTTCGATATTTTCTTTACTTGGTTCATTAATATAAGGATAACTATCTGGCAAAATTTCGTTAAAAATAATCTTACCACATGTTGTTACCAAATATTTATTCATCTGATCTTCGGTGAATAATTTATGTTTAAATGACCGAACCGGAACAACAATTCGCGTATGTAATGTTATTTCCTTCCTTGCATAAGCCATTAAAACTTCATTTGGATCTTTATAAACTTTTCCTTCGTTTTCCTCGCCAGCTTTTTCTTGGGTTAAATAACAATTACCTAACACCATATCTTGGCTTGGTGTAACGATTGGTTTTCCATCTTTAGGATTTAAAATGTTTTGAGCCCCTAACATTAAGATTCGCGCTTCTGATTTAGCCTCTTCACTTAATGGAACATGGACAGCCATTTGGTCGCCATCGAAATCGGCATTAAATCCAGTACACACTAGAGGGTGAAGACGAATTGCTTTTCCACCCACCAATTTAGGTTCAAAAGCTTGAATACCAAGACGGTGTAAAGTTGGAGCTCGGTTTAGCATAACTGGATGTTCTGTAATAACATCTTCAACTACATCCCAAACACAATCATCTTTTGTATCAATTAACTTTTTAGCTCCTTTAATATTATGAGCTAAGCCTCTTTCAACTAAACCATGAATAACATGTGGTTTAAACAATTCTAAGGCCATATCTTTTGGAATACCACATTGATACATTTTTAAATTTGGTCCAACAACGATAACACTTCGACCAGAGTAATCAACCCGTTTTCCTAATAAATTTTGACGGAATCTTCCTTGTTTACCTTTTAACATACTTGATAAACTTTTTAAAGGACGGTTACCAGCACCAGAAACACTTCGACCACGGCGACCATTATCTAATAAACTATCAACCGCTTCTTGAAGCATTCTCTTTTCATTTTGAACAATAATTGTTGGTGCCCCTAGTTCTAATAATTTTTTTAAACGATTATTCCGATTAATAATTCTTCGATATAAATCATTTAAGTCACTAGTTGCAAACCGACCACCATCTAATTGAATCATTGGTCTTAAATCAGGGGGAATAACTGGTAAAGCATCAATAATCATCCATTCTGGACGATTGCCACTTTCTTGGAAAGCAACTAAACAATCTAAACGTTTAACTAATCGAATTCGTTTTTGACCACTCGCGTTTTCTAGTTCTTCTCTTAACTGTTCAACTTCTTTGTCAATATCAACAGCTTTTAAAAGTTCTTTAATTGCTTCTGCACCCATTCCAACTCGAAAAGCATTACCATATTTTTCATAATATGCCCGATATTCTTTATCAGACAAGGTTTGTTTAACAGCCAAAGGAACATTTCCTGGATCCAAAACAACATAACTAACAAAATATAATACTTCTTCCAAATCCCGTGGACTCATGTCTAATACTAAGCCCATTTTTGATGGAACACCTTTAAAGAACCAAATGTGAGAGCAAGGGCTTGCTAGTTCAATATGCCCCATTCTCTCTCTTCTAACTTTGGCTTTTGTTACTTCAACCCCACATCGATCACAAACCACATTTTTATAACGTAATCTTTTATATTTACCACATGAACATTCATAATCTTTGGTTGGTCCAAAAATCTTTTCACAAAACAAACCGTCCCGTTCGGGTTTTAAAGTACGATAGTTAATAGTTTCTGGTTTTTTTACTTCACCATATGACCAAGCTCTTATTTGTTCAGGAGATGCTAACCCGACTTTTATTCCTTTAAAATTATTTACTTCGATCATATTATTCACCATCCTCTTCCATACTATCTAAATCGATATCACCTGGAAATTCTAAGTCATCTAAATCTGTTCCGTAATCTTCTTCTTCCTCAATGTCCTCTTCTGTTTCTTCGCTTTCTTCTACAGGCTCAGGAACACTAGGTTCTTCTGTCTCTTTTAAATCGATTTCATCAATTCTTATTAAATCTTCTTTATCTTCCTCGGCTTCAATATCTTTTAAATCAAGAACTTGATCATTATTATCAATAATTTGAACATTTAAGCCTAAAGCTTGGAATTCTTTAATTAAAACTCTAAATGATTCTGGAACTCCCGCTTGATTAACTGTTTTACCTTTGACTAAAGCTTCATAAACTTTAACCCGGCCAATTACATCATCTGATTTAATAGTCAATATTTCTTGAAGAACATGAGCTGCTCCATAAGCATATAAAGCCCAAACTTCCATTTCTCCAAACCGTTGACCACCCATCTGAGCTTTACCACCTAATGGTTGTTGAGTTACTAAACTATAAGGTCCAGTGGCTCTAGCATGAAGTTTATCATCAACCATGTGATGTAATTTAATCATATACATTACACCAACATTAACTTTATGTTCAAAAGGTTCACCAGTTCGACCATTGATTAAAGTTACCTTACCATCTTCTGGCATACCAGCTTCCGCCATTTCCTCATGAATATCTTCTAAGTTAGCTCCATCAAATACTGGAGTTGCATAATGAACACCTAATTTTTTACCAGCCATACCTAAATGAACTTCTAAAATTTGGCCAATATTCATTCGTGATGGAACACCTAATGGATTTAACATAATATCAACTGGCGTACCATCTGGTAAATATGGCATATCCTCTTCTGGTAAAACTAAGGAAATAACACCTTTATTACCATGACGACCACTCATTTTGTCACCGACTTGAATTTTTCTTTTTTGAATAATATATACCCGAACTAGTTTAAAGACACCAGCTGGCAATTCATCAGAATTTTCTTTCGTATAAACTTTAACATCGTGAACAATTCCGGCTGCTCCATGCTCAACTTTTAAGGATGTATCACGTACTTCTCTTGTTTTTTCACCAAAAATAGCATGTAACAATTTCTCTTCACTTGTTAATTCTTGAACACCTTTTGGCGTTACTTTACCAACAAGGATATCGCCTTCTTTAACCTCGGTTCCAATTCGAACAATACCTTGAGCATCAAGGTTCCGTCTTGCTTCTTCCCCAACATTTGGAATATCTCTTGTTATTTCTTCTGGTCCTAATTTTGTATCGCGACATTCAATTTCATAAGTTTCAATATGGAGTGAAGTATAAACATCATCTTTAATTAATCTTTCATTTAAAATAACTGCATCCTCATAATTAAAGCCATTATAAGTCATGAATGCAACGGTCATATTTTTACCTAAGGCTAATTCTCCTAATTGAGTACTAGGTCCATCTGCAATAACTTGACCATGTTTAACCGTATCACCTTTTTTAACTAACGGAATATGATTAATACAACTACTTGCATTGCTTCGTTCATAATTTGCTAAATAATAAGTATCTAAGCCTTTAGCCGTTTTAACACGAATTGTTTTAGCATCAGCATATTCAACTACCCCATCGCCACGACAAACAATGGTACTTCCTGAATATTTAGCTGCAACACATTCTACACCTGTTCCAACTATTGGCGCTTCGGCTTTTAATAATGGAACCGCTTGCCGTTGCATGTTAGATCCCATTAAAGTTCGATTGGCATCATCATAGTTTAAGAATGGAATACAACTTGTTGTAATAGAAACAACTTGACTTGGTGAGACATCGACAAAATTAACTTTTTCTCTTGGAACATAAATATTATCCCCATTAATCCGGACAATGACACTGTCTTCTTTAATACGATTATCATCATCTAATTCAACTGTTGCTTGCGAAATATAATAATCAGCCTCTTCATCAGCAGTCATATATACAACATCGTCCATTTGGACAACTCCGTCAATAACCCGACGGTAAGGAGTCATAATGAAACCATATTCATTTACTTTTGCATAACCAGCCAAAGAAGTAATTAAACCGATGTTTTGACCTTCTGGACTTTCAATAGGACAAATTCGACCATAATGACTAGCATTAACATCACGAACATCCATTCCAGCCCGATCTCTTGACAACCCACCAGGTCCTAAACTAGATAAACGACGCTTATCCGTTAATTCCGCAATAGGGTTAATTTGCTCCATGAATTTTGATAATTGGCTTGAACCAAAAAATTCTTTTAAAACAGCTGTTACAGGTCGAATATTAATTAAAGATTTAGGAGTAATATCCGTAATTTCTTGCGTTGTCATTCGCTCTCTTATTACTCTTTCCATCCGTGACATTCCTACCCGAAATTGATTTTGGATTAATTCGCCAACTTGTCTAACCCGACGATTACCTAAATGGTCAATTTCATCTGTATTTCCAATGCCGTCTTGTAAATTTAGATAATAACTAATTGCTGCATAAATATCAGGAATAGTTAAACGACGTTCATCTACACTTGGATCAACACCAATTAACTTAATAATTTTTTCCTTATTATTTTTATCGTAAACCTTAACTTCCTGAATAGCATCATATTGATCTAATTCTTGATTTACAATGGTGGTATGCATTCCAAAACCATTAGCTAAACTTTCTTTAATAGTATCTAAAACTTCTTTAGTAACTAAAGTTCCTTTTTTAGCTACAACTTCATCGCCATTGGTAATATCTTCTGCCAAAGTACAACCCATTAAGCGATCTTTAACATTTAATTTTTTATTAAACTTATAACGACCAACTTTTGCCAAATCATAACGGAAATGATCAAAGAAACGCGTTACCAAATGGTTCTTAGCTGAATCAAGAGTTGCAGGTTCTCCTGGTCTTAACTTTTCATAAATTTCAATTAAAGCTTCATCAGTATTTTTAGTATTATCCTTTTCAAAAGTATTGTTTAAATAAACATTTTCACCAAACACACTGATGATATCCTCATTACTTGATAAACCTAAAGCTCTTAAAAAAGTTGTAACAGGCACTTTTCTCGTCCGGTCAATCCGTACATACATAATATCCCTAGCATCAAGTTCAAACTCTAGCCAAGTTCCATGATTAGGAATCATTTCCCCAGAAATAATTCGCCGACCATTTTTATCAATTTCTCTTTTAAAATAAACACTTGGACTTCTTACTAATTGCGAAACAATAACCCGTTCTGCCCCATTAATAATAAAGGTTCCAGCATCTGTCATCAACGGCATATCGCCTAAGAAAATTTCTTGTTCCTTTACTTCGCCAGTTTCATGAATAAAAACTCGTGCTTCAACTTTTAAAGGTGCCGCATAAGTAACCATTCTTTCTTTAGCTTCCTTAATAGTATATCTAGGCGCATCAAAAGAATAATTTCCTAAATCAATACTGACATTACCAGTAAAGCTTTCAACTGGAAATAATTCCCGAAAAACCTCCTCTATACCAACTTCTAAAAAGTCTTGATAACTTTTAATTTGAATTTCCAATAAATCGGATAATTCCATCGTATTTTTACTTTTGGAAAAACTTCTCCTAACACGATAATCTCCACATTTTTTTAACTTATAAGCCACGATCTCACCCCATCTATAAAATTTTTGTTCTATCGAAAAATAGAACACGTCACCAATTTATAATTTTAGCAGTCTAAACACTTATTGTCAACGAATTTTTGCCATAATACAATAAAAACCTTTTGATTTTTTCACAACTTGCCAATTATAAATATCCTCTAATCTCTTTAAAATGCTTTTTGCCCCTTGATCTTTACGAATAACAAACCATAAACTGCCGTTTTCTTTTAAATGATCTTTAGCATTCCTTAAAATATCTAAAATTACTGTATTTCCTGCTCTAATTGGCGGATTAGTTATAATTAAATCAAAAGTATCAACAATATTTTCATAGGCATTACTAACAATCGTTTCACCTACTACATTATTTATTTTCAAGTTTTTTTTACATAAATGAAGAGCCCGTTCATTAACATCACTAGCTAAGACATTACTATTTAAAAAATGTCCCAAAGTTATTCCTAATACTCCATAACCACAACCAACATCCAAAATATTTAGATTACTTCTTTCTTCATTTTCCAAAACAGTTTCTAATAAAACCCGACTACCATAATCAATTTTATCTTTAGAAAAAACTCCTAAATCACTAAAAAAAGTGAAAACCTCCCCCTTTATTTCTAGAGTTATGGTTCTCATCTGACTTTTTAGATTTTGATTGTTTGTGAAGTAATGTTCCAAAAAATCAACTCATTTCTCTTGTCTTAATTTTAACAAATGAAAGTACCAACGTCAATAACTAATTTTCATCCAATTTTAATTGAAAAGGGGAAGTTTCACTTCCATCACCCCCAATAATTTTAACGGAAGACTTTAAGTAAACGACAGGACGGATAATTAAACCAACGCTAGCTGCAACAGAACTAATATTACCATCACGATCGACACAAAACACTTCGGTAGCCGTCGCACCATTCGGTGCTGGAGTCATCGTCCATTCATCAATTTCCATAAGCAACCAATCGTAACGAGGGCAATAATAATTATTATTAGTACTAACAGTATCCCAATCATCTAATGGTGTATATAAACATCTGCCTCTTTTCATTAAATCGGCCCCACCATCGGTAGCATATCCATAGTCCGATGAATACATTAAGCCTACTTTACCAGTCCATGTTGTTTTTCGCTCTACATTATCAGTACAATATCTCGCATAATAACCAGTTGCAGAGCATATTTTTTCGTTGTTATCACTTCTTTCCCCTAAATATAGATAAGACATATATTTACTTGGCCAATATTTTCCTCCAGTATTCCATACGACTTCTTCTATCATATCTCTGGCACTCTGTTTTAAACCTTCTTTGGTCCAATCTGGACAATTTGTTGTTGGTGTGTCAAATGAGTCATCACCATTGTAACATTTATGTTCAGAATTTGTTTTAGCATTAAAATAATCATCATTTAATAAAGTCATTAAATCTGCTTGACTCCATTCATTTACTCCATTGCCATTATTAACATCTGAATCTGATAAGTCCCAACATAAATCTTCTGACAATTCATCTTTTCTTATGATTTTTAACAATCTTTCCGTTTTTCCAGACGTTGTCTTTATTCCATCCATTAAACCGATGATCCGCCATGTTTCACAATTGGTGGCATTTTGAGTTGTACTATCTTTACAATTAAAATAAATATAGTTACTAGGATTTATACCAATATATCTGATATTATTATAATCATCTTCAACTAATGTACCTAATGTTTCTTTATTACTTTCTTGATTTAATAAATCTTTCATTTTATTTTCGCCACTTTGTTCACCAACAACATTACCAGTAGCAAAATTTAAAGTACATTTCGTTTTCTTTTCGGTAAGGTTGCTTATCAAAAAACGCCAATTACTGCTGTCCCATGAACCTATTGCTCCATTTGAACATTCGGCACTTTCAAAATATTTTCCTTCTTCTTTTGTTGGAATTGTGTCTTGTGGCTTTCCATCGACATTAACTGCAATAATCGATACATCGCCACTGTTAACTTGTATCTTTCCATTCATTATTGGAAAACTTTGTTCGACTTGGTATTTTCCTAAACTTCTATTTAGTAAATACCCCCCCCCCTAGAGCCATTATTCCTACCATACTTCCGATTAAAATCTTTGTTTTTTTGCTTGTTTTTATCTTATAATTTTCTATTTTCATTTATCTTTTTCCTTCCTATTTTCTATTAAAATTATAAGTTAATAACTA
>CANQRX010000050.1 GCA_947626425.1 uncultured Bacilli bacterium | reverse complement strand
CCTTATAACTAATTCTACCACATACCCCCCCCCCGTCTGTCAATTATAAAAAAAGTGCCTTTAAATTTAAATTTTTTTAAAGACAGATTTCTTTCTAGTATAAACAAATATTAAAATACTAACTAATAACATTAAAGATATAGCCGTAAAAGGAAAAAATAAACCAGTATCAGGATTTTCAATCTCTTCCTCATTTTTTACTTCATTTGCTAATTGATTACTATTATTATTTGAAGATGTTATTTGAGGCAAAGGTTCAGGTTCAACTATTGATGCTTTGCTAGTAGTTACTTTTAAAACATCACTAAAATTAACCCCATCAACTACTCTAGTTTTATAGTAATAAACTGTATCACTTTTTAACTTCTTGTCTACCACTCCAGTATTATTTAAACAATCAACTTTATCATCATTTATTTTATCATAAGGACCATTCTCGGCAGTTGAACGATAAATATCACAATAAATTGTTTCCTTTAAATCTTCACCATTATAGGGAAGTCGTGGATATAAAGTTACTGAATCATCTTTAACATTTTCTGCTTTCAAAGTTGGAGTTAAGTTCGCAATTAAATCTTTACTTGGAACCTGTGACACTTCAGTTCCATACTTCGTCATTAAAGCTTCAATTTTTTCTGAATCAAGTGATACTTTAAAATATTTAATAAAATCCCCTTTCACGCTCCAGCTACCAAACTCATTTGTTCCATTAAAAGAATAAGGCTCGGTTATAAATTCTAACCCATATGTTTCAAATGTATCAGTAAAATTTTTTTCATCTATGTCTGGTAAATTTTGATTATCAATTCCACTTAGTTTAAGAATTGATCCCATTAAACCTGAAATCATAAAAGCATTAATAAAATCTTTGTTAGCAGTTTCTTGGGTTATTTCTCCTAACCGATTATCATATTCGATATAATCATCTGTATAATTAAAAGTCACAATTTTTTGCTGTTTCATATATACATTAAATGTCTGTGATTCTTCATCAGCAGAGGCAGTAATATCCCCATCGGAACCATTAAGCAGACTAACAATATTTGATTTAACAAATTCAGTGGAAATATCATTAATTGCAATTACTTTTGCATAAACATTAGTTGGCAAAAACAAAACTATTTCGATCAAAATCAAAAGCTTTAATTTTTTTAATTTCTTTTTCATCCATATCACACCTATCCCATCAAGATTATATCACAAGTATGATTAATTATTTTATTTTTTATTAATATTTCAAAATCTGTTTTATTATAAAATAAAAAGAAACTCCAATTTTGAAATTCCTATTATAATTAATCATCTTTAAGCCAATCTTTTAATTCTTCACTATCCAAAATTCCAATATGTTTTTTTACATCTTTGCCATCTTTAAATAAAATCAAAGTCGGAATTGACATAACTTTGTATTCCCGAGCTACTTCGGGGTATTCATCGACGTTTACTTTTAAAACATCGCAATCCGTAAAACCTTCTAATATTTGTCCCATTCTTCGACAAGGGCCACACCAATCGGCATAAAAATCTACTAAAACTAAATCTTTTTTTACTTCATCTTGAAAATTGCCATTTAAATATTTTATCATCTTTTATTCTCCTTTGTATTGATTAATAATGTTTTCGATTCCTTCAAAGTCTAATTTCCCACGAACTACTAAATCTTCAGCTGCCTTTGGTGTTATAATTTTATACTTTAACAAAATTTCTAATGCTTCTTTTTCATAGGCAACCTTATCTTGCGTATTTTGATATTTATCTTTCAAACTGTAAATTTCTTCAAATGATTGATAATAATCTTTGGTAATATCCGAAATAATAGGACTATTTTTTAATATTTTTTGAGCCATGTTACTCTCGGCAACATAAGGAGCTGTTAAACTTAATCGGGCGAATAAAAATAAAATTAAAAAAGTAAAAACATATTCTTCAAAAAATCCAAAAATAGCCCCTAAAATTTTGGAAGGAATTCCTAAAATAATTGTAAATCTTAAAAGAAGTTCAAACAAGCCTGTTAGTTTTATTATAGCTCTTAATAAAACCATTAATAAAGCATAAACAATTAAAAATGCAAGTGCTTCATAAACAATTATGTTAAAAACTTTCACGCCTGCGAAAGCCCCACCTAAATTAAAAAATGGCAAGTTTTTATACATAATTTCGGAAACCGGATTTTTTAAATAAAAGGCTAAAACTAAAACTAAAATAGTTCCTAAAAACATTACAGCACTTTTAAAAACCCCTCTTTTATAACCAACAATAACCCCCATTGCCAAAAATAAAATAATAATTATATCCACTAATCCAAACATAACTACCTCCTAGACTCATTATATTATAAAATTTATTGAAAAGCAAAAAAAATATGTTAAAATAACTCCTAGGTGAGTGTATGACTATAGTATTTAAAGTAAGTGACCGTTTAAAAGAAAAAATGGTCGAATATTATGAAGATAAGCGACGTGATAAAACGCCGCCTTATGCCGTATTTCAAGCAATGGATTGTGATACCATTGTTACGCTTTATGAATCAGGCAAAGTTATGTTTCAAGGCGTAAGTGCTGATATTGATGCCCAAATGTGGGTCGAAATTGAAAAAAAATTAACCGGTCGAACCATTAACATTAATGAAGGTAAAGATAAAAAAGAAAAGGAAAAGAAAGAAAGATCAAGCCTCTATAATATTGATACCATTGGTTCTGATGAAGTTGGAACTGGTGATTTTTTTGGCCCAATTGTAGTTACAGCTTCTTATGTCACTAAAGATAAAGTTCCTTTACTAGAAGAACTGGGTGTAAAAGATTCTAAAAAGTTAACTGATGAAAAAATAAGAGCTATTGCTCCCACTTTAATTAAAGAAATCCCATCCGTAACTTTTGAACTTTCCAATCCCGAGTATAACAAATACCAAGATTTAGGTTACAATATGAATAAAATTAAAGCCATTTTACATAATAAAGTTTTATATAAACTTAAACAAAAAGGCTACCCTTATGATAAAATTGTCATCGATCAATTTGTTTTTCCACGAAAATACTTCGAACATCTAAAAGAAGCTGTAGAAAAAGTGACAGACATAACTTTCATTACGAAAGCGGAAAGTCTATGTGCATCGGTTGCCGTTGCAAGTTGTATAAGTCGTTATGAATTTTTAAAAGCCATGGATAAATTAAGTGACGAACTTCACATTCCTCTTCCTAAAGGAGCTGGGGAAAACGTTGATAAAGTCGCAGCCGAAATTGTAAGAAAATATGGTGAAAGTAAACTTTTAGAAATTGCAAAATGTAATTTTAAAAATATGGAAAAATATCACAATTATTAAAATTTTACAAAACTAAAACCAAGTTTTGTTTTTTTTAATTGTCATTTAAGTATAGAAAATGTATAATAGAGTTTAAGAAAGATACTTAAGAATTGGAAGGGTGTTAGAATATGAAATTATTAATATGTGATGAAAGAAAAGTTCAGTATTTTCAAATACCCCAGAAAGCGGAAAGTTCTTTTTCAATTGCCTTTGATTATAGTCTTAATTCCATTATTTATAACGAAATTTTAAGTTTAAAAACCGAAAATAACCAATGGTATATTTATTCTGATGACAAAGTTAAAGTAATTAAAAATAACAGCCAAATCGATTTTCTACTCTTAACCGAAAACACTTTTTTTCTTCTCGAATTTTATGATCTTCCTTCCTATTTATCTATCTATATCTTACCAGATATGGCAAATTATAAAACTTACTCAATAGTAAACATTCCTGAAATTCATATCGGTAATATGACTAATTGCCAAATATTTTATAATTTATTCCAAGGCGTAATCTGTTCAATTATCCGCAATGGAGAATATTATTTTGTTCAAAAAAAAGATCAAAATCCTATTTCTACCTATTTTAACAAACACGCCTTTAATATAGCCAAAATTGAAGCTGGAGACACAATTTTTATTTATGGAATTGAAATTATTTTTATGAAAGATTTTCTCCTTATTTCTGATTTTATTAAAGATTTAGAAATTTCAGGATTACCAAATATTGTCAATCAACAAATTAATCAACCTCTAACGCCTCTAAATGAAAGTGAAAAACATGCGAAGTTATATAATGAAAACCAAGTGTTTGTCCATACCCCTCGTCTTAAAAATAATATTGAAGAAGTAAACATTGAGTTTGACAGTCCCCCTTCTAAAGAACAATATCAAAAAATGCCAGCGATTTTTACTGTAGGTTCCTCAGCTATTTTTAGTTTAATTTCAGGGGTGACGCTTGTTAATAGTATTCGCCAATTTCTTGCTGGTTCCCTAGATGCCATAAGCTTTTTAATTGAAGTAACCGTCTTTGGCCTTATTTTAATATCAAGTTTATTTATTCCAATGGCCATGGAAAAATATCAAAGTCACTTAGCTAAAAAAAAGGAAAAACTAAGACAAAGAAAATATAAAGAATACGTTTCTAAAAAACAAGAAAACATTGAAGAAATAATTATTAAACAAGAAACAATTTTAAAAACCAATAATTTATCACTTGATAAAATTGAAGCTAACATTTTAAATAATTGTAATGGTGTGTGGAACCGAGAAATTAGCGATGATGATTTTCTATCTATAGTTTTAGGAATTGGTAACTTGCCAGCCAAAATTAAAGTCAGTGCCCCCAAAAAAGAATTTTCTTTATATGATGACAATTTACGAGACATGGTCATTGACGTTGCTAATAAAAAACTAGAATTAAAAAATGTCCCCACAACTATATCGTTAACTGAAAATATTATTTGTCCAATTGTTATCGATGCGCCATATAAATATGATTATATCCATTCCCTAATGCTCCAAATTTTGTATTTTCACAGTGGAAATGATTTAAAAATTATCACCGTTACTAATGAAGAAAATGAGCGAAACTGGGAATATTTAAAATATGTCCCTCATAGTTGGAATAAAGAATATGATCGACGATTTTTCGTTGTAAATGAAGATCAAGTCTCTCAATTATCCCTATACTTAGAACAAATTTATGAAGCAAGGACAAAAGAAACCTTGGAAACTTCTGATAATCAATACTCTGAATATTATCTTATTGTTTCCGATGACTATAAACTAGCAAGAGAACTTTCCATTATCGATAAAATTGTTAACAATCCCAAAAATATTGGCTTTTCGCTTTTAATTTTTGAACCAACTGTTAAAAACTTACCAAGTAAATTCCAATCCATCGTGCAAATCATTGAAGATAATGGCATAATTATCAAAAAAAATACTCATAATAATGAACAAATATTTTTTAAAACCACTTATACTCCTAATTTAGATATTTATAAATATTCCAAAATAATTTCTAATATTCCATTAAATATCAAAAGCAAAATTTATTCTATTCCAAGTTCTTTATCATTTTTAGAAATGTACAGTGTTGGTAATATCGATCAATTAAACATTTCCTCAAGATGGATAGAAAATGACCCAACTACCTCATTAAAAGGTTTAATTGGCATTAAAGAAAATAACAAACTTGTCGAATTAGATTTACATGAAAGATATCATGGACCGCATGGTTTAATTGCTGGTTCAACTGGTTCTGGTAAATCAGAATTTATCATTACTTACATTTTATCAATGGCTATCAATTATCATCCTTACGAAGTTCAATTTGTTTTAATCGACTATAAAGGTGGTGGTTTAGCAGGGGCCTTTGAAAACCGCGAAACAAAAGTCAAAATTCCTCATTTAGTCGGAACAATAACCAACTTAGATAAATCAGAAATGAACCGGACCCTAGTGTCAATAAAAAGTGAACTAGAACGTCGCCAAAAAGTATTTAACGAAGCGCGAGAAAAAAATAATGAAAGTACGATTGATATTTATAAATATCAACGTCTCTATCGCGAAGGTAAAGTTGACGAACCAATGTCTCATTTATTCATTATTTCTGATGAATTTGCCGAATTAAAAGCTCAACAACCCGATTTTATGGACGAATTAGTTTCCGCAGCCCGAATTGGCAGAAGCCTAGGTGTCCACCTAATTTTAGCTACTCAAAAACCAAGTGGTGTTGTCGATGATCAAATTTGGTCCAATACGAGATTTCGCGTTTGTTTAAAAGTTCAAACTACCGAAGATTCTAATGAATTATTAAAAAAACCTGATGCGGCTTACATTAAAGATGCCGGACGATTTTTTCTCCAAGTAGGTAATGATGAATTATACGAAATGGGTCAATCAGGTTGGACAGGCGCCAAATATCAACCAAGTGATAAAATCCTCAAAAAATTAGATGATGATATTTTAGTTTTAAATTCAAACGGCGAAACTATTAAAGTTTTAAAAGAAGAAATAAAACGAGATGACACCACAAACTATGGAGATCAATTAACCAATATCGTTAAATATTTATATGACCTAGCCATCAAAGAAAACATCAAATTTTCAAAATTGTGGTTAGATAATATTCCCGAAAAAATTTACTACAACGATTTACTTCAAAAATACAAGCCCGTAACCAAAAAATTTTTTATTAATCCTATTATTGGCGAATACGATGACCCTGCAAACCAAAAACAAGGCTTAGTAACCCTACCTTTATCTCAAACCAAAAATACTTTTATTTTAGGGGCAACAGCAACGGGTAAATCAACTCTTCTTTCAACTTTAATTTACTCATTAATCACCTCTTATCATCCAACCGAAGTTAATATTTATGTTATTGATTTTGGGGCCGAAAAATTAAAAATTTTCAGTCAAGCTCCTCAAGTTGGTGAAGTATTAACTGGCGCAAGCTTTAATAAAATTAAATTTTTAATCTATATGCTTCAAGATGAAAAACAAAAAAGATTTGCTTACTACAGTGAAAATGGTGGCAATTTTGACCATGATGTGGAAAGTCAAAAATGCCCTTTCCCTACCATAGTCTTAATCATTAATCAATATGAAATATTTAAAGAAAATTTTGAAAATTTAATCGACAATCAATTTATGAATTTTACAAGAGATTGCTCTAAAGTAGGTATCATTGTTATTACTACATCAACCCAAGGAAATGCCTTAGGCTACTTAATGGAAAATAATTTCCCGAAAAAAATCGTTTTGAATTTAACCGATTCTTCCGATTACCAAGTTTATTTCAATACTAAAATTATTCCGAAAAAAAATGCCGGACGAGGATTAATTGAAATAAATAAAATATTTGAATTTCAAACCGCCTTAGTCTTTAATGAAGATGAATATGATAAAAATATTAAATATGTAATCAATCAATTAAAACAAGCGATTAATATTAAAGCCAAAAGAGTTCCAACTCTACCTGATGAAGTTACCTACGAATTAATAGCTAAATCACTACATACCTTAAATGATGTTCCGTTAGGTATTAATATTAATACTGCTCAACCTAGTACTTACAATTTTAATAATTTAATAACTACTATATCCGCTAATTCGCACACGCCAGCCAAAAACTTCTTTCCCCTACTTGCTAAACTATTAATAGCCCTAAATAACAAAGTTATTATAATTAACTCCTTAAAAAATTTAAACATTGAGTTTGAAGAAAACGTTAAATATTATGATTCTAGTTTTGAAGATGTTTTAAAAATAATTAATACCAACGTCTTAAAATATCAACAAGAAGCTTCAAACAATGAGTTTGTCATAATATTCCTAGGTTACGTTAGCTTAGAAGATCATTTAAAAAAGAAAAAAGAAGAAAATAATGAAACAGTCACAATTGAACAATTAGTTTTAAATTCTAAAAATTTAACCAATTTTAAATATATTTTCTATGATAGTGAACGCGGAATTGAAGCTTTAAGCGACTCAAAATTAGACACCTTATTTAAAAGATATAATGGTATTTGGTTAGGCAAAAACTTTGACAGTCAAAGTATCTTTGATGTCATTATGGAATACAACAACATAAATTTAGGTAATAGTAATATTACTTTAATTAAAAATGCCACAACCGAAACAGTTAAATTCATGTAAGGAGAAAAAATTATGAATGATAAAGTTAATGTTAAAGTAATAATCCCTCAAATAAACATGACATTTGATATGTTCTTACCAGTAAATCAAAAAATTGGGGTAATTATTAAAAGATTAAACAAAGGAATCTATGAACTAAGTAATGGTAATTTTCCAATTAATGAAAATACCATGTTATTTAATGGTGATTCCATGCAATTATATAATCACGATGTTATTTTATTAAACACTGATATTCGCAATAGCACAAAATTAATTTTAATCCAATAAAAATAGCTGTCAAAATATTTTGACAGTTTTTATTTAACAATTAATTTATAATCCAAAATTTAATTTATTTTTAAAAAATCATCTTTTGTAAATGAGGTCAACTCAATTTTATTATTTTTAACATATTTGTTATATCTATAAATAATATTTTTAAGTTCAAGTGAATCAATTTTTTGACCATTTTTATATAAATACTTATCTAAACCTTTAAAATTTTCAATTATATAGTTATCATTTATTTTAGCAAATGATAGCTTTGGCAAAGGCGGTTTATAATTTCTTATTAAAACATTAAAGGGATATGTGAGCCAAGCTGGCTTTCCATCTACTTTAGATATATTAATCAACATTAATGTATTATCTTGATAATTTTTATAAATAATTAGCATCAATCTTTTTTTCAACTGTGAATTTAGTTCTCCACTTGCAAAATTTGGTGGTATAAAATAAACATTCCTACTTCTAACTCCATTAATAGTCTAAATCTTCCATTTCTTTATATTCCTTAGAATTCATTATCCTATACGCATCTAAAACATCACGGATATTATCAAGTTCTAATTTTAATTCTTTATTAGGAACTACCGATTTCTTTTTATTTTTATAATCATTTTCTTCATTTGATAAACTTAGATATTTTTTCCAATATTCAAACTGATGAGACATATTAGACAACGTATCTGCATTTTCACCACCATAAATATCTTTTGTTAATTCTAACACTTCTAAATCTTCATCCGAAAGTTTTTTTCGTTTATATTTTAGCAAATTAGCTAAATTATTTTTGTATTCAAGACGTACACTTTCCATTACCATACCATTTTCAAACGCACAGAATTCTTCATTAAATAATAGTTTATTGTTTTTAGCTAAACTTATTAATTGAGCAAAAAATAATAATTTTTGTAATTTCATATTTCCTTTAAAAGTATTTCTAGGAGTATCCAAATTATTTTCCAAAAACCAGTTTGCATAATCAAAAACATCATTTTTTTTCATAACGACACCTCCAATACTTTTTTAGTATAACATATTAAAAGTTAATTTAAAAGCACCCCCATAATGACACAATTTATAATTAAATATTTAACTAGGATAATAGTAAAAATTAATAAGAAGTTAAATGATTTCATTTTCAAAATCCATACAAATGGAGAATTGATTTCATACTCTATTTGCATTTTTCTTTATATTTTAATAATACAAATTCTCTTATAATTGACATCAAACTAAAAAAAGGTGTTGTAAATTAACCAAAAAATGGTCCAATTTGAAATCATTGTTTTTCTGTATTAAATAGCAAAACTTTCTATTTTTGAAGATTTTTGAGGTCTTTATTATATAATTCTTTATAAAAATTACAGGATTTTAATAATTCTTTATGCGAACCTTGATCAATTATTTTTCCATCATCAACAACAAAAATTCGATCAGAATCAATAACAGTTGAAAGGCGATGGGCGATTACCAAAATAGTATACTCACCTTTTAAATTATTAATAGCTTGTTGAATTTGACTTTGGGTTTTATTGTCTAAAGCACTTGTTGCTTCATCAAATAAAATAATTTCCGTTTTCATAAGTAAAGCCCT
>CANQRX010000049.1 GCA_947626425.1 uncultured Bacilli bacterium | reverse complement strand
AATCCTGTGATAGTTTAAAAAGTGAAAATTTTAAAAATTCTCACTCTTTTCTTGGTGCAAGTCACAAAACAGTAACTAAAATTTTAAAAATTTACACACTAGACTTGACAAGGTCAATATAATAGTAATTTTCTAAAATTAAATCTTTATAATCTATTATTCCATATGGTATTTCTTTCATAAGTTTCCTCCAACCTCATTATATAAATATTTAGAGGAAAGTGCAAGACTCATTATCATTCAAGTTTTAACTCGAACGGACTACCTTCTTCGCCTGTTCCACCAATAATTTTAACGGAAGACTTTAAATACACGACGGGACGAACCGCGTAAGCAATGGAAGCTTTGTAGCCGCTGACAAAACCCTTCGCGCAGACAAGGAACATATTGCTAGCATACGAAGAATCCGGCGCAGGTGTCATTGTCCATTGATAGTTATTAGAATAGAATAGCCAATCATTGTCTTTACAATAGCTATAACTTGAATTATCCCAACTATATAATGGCGTATACAAGCATTGGCCTCTCTTCATTAAATCGCCTCCTCCATCTGTTGCATAACCATAATCTGATGGATACATTAAGCCTACTTTTCCTGTCCATGTCGTTTGGCGCGTTACACCATCATTACAAGAACTTGAACTACTTGAGCATTGTTTTCCGTGATTTGTACTTCGTTCCCACATATATTGCTGAGGTGTAAAATTTTGAGCTCGCCATACTGATTCTGTTCCGATTGATGTTCCTGTATTCCAGGTCACTTCTTCTACCATATTTTGGGCTTCAGTTTTTAAACCTACTTGTGTCCAGTCGGGACATGTCGTTGTTGTTTCGTTGTAATTATTGTAACATTTATCACTTCCGTTTCGTCCGTAAAAATAATCACCATTTAAGACAGTCATTAAGTCTGCTTGGCTCCATTCGTTTACTCCATATCCACTATTAACACTTAATACTGACGAATCCCAACTTAAACTCGTAGGTAGTTTTTCTCTTATTATTTTTAATAATCTTTGTGTTCCATGGTCCTTTGTTTGGATTCCATCCATTAAACCAATTATTCGCCACGTTTCATTATTAAATTTTACATAATTATTAGGATTACTCCCTATGTATCTAATGTTATTATCATCACTTACTAAGCTTGGTTTAACCTGATTTTTATCATTTTCTAATAAATCTTCCATTTTATTTTCACAACTTTGTTCTCCTGTTACTTGCCCTGTAACAAAATATAAAGTACATTTTGTTTTTGTTTGCGTTAAACCACTTAATAAAAATCGCCAATTACTTCGATCCCATGAACCAGTTGCTCCATTCGTGCAATCCGCCTTTTGAAAATTTTTTCCTGAATTTTTAGCCGGTATTGAAGTATTTGCTACACCATCAACATTCACAGCAATGATTGATACATCGCCACTGTTTACTTGAATTTTCCCATTCATTATTGGAAAACTTTGTTCTACCTGATATTTTCCTAAACTTTTATTTAGTAAATACCCCCCCCCCTAAAGCCATTATTCCTACCATACTTCCAATTAAAATCTTTGTTTTTTTGCTTGTTTTTAACTTATAATTTTCTATTTTCATTTATCTTTTTCCTTCCTATTTTCTACTAAAATTATAAGTTAATAACTTTCTTTTTTCAAGACTTTCATGTCAATTTAAATCGACTTCTTTTTCCTTTGCCACAATAAAAACAGCAAACTAATTAAACCTATAAATGAAATAATAATTCCCTTTTTTAAATAAGGATTATGATATTTAATTTCTATTTCATGAAAGCCTTTTGGTAATTCAATTCCTAAAAAATATTTATTAGCAACTAATTTATCAACTTTTTGATTATCAACAAAAACTTCAAAACCATCATCATACAATGTTTGAAATTGTAATATTCCATCTATTCTCGTTTTAACTGTTCCTTTTAAATAACCATCTTGATAATCAACAACTTCAAAATTTGCTTCTTTTAATCTATTAATATCATCTTCATAATCTCCCATATCTACTGCATAAATAGAAATATTATCAAAATGATATTTACCAATAGTTGAAAATGAAATCGTTAATTCTTTATTTGTTTCTTCATAATATCCTAAATTAAAAGTAAAGTCATTTATATCCATATAATAAGGACTGGTATAATAATCTTGAATAATTCTTGATTGAGTAAAATTATTAAAATTAACATTTAAATTAAAACCATAGTTTTCTTGATACCATTTATATTGATTTTTTACTTTTGCTTGATCAATTAATGAAGAATTATTTTTTAAATTAAGTTTAATCATTTCCTCTTTTGAAAAAGCGTCCTTTGTTAAGTTTTTAAAACTAATATATAATTCTTTATTTTTTATATCACCTATTTTAATTTTAAAACTATTTTTTTGAGAATTAGTTACTATAATATCATTATCACTTAATATTTTGTTTTGATCAATTATTTCATAATCAATTGTTTTAATTTTTGAAAAATCTAAATTAGATTTAGAAAGATTTATTTTTTTTGGCTTTTTATTTAAAACCATAGTTTTTAATAAACTACTTTCTTTTTCTAAACTTGATAGTTTTTCATAATCTGCCATATCAATATAACTTGTGTATAAAACTCCAAAAGGTAAAGCATATTTATTTTGATAAAGCTCCGAAGTTCCATTATAATCTAGTTTCTCATAGCCATACAAAACTGTTTTTGCTTTATTCGCGTTAATGAAATATTTAACTCCTAAAAGGGTCGTTATTTTCGTTCGATAATTAAATTCTCTTAAACCATGACTTAAATAATAATCAACATTATTTAAATCTCTACCAAGACGCCCAATATTTTGATTAGTTAAAGAATAATAATGCCCAATTGAATTAAAATTTTTAAGCATCGAAACATTTTCAAAATCATAAGGATACTTACTTATTTTATAAAAACCATTATCATTTGCTTTCAAAAATTTTAAAGCCTTATCAAAATCAGGAATTGCCTTATTAGAAGTATCAAGTACAGTTTCTAAAGAATTTTTATCATAAAATTCCGAAACATAAAAAATACCGTTTTTTACTTCAAAAAGACAATATATTGAAGATATAATTCCAACTGCAAAAATTATGGTTAAGAAAAGTGAATATTTTTTGGATAACTTTTCTTTATTTAAATAAACAATTAGAAAAATTAAAGCAATGAAAATTTGCCCCTGTGTATAATAAGTTAAACCAATTTCAAATAAAGCATTAATTAATAAATACATGAGAATGAATACAGCCATTGCCATTAAATCTTGTTTTTTTAATTTAAGGTCTTTATTTAAAAATAATGAAGTTATATAAGAAAAGTAAAAAGGAATAACAAAACACCAGCGATTATTTGGATATTTAAAACCACAAAAAACAGAAGCAACTTGACTAATTAAAAGGGGAATCATTAAACAACATAAATTTATAAATAATGGATAATTTTGTTTACGATGTCTAATAAAGATTGGTAAGCTTATTAAAATAAAAGAAGAACAACCCAAGTTTACCCAATAACCAGTTGTATTCATAGTTAACAATTTGCTAAAAAAATTACGATAATAAGCAAAAACATACGGATAAATTGTGGTACTTCCCCCTCTTTCAGAATTTAAAAAAGCCATCGCGGTTGGAAACAATATAAAAGCCGCTAAAGCAATACCTACTAAACTATATAATAATGTTTTTCCTAAAACCAAAATAATTTTTTTAATTCCATCGTAACGGTAATGATAAATTGCTAAAATAATGCCATACAAAGCAATAACAACTGAAAGCATATAAGCAAAATAAAAATTAATTACATAAGTTAAAAAAATAATAATAGTATAAAATTTTACTTCGTCTTTTAAAATAATTTTTTCAATACCAATTAGTAAAAAAGGAAAAATAATCATTGGATTAGCAAAGTACGGATGGCGAAAATTAGCATACAAACTATAAAAACAAAAAGCATACATTAAAGCCCCAATTAAAGATGATATATTATTAAGCTTTTTATATCGACAAAATATTAAAAATGAAAAACCAACAAAATATAATCTTATAAAAATTAAAAATCCATAAAGATGTTCAATTTGGCTAGTTGGTAAAAAAAGAGCAAATAAAGAAAAGAAATCTCCTAAAATATAATAAGCTAAGTTTCCTAGTAAATCAAAGCCCATTCCAATTTTCCATGTAAAGGTTGATAAACTACCTGTTTTTAAAAAATTTACAATTAAAAACCGATAATAACGTAAATTAACTATGTGCTGTGCCAATCCATCAGAGCTCCATATAAAACCTTTATTATATTTGGCAAAAATCACCAAAATTAAAGTAGCAAAAACTAGAAAAAGACCTGTATATTTTAAAACTAAACATCGAAAATCTTTGTTTTCAACTTTAACTTTTTGTTTAATCATCATTTTTCACCATCTTTCTTCGATAAACAATTAAACCTATTAAAAACATAATCCCAAAAGTACTTATCATTAAACCTTTTTTTAAATTTGGATTACGATATTTCAAAATTATTTCATGAGAACCTTTTGTTAGTTCAATTCCTAAAAAATATTTATTAGAAATTAAAGTTTCTACTTGTTTACCATCAACAAAAACTTTAAATCCTTTATTATACAAAGTTTGAAATTGAAGTATTCCGTCTTCTAAAGTATTAGTTTTTCCTTTTAAATAACCATCGTTAACTTCTAAAACTTGAAAATTAGATTTTTGCAATTTTTTAATATCATCTTCATAATCATCATAACCTACAGCATAAACCTTAAGATTATCAAAAGAATAATTTCCAATTTTAGATAAAGAAATCATTATTTCATCATTTGCTTGATTATAAAAACCCAAATTAACTAAAAAATCAAAAATATTCATATAATAAGGACTATTACGATAATCTCTAATATAACGATATTGATTAGTTTTGTTATATTCAATTTTTAAATCATAACCATTATCTTTTTGATACCAGCGATAACTATTTTTAACTTTAGCTTGATTAACTAAATCGTTTTTTATATTTAGATTAATTATTTCTTTTTTCGAATAAGCATCAAAATTTAAATTATCAAAACCTACATATAATTCTTTATTATCCAAAGGTTCAATTTTAATTTTAAAAGTATTTTTTTTCGCATTTGTTATATTTATTTTAGAATCATTTATAATTTTATTTTCATCAATTATTTCATAATTTACTTCGGAAATTTTAAAATTTAAATTATTTTGTTCTATTAATTCAATTGTTTTTGGTTTTTCCATTAACATCGTTGTTTTTAAAAGACTACTTTCTTTTTCTAAACTTGATAAATTATTAAATTCTTCTTCATTAATATAATTGGTATATAAAACTCCAAACGGTAAGGCATATTGATTTTGATAAACAAAAGATGGACCTTTATAATCCGTTTTATTATAGCCATATGGAAGAAGAACATTACTTTTATCATGGATTAAATATTTAATTCCTAACAAAGTAGTGATTTTCGTCCGGTAATTAAAATCCCGAAAACCATAACTTAAATAATAATCAAAATTTTTTAAATCAACATTTAAATTACTATAAACTTGAGGAGTTATCGATAAATAATGACTAATTGAATTATAGTTTTTCATTAAAGAAAAATTTTCGTTGTATTCCCCATAAGGATATTTACTTATTCTATAAAAGCCATTGTCATTATTTTTAATATACTTTAAAGCTTCACTATAATCAGCAATTGCCTCGTTATTCGTATTAAGTTTATTAGTTAAACTATTTTGATCAATAAAACCAGTTGGGGTTGTAACGCCCATTGTTTCAATATCAAAAGCTTTATTTATACTATAAACAATATTAAAAACATAAGTAATTAAAAAAAGAAATTGCCACCATTTTTTTAATTGCTTTTGATAAATAATAATTAAAAGAAAAACAATTGCCAAAACCAGTTGCATTTCAACATAATAACTTAAGCCAACTCCAAAAAGAAAATTCCACCCGAAAAAAATTAAAAGGCCTCCTGCTATAAAATAATAGTCCTTACAATCCAGTTTAATTTTGGAAGTTAAAATCTCTGTCGTTAAATAAGCTAGGAAAAACAAAAAAACATAACTCCAGCGATTGTTAGGAAAACTAAATCCCGCCATTAACGAACCTGCCAAAGACCATAAAAGAGGAATTATTAAAATAAGCATTGTAAACATTATTGCCTTATTTTGACGCCACCGCCTAATTGCTAAAGGCAAAATTATAACAATTAACGATTGCCCCGATAAAATTGTACTATAACCTAAATTATCAGAAGTAAGTATTCGACTTAAAAATAAACGATAGTAATTAAAATCATAAGGATAAACAACATTCGTACCCACTCGTTCCGAATTAAAAAATGCCATCAATGTTGGAATTAATACCACACCTGATATCATAATTCCAATTAAACTATACATTAAAACTTTTAATAATACTTGAATAACTTTTTTTAGTCCTTGTGAATAATACTTCCAAATTGTTAAAATAATTCCATAAATACCTATAATTATTGATAAAGAATAAGCAAAATAGAAATTGACTATATAGGTAAACGCTAAAATTATAATGTAAAACGTTATTTTATTTTCCAAAATTACTTTTTCAATTCCCATTAATAACAAAGGTAATAAAATCAAAGGATTAAGAAAATAAGGATGCCTAAATCCTGAATAAAAACTAAAGATACAAAAAACATACATTAAAGCTCCAATTAAAGTTGAAAATGTTTCTCTTTTTTTAAAATGACAATAAGCAATAAAGGATAAACCAACAGCATATAATCTTATAAAAATTAAAATACCGTATAAAACTTCAATACTCTTAGTTGGAAATAAAACAGCTAAATATGAAAAAAAATCGCCTAATATATAATAAGCATAATTACTATATAAATCAAAACCAACGCCAATTTTCCATGTAAAAAAAGATAAATGACCTGTTTTAAAAAAATTAATAAGCATACTTCTAAAGTATCTTAAATTTATAACATGTTGGCCTATTCCATCCACACCCCAAATAAATTCTTTTCCATAACGACTAAAAATACCGCCAATAAAAGTTGAACATAAAAAAAATAATAAAGTGTATTTAACAAGTAACAATCCTAACTCACTTGAAAAAAAAGCTTTAATTCTTTTCATTAGTACCCCCCCCCCGTAAGTTATTAAAATTAATCTCATTTTTAATGATATATTTTGGTCGTTTTTTCGATTCAATGTATGTTCTTCCTAAATATTCACCAATAATTCCTAAAAAAATCATTTGTAAACCCCCAAAAAATAAAATTAAACATACAACAGTTGGATAACCAATAATATCAATTCCTACCGTAAACTTTTGAACAACAATAAATAACAAATATATAATTGAAAGCAAAAATGAAAAACAACCAAACACTGTCGCAAATTTTAAAGGTATCAGGGAAAAACTAATAATTCCATTAATAGCATACTTAAAAAGACCTATAATTGACCAAGAAGATTTACCATGAAGTCTTTCTTCAACTTGATAAGGCATATAATAAGTATTAAAACCCACAAAAGAAAAAAGGCCTTTAGAAAAACGATAATATTCTTCCATTTCAATTAAAGAATTAACAACATTTCTTCTTAACAAACGAAAATCAGATGCATTAGGTTCAAAATTTACTTCACTTAATTTATTAATTAAAGAATAAAACATTTTTTTAAAAAATATTAATAATTTAGATTCCTTTCGTTTTTCTTGATAACAAGCAACTTCATCACAATCAGGATTTTCATTTAAATATCTAACCATTTCCTTTACATATTTAGGATTTTGTTGCAAATCAGCATCAATAATTGCTACATAATCTCCCTTACTTTTTTTCATACCAGCTAACATAGCTGCTTCTTTACCAAAGTTACGTGAAAAATTTAAGCCAATAATATTATATTTAGAATAAGTTTTAATAAGTTCTTTAATCTTCCCAAAAGTATAATCCTTACTTCCATCATTTATAAAAATATATTCAATATCTTTTTCTTCTTTAAAGACTTCCAAACATTTTTCAAAAAAAGGAAATATGTTTTCTTCCTCATTATAACAAGGCACCACAAGAGAAATAGACATCACAATCACCTGACAAAAATTATACAAACAATTATTCCTTAAGTCAATTTAAAAAATTTACACACTAGACTTGACAAGGTCAGGTCTTAAATTAGCATTTCCTTTGCGCCTTTAAAACTCGCTAACCAGCACCGACTCAAGGTTGTAAGGATTTTCAAAAGTACCATTTCCATTAGTAATTTGTACTGAATCTTTTAAATACACGACGGGCCAGACGACGCCGGAGTAATAGACGTCGCCGTAGTTGTGGCTGTTGACATACCCCGACGAGGTGACACGGAACGCACGGTAGGAATGGCCCGAATCCGGCGTAATCGTCCATAAATAGCTACTACTTGGCTTTAACCAATCGTTATTGGCACAGTTTGTTTTATAATCTTTTGTATCCCAGTTTAATAATTCTTTGGCAAAGCAAAAATCTCTTCCTTTGCTTCCTCCATGACTTGCGTATCCATAATCGCTCGGATAAATTAACCCTACTCCTTTATGTTCTGATTCATCATCATTTAATGTCCACTCCGTTGGTTGACTGTCATCATACACTGTCGTTCCTCTTTCATAGGTATACCAATTCGTCACTAAACCATTTGTTGAATTTTGATAATCTTTGGTACCTCCTAAATTCCATGTAACTTCTCCATCTACCATTCCTCGGGCTGTTTCATCTAATCCTTTGGGTAATGTACTTCCACTTTCAAAATCACATTGACCTGGTGTACTACTATTTATATAACAATTTCCATTCGTACTATTATAGTAAATACCGTTAAGCATTGTTTTTAATTTTGATATTTTCCAATTATTTGTACTTGTATCCCAATAATAACTTCCAAAATCTTTTTGGTCAGTGATTTCATCTGTTCGAACAATTTTTAATCGTTGCTCATAAGTTTCATCTTTAGTTTTAACATTAACTAAACCTATTATTCGCCACTTTTCTTCATTAAAGTTTACATAATTATGAACATATGAAGTATTGGCATCTTTATAATTTACTCCGGCAAAACGATACTCTGTTTTTTTCCAACCTTCTTCACTTAATCCGGTGTCATCTTTATGTTCAACTTTATACAAACCATTTTTATTTGTTCCACACGTAATAACTGGTATTTCTTTGCCATAGATGTTAGCTAATTCATCTTTTACTTCAATTTCTTTAATTACTTCATTACTTACATTACCCTTACTATCTGTCACTCTAAAACCTACAGTATGCAAACCTTTTTCTTCAACTATAATTTCTTTTTGAGCATTGCTATTTTGTTCCCAATTACCATCATCAATCTTATATTCATATTTGGAAATTGTTTTGTCTGGACTAGCTTTTCCACTTCCCGTAGCTGTGATTGTCATATCACATACTGCTAAATCTAAAGTGGCTGTTGGTGGTATTTTGTCTTCCTCTAAATAAGCATTGGTTATGGTTACTTTACTGGCAAAAGTTTTTAATATTGCTCCTTCATCAGCATCTTTATCTATCCATAATCTTAATTCAAAATCTTTTGTTTCATTTGGACTTAAATACCCTGTCATTAATTTATGAGAACTATAGGTATTATCTAAAATTGGGGTTACTTCATCCGTATTACTTAATAATAACATTGTTCCTTCGTTACTATTCACAGTCCTAGTGAGATGGCACGACAAAACGGATTAAAAAAACTCAATTTTTTAATCTGTTTTTTTAAGAGGCAACATCACCAGCTTCACCAAATATTTCATCAACAGTATAT
>CANQRX010000048.1 GCA_947626425.1 uncultured Bacilli bacterium | reverse complement strand
GGATTCGAACCCGCGACCCCCTGCGTGCAGGGCAGGTGCTCTAGCCAGCTGAGCTAATCCCCCAACGACAAACTAATAATATCATAGTTCTTTAAAGCGTGCAAGGATTTTTTACGGTTTTTTGGAAATTTGTGATTTTTATTAAAAAAAGAACCTAAGTTCTATTTTATTTGAATTGCATCAATTTCGCGACCATAAATACCAGCATAACCATTCGCGGTATCATCTACTTTGTTAACCCAAGGCAACCAAGGACCGTTTGTTAAATGGACGCGATAAGTTACACCTTCAATTTGTAAGCCGTCAATTGCATTACCTAAATTTCCCGCATAGTCTTGGCGATTAATGACCCAAGGTAACCACAAATTTTTGACTTTATCATGAACTCGCATTCGATAAGAATCTAAATATATTCCACCGATGGCATTACCAAAATTTCCGGCATAATCAGCGCTTCCTACACTGACATTAGGTAACCAACTTTTTTTAATATTATCATAAGCTTGATATAAAATTTGCCGATTTTCTTTACTTGGTAAATCATTATCTAAATAATAAGTTGGATTAATTCGATTATTGTTTTGATCGCGAACTTCAAAATGTAAATGAGCTCCATAGGCGTTACCACTGTCACCCATATAACCAATTTGTTCACCTTTACTTACTCTTTGCCCTTGTTTTACATAAACTTCATTCATATGCGCATACAAAGTATAATAGCCATTATCATGTCGAATTTTTACAAAATTTCCATAGCTTAAAGTTCCTGTTGAACCTTTGTTATTTTTTTGACCAGTTTGAGTTAAAATAACGATCCCACTTGAATGAGCAATAATTGGAGCTAATTGATTTTCTTTTTTGACAACATCTACTCCCGAATGATTATTCCCATACGGATCCGTTATTTGATTATTAGCATTTAATAAAACGCGACTCATTTTACCACCTCTAAAATAAAATATGTCCGTTTTTAAATTTTGACCGTTTATATGTCACAAAAAAATAAATTTTGCATATTTATTCTAAATAAACTTAGATGCTAAAAAAGACTTAATTGTCATGGTGTTTAAATTTCACCACAATAAGTCCTTTTTCTAATTCTTCTAGTGCTCTTCCTATTGTCCGTTTATTCATGTATTCACTTTCTTTCATTTGAAAATGCTTATTTTCTAACATTTGTTTACTTCTAATTGCGGCTACATGAACAAGTTTATATTTTGAGTCAACAATATTAAGCAACTTATCAATTGAAGGTTCTAACATTATATCACGTCCTTACTTTAATATAATACTAAAAAATAAAGAGGATATACAACGATAGACAAGATTTTTTTACAATTCATTTACAACATTTTCAGCGACTTTTTGCCGTAAGGATTTTAAAATTTCGACCATCGCCCACGTATCTTGCTGGCAATAAATTCGTAAAGCCTCCTGCGAATTTTGACGTTCTTGGGGCGTCATATTTTCATAATTAGCATATGTTACTAAGGCCTCAGTTCCATTTTTAACATCCAAGTTTTTGTATGTTAATTCACTAAATACAGGCAAAGTTTTTTTTATCGAATACGAACCACTTAATTGTTCATGATAATAATTAATTACTTGGGCCTCATCACCAAATCCTAATTTTTGGTAAAGTTCTTTATTATTAGATAAAAGCCACAATAAATCAAAACCACGGTTATATAATTTCATTAAATCATTCTTATATTTAGGAAAAATATTAGCCAATTCTTTGATTCTTCCTTTTTCAAAACTTACATTTTGGGCAAATAGAGTTCCTTTGTTAACATCAACATTTTTTAACAAACACTTTATTAAATCTTCACGTTCATCTTTTAAAGTAGTTGCTAAAAAAACAACGTTATCCTTTTCTTTATCACAACAATTTGGTTCTTTTTCAATATGCAAACTAAATTCAAAAGGACTTTGAATATAAGGCCATTCGCCTTTAAATCTTGGTAAAGGACAAGGGAAAGTTTCAAAATCTAAATGATATATAGGATATTCAAGTGTTTTTAAAGCGGCTTGAATTTTCTTTTTATTTAAATATTCTTGGTGCGTTTCTAGACACTCACGTTGTATTAAATGATTTGGATTTTTTAACCATTTTTTCGGAATGTCTTCCATATGTAAAAAACCTTCGTTTATTAATTCCAAGCCTTTGATTGGTTGGCCATTTTCTTTAGTAAAACCATGACCATTGTTTAAGTAATTTAAAGAGGAATTACTATCAGGAATTTTTTTGCCACAGACACTTTTAAAAAATTTACATTCGGTTTGTTTTTTATAGCAACAAGCATCACTTAACGGACATTCTTCATAATTTAATTCATTTAACCACTTAGTTAAATTGTCATCATCTTTCTTAATGATACTTTGATATTTTAAAGTAAGGTAATCCGCATTAAAAAAAGTAATTAATTCATTGCCATTTTTATCAGGATTATAAATGGCTTTATCATTTTCATAGGTTCCATCAAATATATAATCATCGTTTAAAACAGCTAAATAATAATGAATATTCGGCAACTGTTGCCCTTTTTCTAAATAATCATTTTCAATAAAATATCTTTGGACAGCTAAATCATAAAAATAACTTCCAACATCAAAACGATTAAATAATTTAGCTTGTAATTTTTGATAAGTTTCTAAAGGCATCTCTTCTTCAATATTATAATTTTCAAAAGTTTCTTTTAAAAAATAAACATTATTTACTTTTTTAAAAATCCCAAATTTTTCTTTTTTTAAATAACCACCTTGCAAATCTTTATATTTTTTACTAGTTATAGCTTTAACTTCAATAATATTTATATCCTTGCCTACTTCATTATAAATATCAACGTAACAAATATATTGACTGTTATTTTTAGTAAAGGAAAATGCTTTTTGACTAAAGGTATCAACACTACTGATGACTGACCCTCCAAACTGTTTTAATGTGATTGCACTCGCCTCTTTTTCTACTTGTTTATAATAAGGTAACATAGCTTGTAATTGACGATTAATACTGTTTGGTTTATCAATACTTTGTTCAGTGCTTTCCTCAATCATCTGAGTATATAATTCTTTAACATTTTCAAGTTCTTCAGATTCTAAATATTCACTATAAGTAATGTTTTTTTGTAAATCAGTTGCTGTTATTTTTTCTAAGGCAACGAAACGAGGACAACGGGTATAATTGATAAAATTAGTTTTAGTTATTGCCATATCCTACTCCATAACTTCAATATTATATTCTTTAGTTTCTTTATTATATGTTACCTTAATTTTTGTCTTACTATAATCAAATTCTTCCGTTTGAATTAAATAACCAGCTTCAGTTAGATCTTTTCCAAAAAGAAAATTTTCTTTTTCTTTATCAATCTTATCAGGATTAGCTTTAATATAAACTTGAGTTGCCAATTTAATGGTATTATTTTCTTCCGTTAGTAAATTATCAGTATCAACTGCTTCTTGATATGCGAAACTAACTTTTGTAATAGCCACTGTAAAAACAATAGCTAAAACCCCAAATAAAATTAATAATTCTTTAATTGCATATCCTTGTTTATTCATCTAAACCACCTACTTTTGCTATTATATCACAGAAAAACATTAAAAAAAAGCACTAGAAATTGGCAAATTTAGAAAGTCTTTCTAAAATATGTTCAAAAAATACATTTGATATAATTGGGCTGATTTATTGCTATTCCTTTAGCTTTTTTGAAAATAATATTTTTTAATTTATCTTTGTTTACTATAATAACACCTCCATATATTCGTTTACTTTCTTTTCAATTTTCATAATCTTGGCATATTTTTCAAGTTTAATTAAATTTTTATTTTTGCTTCTAGCATAATCTTTAAGTGCTTTTCCAAATATTTCTCCATCTATTTTATTTCTATTTTTGATAATATCACAAATAGTTCGTTCAATATCATATACTTTAATTTTCATACCAAAAGGAGATGCTATTTCAATTACTCCTAAATCTAGAATATTCCTGTTTATATAATTAATTATTACATTTTTATCTTTCTGTAAAATTCCACTATAATCATTAGGTAATGTAATATTATATATAAGAGGTGTACGGTCTGATAAATTATGTAAATACAAAGCTGTTGTCATTGAAAATATTGCGTTTTTGCTTTTAGAAGCAATTTTATAATATTCATCTTCTATATAATTTGGTAATCCATAGTAACCTTTTGAAATTCTTGTTAATACTCCTTTCTTTACCATAATTGACAGAAATTTTTTATCAATACCATTATCGACAACTTCTTTTGTAGTAATATATCCATTATTTTTATCTACAATATTTAAAATTTTATCGTAATTCATAATTTTGCCGTTCCCTTTCTAACTGAAATTATATCATTTATCAGTTTAAAAGTGAACGCTTTTTTATTACTTCCTTCGTGACTTGTAATTTTAGAATTAAATAAATATAAAATGGCAAAAATTAAATATCTTTCATCTTTCTTATTTCACATCTATTAATAAAATAATATATTCTATATTAGGATATCCATAGCTTTTTTTTAAATTGTTGTTGAAGTTTTTTCATAAATTCATCTTCATCATTTAATAAATAAAAATTTTGTTTTTTTGGCATTTTAGCCTCCTTTTCTAAGAAAGAATTTTTAACTTCTTTCTACTTATATATTTATATAAAAGAGGCGATTTCCTTTTTTTTAAAATAAATTTTGGAAAAAAAATAATTTTCTTAAAGTTAGATTAGTTTAGATAAAATAAAAGAGCTGGAATTATATATATCCAAACTCTTATTTTACATCTTTTAATAAAACAATATATTCTCCATTCGGACTATCAACAGTTATTTTTTCCCCTTTTTTATGACCAATAACGGCTTTACCAATTGGACTTTCATTAGAAATTTTATTTTGAAGAGCATCGGCTTCCATTGATCCAACTAATTGATATTCTTCACTTTCGCCATCATCATATTCGATAACGACAGTTGAACCGACCATCGCGCAGCCTTTAGCGCTACCTTCGGCAATAACACTATGCTCTAATTTATATTCTAACTCAGTAATTCGTGCTTCAACTTGAGCTTGTTCATTTTTAGCTGCATCATAATCAGAATTTTCTGATAAATCCCCTTGAGCTCTCGCATCTTTTAAATCTTTAATAACACGAGGACGAACTACAGTTTTTAATTCATTTAATTCAGTTTCTAAATCTAAATATCCCTGTGGAGTTAAAATTATTGTTTCTTCATTTTGCATTTAATCAACATCTCTTTCTTAAATAATACTTGCTAATATTACAATAAAAGTTACCATTTGTCAATTACTTTTAGTCGCATCATATCCCACTTTTTTAATGGAAAATCGACTGGTAATTTAACGATCATTTTGGGATGGTTAGCTTCTTGTAATTTATTTAACTGTTCATCATATATTGTATTAATTTGATACTCTAAAGTTTCCATATTAGGACCAAAAAATTCCACAATAACTCCTTTTTTAAAATAATTACGTTCTTCAATGGTTGCCAATTTGGTTTTTTCATCATAATCTAAGACTAATCCTAAGAAGTCTTGATTGGAACTTTCATTTCGACCTAAAAAATATTGTTCATTTTCATTTGGCAATTTATGAAAAAACTGAGGAACTGATTCCCGATTAGCGCATCGATTTAAAATTTTTAAATAATAACTAGCCTCTTCGCTTGTTAATTTATTAAGCAAAATTTTGTCAATCATTCTTCGATAACACCAAATAATCGTGGCAATGTAATAAATACCTCGCATTCTTCCTTCTACTTTAAAAGAATTAACCCCGATTTCAATCATTTTTTCAATATAAGGAATTAAATTTAGGTCTTTGCTAGACATACTAAAGACTTCTTTTTCATTAGTTGCAAATGTCCATCGGCAAACTTGAGCACAACCGCCCCGATTTGCATCCCGATTCGTTAAGACATTTGACATAATACACCGTCCCGAAAAACTAGTACACATAGCTCCATGAACAAAACATTCTAAATCTAAATTAGTTGCTTTTTTGATGGCCAAAATATCATTTTGGTGGGCTTCTCTAGCTAAAACAATTCTTGTAACTCCTAAATTTTTATAAAATAAAGCCGATTGAGCATTTAAAACCGATGCTTGAGTTGATAAATGAATTTCTAAAGGTATTTTTTCTTGATTAATAAGCTCAATTACAGCTATATCGCTAACAATGACAGCATCAACTTGCCTTTTACTTAAGGCTTGTAAGTATTCTTTTAAACCAACAAAATTTTGGTCATGAAAAATAATATTAACCGTTACATATACTTTCTTTTTAAGGCGATGGGCATAGGTTACAGCTTCGGCTATTTCATCTAAACTAAAATTTTTGGCATTCGCCCGTAAGGAATAATTTTTGCCACCAATATATACCGCATCAGCTCCGTATAAAAAAGCAATTTTCATTTTTTCTAAGGACCCTGCTGGGGCAAGTAATTCAACAGCCATTTTGGTCACCTTCTTTATCTAATGAATAAATAGTATCATGTTCTAAAAAACGTTTAGTTTTACCTTCAATTTGATCATTCAAAAAAAAGGAAATTAAATTGGCAACTGCCTCATCAATAAACAAAGGATTAATAAAAATAGACATTAATTTTTCATCTTTTAAAAAATTAGCTAAATATACTTTATCATCATAAATAACGGTTCCATACTCATTTTCAACTGCGAAAAAAGGAATATGCGTAACACTTTCTTTTAAATTTAAAACTTGGGAAACCGGATAATTAAAATGTTTACCATAATTAGAAATTAAGGTTCGTCTTGAATACATACAAGGCAAATGGCCCATTCCATAACCAATTAACGGTTTATTACTTTTAGCAATGATTTTTTTTATTTCTTCTTTGGGAATATCAGGACTAATTATCAACGAATCAACATATTTTAAATAACAATTAATAGTTTGATAACTACAATTTGCATGAGTTGCATATAATATTTTGGCAATTTTAAAATCTTTAATTAATTCATAAACTCCTAAATCTTCAAAAACAATTCCTTTAATATTGGGGGGTATTTTTTTTAACAATTCTTTTAAATTATTAATCGCCGACGTATCTAAAAGCCGATTAATTAACAGATAAGCCACATCCTTTATTTGGTTAAACTCAAATTCTTTTAAAAAACCTACACAATAACCTTTTAAAGGATATAAGTAGGTAACGTTTTCTAAATTAGGGACATCATCGTTAGTCGCAACGATTAAAAAATTAGGTGTTGCCATTTTTTCTCACACTTATGCTTATTCCATCCCCAACATCATATATTTTAGTTGTAAATTCTTGATTATTGTTTAAAAATTCGATATAATTTTCAATTTTTTTCACTAATTGCCGTAAGTTTTTGCTTTCAATTTCATCTGATTTACCAACATAACCATGAAATTTTAAATTATCAGTCACAATAACCCCATTTGGAGCTAAAAAATATTTAAACTTTTCAAAAAATTTAATATATTGCCCTTTGGCGGCATCAATAAAAATCATGTCGTATTTGTTTTCATCAGATAAATTAACTTCTAAAGCATCTTGAAAAACCACGCTTACTTTTTTATCAAAATCACATTTTTTGACATTTTTTAAACATTCCATATAATAATTTTCATCCCGTTCAATCGTTGTTACTTTTACATCGACATCACTTGATGCCATAAGGATTGCTGAATATCCAATCGCACTTCCAATCTCCAAAATATTTTTAATATTATTGGCTTTAATAAAGCGCATTAAAAAGGCAATTCCTTCATTTTGCATAATTGGGACATTATGGTCTTTGGCATATTTTTCCATTTCTAAAATAAGTTCTTTCATTTCAAACTCTCTTTCTAAAGACAATTTTCATTAGATAGTTCTCTAGCTTTGGTATAAAATTCATCGGCTGTGTTAAAAAAGAACATATCTCCTGTACAAGTATTAGCCACAAAGTAATGATAATTAGTTGGACTTGGCATGATACTAGCTTTAATACTGGCTAAAGATGGACTACTAATTGGTCCAATAGGTAATTTACCATCCATCGTGCCATCTGTCAATCTTGTATTATATGGATTAACTCCATTTAAGACATCCCATGTTTCGGAATCTTTTCCCATTTCTTTTTTAGCTCCATAAAAAGCTGTAACATCACTACCCAAACTCCAATTTTCACTTAAACGAGTATAAAAAACTTGAGCAGCTAGCATTCGGTCTTCTTCTTTGTTCGCTTCTTTTTCAACAATTGAAGCCATTGTTAAAAGTTGATGAGCATTGTATTGATTATTTAAAATTTGGTCTTTATATGGTTCTAATACTTCGGCTGTATGATCTAGCACTTTAGTAATAACATCTTCGGGTGTTGCATTGCTAACAAACTCGTAAGTATCAGGAAATAAATAACCCTCTAAAGGATAATAAAGTTGGTCATTTAAAACATCCTTTCCAATAAACCAATAATCGTTGATTAAAGTTTGCAAAAATTCAGAATCGCTTGCCGTTTTTAAAAAATCATTTTGACTGAAATTTAAAGATTTACTTAAAACTTCAGCATAATCAGTTAACCTTAAACCTTCAATTAAAGTTACTTTGGCTGAATCAATTTTTACATCGCCATTTTGAAATTTCTTTACCATTTCTTCAGGTTCCATACTGGGACTTAGTTCATAATTACCGGCTTGAATACTTGGTTTATTAAAAAACATATATATTTGTAAAGCCAAAGAACTTTTGATTAAATTTTGAGCTTCTAAATCTTTAGCTACTTGTTTTTTCGTAGTTCCGGCTTCAATTTTAAAAGTTGTTGTGTAATTATCTTGACTTTTGGGACTCATTTTTACACGATAAAAGATAAACCCCCCAAGGGTTCCTAATAATAAAATTCCCCCAATTATTCCTAAAATAATAAATTTCTTCACTATTGCACCTCTTCTTTATTCTTTCTTAATATAACTGCTAAAATTGATTCTATTGTTTTCCATTCCCGATCACTTTCCAATGGTAAATAGCTTTGACCATCAGTACTTAATTTACTAGCATACAATTTTAATGGTTCTTCGGCATTATCTTTTTCTTGATAAATAATATACTCTGTTTGATCTTTCGCGAGAATTTTCATTAACACTTCATAATTTTGGGATTGACGACCTTTTTTTAATTTAATTTCGGCAAAAGCCTTAGTTTCTTTCATTTAAACCACTTCTTTCCCTTAAAAAAGTATCTAAAATTAAAGAAGATGCAACATTATCAATAACTTTTTTTCGTTGTTTTCGTTTTTTATTTGAGGCAATTAAAATTTTCTCAGCCTCAATTGTTGATAATCTCTCATCTACTAAATAAACGGGAAGAGAAAATTCTTTTTCAACTAATTCTTTAAATTTTAGACTTCGTTCAGCTGCAAAACCTAACGAATTATCCATATTTTTAGGTAAACCAACCACTAAATCGGTAATGTTTTTATCCTTTATAATTTGGCCTAATTCAAGAAAACAGTCTTGGTAGCATTCTTCTTGATAATGAAGTGTTTTTAACGGAATTGCCATTGTATTCATGGGATCGCTTACGGATATTCCTAATGTTTTAGTTCCAACATCTAAACCTAAAAATCTCATTTTAGAACTTCACTTAATAAATAAGCTAAAATGTCTGCTCGTTCAAGACCTTGAATTTTAGTTCTTGCATCTTGAAAATTAGAAATATAGCCAGGATCCCCACTGATTAAATAGCCTGCAAGTTGCTTAACAGGGTCGTAGCCTTTTAATGACAAACTTTCACATACTTCTTTTAAAGTCAATTTAATATTTGCTCGTTCGAGCATTTCTACATCAAAAAGAGTCGTATTTTCCATATTTCACCTCATATCACATTTATTGTATCAAAAATCATAAGCTATGACAAGTTGCTTTAAAATTATGTTCTTGCGTTTCTTTTTAATCGTTTATATAATTAAAGAGGAATTAGGAGGAATGCTTATGAAGAAAAAAGTACCATATGGAAAAATTAATTTTCAAGAATTAATTGAAGGAAATTATTATTATATTGATAAAACTATGTATATAGAAAAACTGGAAAATAATGA
>CANQRX010000047.1 GCA_947626425.1 uncultured Bacilli bacterium | reverse complement strand
AAGAAAAATATTCAGGAAAGAAAAAGTATCATACAATGAAGATACAGATTATCCGAGGAGTAAAAACGGGTTTTATTACCAGGAGCAGAACATGATTTTCATCTATGGAAAAGAACGTTTGAAGGAACACCAGAAAATGTAGCAAATGAAGTTGATTTAGGATACCTTGGTATGGATAAATTTCATCCAAATAGTAGGATTCCTCATAAAAATTCTAAACACCACAAGTTAACAGAAGAAGAAATAAAAGAAAACAAAGAATTAGCAAAAGATAGAATTTTTATTGAACATACAAATGGTTGGATTAAAAGATTCAAAATGTTATCTACAAAATTTAGAAATACCTTATCCTATTTTGCTAAATTTGCCGTACTACTTTGTGGTTTCTACAATCTTGATAGAGCTTAAATTAGTTTCCGAACAACTTTAATAAAGTAGTTGCACTTACATGTCCAATAAATGTTGCAATAACTTGTCCAAAATTTATTTGAATTTTTTATAAATTTATTGTTTCGGCCGACCTTTACAAGGTCATATTTTATAAATTATCGAAGGTGTACTATCTGAAGGTGTACTATCTAGTGTGTAATATTTACACACTAGATAGTACACCTCTTCGACTAACTTTTAATTTTGAACAGATAAGATGTACGGATTTTGAAAAGTGCCATCTCCATCAATAATTTTAACAGAAGATTTCAGATACACGACGGGCCAGACGACAGCGGAGTAAATGACGTTGTAGCAGTTGTCGACAAACCCCGACGAGGTGACAGAGAACGCATAGATGGAACCGCCCGAATACGGCGTAATCGTCCATAAATAGCTACTACTTGGCTTTAGCCAATCATTACTTGAACACTCTTCTTCTGTATCCCAATTGTACAATGCTTCGGCAAAGCAAAAATATCTTCCTTTGTTTCCTCCATTTGTGGCATATCCATAGTCACTCGGGTAAATTAAGCCTACTCCTTTATGTTCAGCTTCATCATTGGTTTTTGTCCATTCCTTTGGTCTATCATTATACACTGTTTCGCCTCGTTCATAGTTATAATATTGGGTTACTGTTGTGGTATTATAGTTTGCTGTTCCCCCTAAATTCCATGTTACTCCATCATCGACCATTTGTCGAGCTTCTTGACTTAATCCTTTTGGTAAAGTTCCACTTTCAGAATTAAAATCACATTGGGTTGCTGTACTACTTGTTGTATAACAATTTCCATTTGTACTATTATAGTAAATACCATTAAGCATTGTTTTTAATTTTGATGTTGTCCAGTCATTTTCATCTTCATTGTCCCATAGATATTCTCCAAAATCTTTTTGGTCTTTTACTCCATCGGTTCGTACAATTTTTAATCGTTGTTCTATTTTTTCATCTTTAGTTTTAACATTTACTAAACCAATGATTCGCCATTTCTCGCCATTAAAGTTTACATAATTATGGACGTATGGTGTTTCAGCATCAGTATAATTTACGCCAGCAAAACGATATTCTGTCTCTTGCCAATTCGTATCAACGTCTTCTTCTTTATGTTCTACTTTATATAATCCATCTCCACAGGTTGCTACTGGAATATCTTTTTCATATATTTTTACAGTTTCTGAGTTTGGCATATCTATCTCTTCACTTGTTTCAGCTGTTTTTGATCCCGCAGTTACTTTAACTTTTACTGTATGATGCCCTCTCGACGGTACATTAAAATTCTGTGTAGCAGAACCTTCTTTCCAACTTTCACTGTCAATTTGATATTCATACTTATCTACAGCTCCTGTTACTTCTGTTGTAGCTAAAATTGTATCATCACAAGATTCTAAACTTAAATCTACTGTTATTTTTCTAATTTTTATTTGGCCTTCCATTATGGGAAAGCTTTGTTCTACTTGGTATTTTCCATAACTTCTACTTAATATATACCCCCCCCCTAGGGTTATTATTCCGGCCATACTTCCTATTAAAATTTTTGCTTTTTTTCTGTTTTTTAACTTATAATTATCAATTTTCATTGGCTTTTTTCCTCTCTATTTTCTATTTAAAATTATAAAGTTAATAACTTTCTTTTTTCAAGATGTTTTATATTATTTTTTTTATTTCATAAATCCTTACTTTTATTCATTACTTTTGGTTACATTGACAAAACGGACTGTTTTCATTATTTGATTTTGCAATGGTTTATCGTTTTCATCAGTTTTAACTTTTGATATTTCTTCAACAACATCATAACCAGCGATTACTTTACCAAAAGCTGCATATAAACCATCTAAATGGGGATTATCGTTTACACAGATGAAAAACTGACTAGATGCTGAATTCATATCATCTGAACGAGCCATTGATAAAATACCTTTTTCATGTTTTAAGTTATTAGTAACACCATTTTCCTTAAATTCACCTTTAATTGTTTCTTCACTTCCACCTGTACCAGTACCTAAAGGATCTCCACCTTGTATCATAAAGTCGGCAATTACTCGATGAAAAATAAGTCCATCATAAAATTTCTCACTAACTAACTTCTTGAAGTTTTTTACGGTTATAGGTGCAATATCAGGATATAACTGGGCAATAATAACTTTATCTTTATTCGTGACAATTTTAATATAGTCTGTTTGTTCTTCTGTTTCAACATATTCCATATTATCAATATTTCCTTTCGTTAAATCTTGTTTTTCGCAACCTGTAAATAAAACAACAATGGCAATTATAAATAATAAAATACATACTTTTGTTTTTCCTTGTAATTTCATCAATTTCATCAAGTACCCTACTTTCTAAATTCTAATTCATTTTATCAAGTTTATAATGAAATTGCAATAGATTTCAAATCGTAAAAAAATGGACAAAAATTGGATAGAAACTTAGGATAACCTGTGGTGTTACTCGATTAGTTTAATTATTTCTTTAATAATCTTTTTTGAGCTTCTTTTGAAAAGAAACAATTGCTAATACCAATTTCAAAGTAAGAATTAACTAACGTATCAGTACCATTTTGATAATTCATTTTTTGTCTATTAATACCTAATAAAGCACTTAATTCTTCATCAGTATAACTATCATAACAAACACTTACTAAATTATCTAATAAAGATATATCTCCAATTAATAATATATTTCTTAATTTTTTAATTTTCTTAAACATATCAGGGTCTAAATCTTGCATTAACCTTCCTTTTTGTACTAAGGTTTCCCAAGAATTGTCATCTCTAACTTTCGGCGGAAATTCGTTTCTAAAAGTTAATTGTTTTTCATACTCTTCCTCGCTTAAAAATACTTGTAGCTTATCTTTATCTTCACCTCTTTCAGCGCCATTAAAAATTCCAGCATATCTTCTATATGGATAACCAAATTTTTCTTTATCATATTTTCCTTTTTTTATATCATGAAGAAGATAGCCATTTAACCAATCCCAAGGCCTTACATCTATTACTTCATGGTTTTCTTTCGCTTCAATTTCACAACTAAATGTACTTCCATCTCTTAATAGTTTCAAAATTATACTTCCTTTTCCAGGAACTTCACAATTAATTAAAGGATGACAAAAACAAGTTATTCCAAATTCAGTATCGGCTGAACATGTTATTAAAAATTCTCCAGATAAAGTTATATTATTTGATTTTTGAACTTGAAATACAATTTTACTCGACCATTCACCATATATAGCATATGAAGCATTTTCACACTCTGAATCAATAAATCCTGACATTTTGGCCATATCAAAACTTGCGTCTAACACACTGTTATTATAATTAGCTGCAATTATAATTTTACCATTAACAAAATGTAATTCTCCAACTTCATTCATAATCTTGTCATAGATTTTTATTTTTGAAAATTCAGTAACCTCATTTGTAGTTTCTAAAATAAGACCAAAAGTATTTAAAAATATTCTAGCAAAGCATGTATTTTGTTCAAGGGTTAAATATTTTTCTTTCATTTACAAAACCTCCATGGTAATAACAAACTCTTTATTAAACCTAAGCAACATTAATCCAACAAAAATTCTTAGGTATTTAGATAACTTAAAAGTTAAAGTTAAATCGTGTTCTTTATTTTATTATGCGAACCATAAAATAAATGTTTTTAAAAAAGTTATTGATAAATTTTATAATGGTGAATTTGATTCTAAAACCATTAATCTTTTAAAAAATTGTAATAATCAAAATTAATTTTTATATTCTTTTATTAACTGTTCAGCAACTTTAAAGCCATCAATTGCCGAAGTTATAATTCCTCCAGCATAACCAGAACCTTCTCCACAAGGATATATTCCTTTAATATTGGCCTCATAATTTTCATTTCGAATAATTTTTACTGGCGAAGAAGTCCTACTTTCAACCCCTAAAATCCATGTTTCATCATTATCAAAGCCTTTAATTTTTTGACCAAAATTAGCCATAGCTTCGATTAAAGCTTCATTAATAAATTGGGGAAAAATCTCGCGAACATTAGCTAACAAAAGATCTCCTTTAACATCTAAATTGGGTAAATCTTTTTGGGTTACTTCATTATTTTTAAAATCTTTTAAAGTTTGAATCGGTATAAGGCCATGACCTAGTTGATAAGCTTTTTCTTCTAACATTTTTTGAAATTTTAAACCATCTAAAACATCTTCTCCAAAATCTCTTTTCGTTACACTAACAACAATGGCGCTATTGCTTGAAGAAGAATTACGTTCAAAATTGCTCATGCCATTAATAACAAGTTCTCCTTTTTCATTAGAAGAATTGACAACATAGCCCCCTGGACACATGCAAAATGAATAAACTCCCCGTTTTTTACTAGTTGTGTAAGTTAATTTATAAGACGCGGGCGGTAACACCTTAGCATACTCATGGTATAAACTTTCATTTATCATAGCTTGGGGGTGCATTACTCGAACACCTACGGCAAAGGGTTTTGATTCCATTTTAACTTTTTTATTAAGCAACATCCCAAATGTATCTCGGGCACTGTGACCAATGGCTAAAATTAAATGCTGACACTTTATTTCTTTTTGATTGTTAATAATAATTTTTTCTAATTTATTATCTTTAATTACAAGATCCGTTAACTTCGTTTCAAACCGAAATTCGCCTCCCGTTTCCATAATTTTTATTCGAATATTTTTGATAACTTGACGTAATAAATTGGTCCCAATATGGGGTTTTTGCATATATAGTATTTCCTTGGGTGCGCCATTTTCCACAAAAATTTCCAAAATCCTCACCCCAATACTTCGAGGATCCTTTATTAACGTATTTAATTTTCCATCCGAAAAAGTTCCCGCTCCACCTTCCCCAAAAACAACATTACTTTCTTCGTTTAAAATGTTAGTTTGCCAAAAAAGCTCCACATCTTTAATCCGTTCTTCTAAAACTTTACCTCGTTCAATAATTAATGGTTTATAGCCGTGCATTGCTAAAAAATAAGCCGCAAACAAACCAGCCGGACCACTTCCAACAATGATAATTTTACTAGTTAAAGGTTTAACACCTTTAGTTAAAATTAATTTTTGAGGTTCACTTGCTAATAAAACATTAGGATTTTTATTTTTTTTCAAAATCAATTCTTCGTTAGCAACCCAAACATTTACTTCATAAATATAAAAAATTTGTTTTAAACGAGCGTCTAACGATTTTTTGACAATTTTAATTTCTTTAATATTTTGTTCTTGAACTTGCAAAATTTTAGTAATTTTCTTTTTTAATCTTTCTTCACTATCTTCTAAAACTGCAATTTTTATTTGTCTAATTTTAATCATTTGTTAAACCATCTCCTGCTAAAAGGCCACTCATCCACGCAATGGCTAAATTATAACCTCCACAATCACCACATACATCTAATATTTCACCTACTAAAAATAAACCTTTAACTTTTTTCGATTCCATTGTTAACGGATTAATATCTAATAAAGACACACCACCCTTAGTTACTTGGGCATAATCAAACGATTTTGTATCTTTTATTTTCACAGAAAATTCAAATAAATAATTTGTTAAAATATCCAAAGATTTTTCATCATTAAGATCTTTAAGCTTTGTTAATTTTAAAATTAAATTGACAATTTTATAATTTAAAAATCCTTCTAACATTTCACCTAACGAAAACATTTTTAATTTTTGACTTTGGGTTTTCAACCATTTTTTAAATTCATTTTTATTACCTGTAAACCAAGGAACAAAATTAATTTTAATTTCATTATTTTTAGTTTTATCAAAATAAATACTTAAATTAAAAGCACATATGCCACTTAAACCATAATCGGTTAACTGCACTTCACCAGCTTCTTCTTTTATAAAACAATCATCTTGAAATAAACTAAGTTTTGCATAAGCCCTAACCCCATTCCAATCTTTATAAAAAGGATCTTGCCCAATCAACTGCACTAAAGAAGGAGAAACATCCTTTATTTCATGACCTAATTTTTGAGCAATTTTTAAACCCTTGCCATCACTACCAGTCTTAGAAAAACTACAACCACCTGTTGCCAAAACTACTTTATCTGCAACATAACTATTTTTTAAAGTCTTAATAACAAATTTTTGCTTTTTTTCAATTTCTTTAACTTCTTCATCATAAATAATATTAATCTTTAAAGTTTTTATTTTGGTCATTAAAGCATTTAAAATACTATTAGCTTGATTAGACCAAGGATAATAATAACCATTAATTACTTTAGGAACTATCCCAATTTCTTCAAAAAAAGGTAAAACTTCCTCTTTTTTGCTTTCCCAAATTTTAGCAAATTCCCCCAAATTTTGGGAATGATAACAATCTAATTTTTGATTGTCATTCCAATAATTACAACGACCATTTCCTGTTAATAAAAGTTTTTTACCACATTTACTATTCTTTTCTAAAATAGTTACTTCACAATTTTTTTGGGCCGCAGCAATCGCCGTTACTAAGCCAGAGGCCCCTCCACCAATAACCAAGACTTTCATTTCATCACCACTTGGATATATTTTACTAAAAATATTGGCAAAAAGAAATAATAACCAATCCTAAATCATATACTTTAAACGGAGGTATAAATATGTATCAGCTTAATCCTTTACCTTTCTCCTATGAAGAACTTGAGCCATTCTTAAAAACACATGCAATTGCCTTACATTATCAAAAACATCAAAAAAATTATTTAAAAAAATTAAATTCACTTCTAGTTACCAATAACTATGATATTCAAAAACCAATCGAAAATTTATATAAAACATACAATAAATTTCCGACCAAAGTAATTCCCAATTTACTTTTTAATTTAGGTGGAGTTATTAACCATGATTTATTTTGGCACTCGATTAATCCCCATCAAAAAATGCCACCTAATAACTTACTTTTAGATAGCATTAATTACTATTATAAAAATATGGAAAATTTTAAAACTCAATTTAATCAAGAAGCTTTAAACCTTAAAGGAAGTGGCTATGTTTTTTTAGTTAAAACTTCACCAAAAGAAATAAAAATTTTAAGTTTGCCTAATCAAGATAGCCCTTTATTATACGGATATACCCCTTTATTATGTATTGATATGTGGGAACACGCTTATTACTTAAATTATCAAAATAATAAACAAGAATACTTAGATAATTTTTGGGATATTGTTAACTTTAATTATGCAAATCAGTTTTTTACTACTGAATCTTTTGAATCAAAATCGTAACAACAGGATTAACAGAAGAAGATTCTGTTCCTAATGTTTCAACATCCGGACTTTCGACCATAATAGAAGTTGTTCCTAAATTAGTTATTTCATACCAATCCGGAATCGTTACATTTAAAATACCAATTCCCGACAATAAAGTTGGAACCGTACTATTGGCCCACAAAGAACAGCCGGCATAAACAGTAGGTTGCCCAACGTGTTTTAAGCCAATTGAAATAACATTAGAAGAAATTGAATCTTTTAATCTTGCTAAAACTTTAAAATGAACAATATAAACACCAGTTTTTAAAATCGTAAAAGTATTATTAACATTACTTATATAAATTAATTTATCATTATCATAAACGATTTTATCTAATGGTACTTGCATTTCGGTTAAAACTTCATAACCACCAGGATTTGCTTCACCCGAAGTCACTAAATAAGCGCATGGAATCATTAAAGGTCCAGTGGGACCCGTCGGGCCAACATTTCCTTGAAGGCCTTTTTCTCCTGGCGGTCCAACTGGACCAGGAGGTCCTTGAATACCTGGGCTTCCTTCGGGGCCAGTATTTCCTTGGGGACCAATGGGACCCATTTTTCCTTCCGGACCCGTCGGCCCCGTTGCGCCAACCTCTCCTTGAGGACCGCGAATTACACCAACATTAACCCACTTACCTTGTTCTCCTACCCAAACATATAGATCATCGTCAACCAAATAAGCATTACCAGCAACTCCTGTAGGATGATTGGTAATTAACTGCTGATAATTATCATAATAACCCAAAATCGTTACACTTGTTCCATCTTTACCTTTTGCACCTGTGGGACCAGTCGGACCAATATCGCCTTTTTGGCCTTGCGGACCTGTTGCTCCAGTCGGACCAGTTACTCCAGGATTTCCTTCTTGGCCTACTTCGCCTTGCGGTCCAACAGGGCCTGTCGGACCACAAAGATTACCCATATCTTTCCACTCATTTTCAGTATTGTTCCAAACAAACAAATCGGAATTAACCATAAAGGCTCCTTCGGAACCATTAGGATAGTTTTCCATTAGTTCATCAATACTTGTATAACTGCCTTTAATCGTCATTGGTAAACCTTGGGGTCCAGTGGGACCGGTGGGACCTAGCATACAACAAAAACTTGGACCAAAATTCATTTTTTCTTGCTCGCATTTAACCTTTTGCAAAGCCCTTTCATAAGCGTTCATTTTCATCACCTATTGTATTTTATGAAACTTATAAAATACTTTGCCTTAGATTATCAAAACTTAAAAAAATTTCTAATCACTTCGTTACTATGAGTTGTCTGATCAACTTTTGCTCTTTTTCTAATTCTTTTTGAGCTTCGATTAACTTTTCTTGCAACTTCATTAATTCAATTTCATAAAATTTGATTTGTAATTCAAGTTGTTCTTTTTTGGTTAATGTTCTTTTCATTATTCTACTCCCTATATTAATTTATGTTTTTATTGTCATTGAAATTATATCATATCCCTTAAATTTTTTTAATACTTTTTATTTTGCTGAATTAGAACGAAAATTTCTTATAGATTTAATTCATTTTAAAGAAAATGAAACATGAAAAATAACATAATAGAAAGAAAGTGGTACAAATGAATAATACAAAAGAATTAAAAACAAAATTAGTTGATCCTACCAAAGAAAAAAAACATTTAAAGCTTATGAAAGCATATCAAAACAATGTAAGTATATCAGATATGAATCTAGACAATAAATATACCAACTTTGAAGATTCAAAGCTTGATGAAAGTAAAACTTTATTATATGAAATCAAAACTAAACCAAATCATTACAAAAGATTTTCAAGAGGTCAAATTGTTAAAATTAAGTTTGGAGTAAATATTGGCAGTGAATTTTCAGGAGATCATTATGCAATAGTTATTTCTAAAAAAGATACGATGATCAATCCAGTTATTCATGTAATACCTCTTACATCAAAAAAACACAATTATAACATTGAAATAGATAGTTTGCTGTATGATGAAACTGAAATTAATAACCTAAAGGAATTATTAAAAATTGAAACAAATACATCAAAAATTAAAAATATTAAAAAGTGTATTAAATATTATGAAAATAAAAAAGGCAAAAAAACTTATGCTTGTATTAAACATTTAAAAACAGTTAGTAAATTATCCGTCTGTAAATTAATGAGTGAGTATGATTATTTAGACAAATTAAAAATATCTACTGACACGTTAAAAATAATTGATGAAGAAATAATCAAAGAATATACAATTTAAAGAAAATAAATATTATAAATACAATAAATAATTTTTACTTGACTAACATATAATAATTATTGTAAAATACAGTTACAAGAGCAGAAATGCTTTTTACGGTATTGTTTAAATACAATACTATGACAAGTGCCGTTAGGCATTCTATGAAGGTTAGTCAATGACTAACCTTTTTGTTTATAAAAAAATCCCCTACTTGCTTCGAACAAGTAAGGGTATAAGAAATAATTGGGAAATTCACACATTTCTATAACTTTAAATACATACACTCACATGTATAAAAGTGAACTTGAGAATGTTACAAATATTTTAGATAACTTATAAAAAAGTGTGTTTAGAAATGTGTTTGAGATTTTAAAACCACTAAAAAACCCTTTATTTAAAGGGCTAATTACTATCTTGGTGGCTCCAACGGGAATTGAACCAGTGACACAAGGATTTTCAGTCCTCTGCTCTACCGACTGAGCTATGGAGCC
>CANQRX010000046.1 GCA_947626425.1 uncultured Bacilli bacterium | reverse complement strand
TTTAGTTATTTACATGTCTATTTACATAAGAAAATAAATTGCACATTTTTTATTACAATAAAATGCAAATGTATATTCAATACATTTTTTTACATTCCTAAACAAAAAAAGGCTCTAGCCTCCTTAATTTTTATCATAATTTTTTGTTTTATAATCATTACATCTAATATAAGTATGATATTCAAAAACATCTTTATTATTTTTTACCACTACGTAACCATCGCATTCATCATTGTCAGTTTTTAATTCTTCTAAAATCTTTTCATCTTTTATTTCTTGAAATTTTATTTTTATACTATTATTAAGCTCTGGATATAAAAACTTTTGGTCAACGTATTGTTTAACGGCAGTTTCTAATTTTGTTTCTAATTCTTCATATTTATTAATTTTTTCGTTATATTTAAAACCAAAAATCGTTAAGGCAAAAATTATAATAACTAAAATTCCTCCCCAAATAAAACCAATTACTCGCATCGTTTTAAGATTACTATTCATTAATACCCTTCCGTTTCATAATTTTCGCAACTGATAAAAGCTTTGAAATCATCACCTTCAACACTCACATATCCAATGCAAGGAGAAGATTCATTCTTGGCCATTAGTTGTTTTGTAGTAAGATAACCATCTTTTATTAATTCATCGGTTGTGATAATTTTCGTTTTTTTATTTTCTTTATAATATTCTTTAGCCTTTGTTTCTAACTTACTTTCAATAGTCGCATAAGTATAACCTGGAGCCTCCGCATTCTTATTTAAAACTTCTAAATTAGAATATAAACGATTAACTAAAATAACTACTAAAAGTAAAAAGCCAACCAAAATCGCACACAAAACTAGCATCTCATTTAACCCCCAACCGCTTTTATTTTTCATTCTACACCATATTTATCCTTTATAATTTTTTTGGAAAAAACAGAAGTAAATCCAAAATCTTTCGTCGAATCATTTTTTTCAACCTCATAATATACATAACCAAAACTAGTACATTCGTAGTATTTACCAACACTGACATCTTGTCTTTTTTCCGCTAAGCAAACCATCGGCTTTTTTTGATCTTTAGCTCTTGTATAATCAATAACTACTCCTGTTACCCACGCGATTAATAAGACTATAAATAATATTTTAAAAACCAAAATTATCTTATTTTTCATTTTTTTTATCACCCATGTTACCATTATAACTAATTTTAATTTAAAGTACAATAACATTTTTTTGACTTAATTTATTTCTAACATTATAATAATAAAATAATTAAAGGTGATAAAAAATGTTAGAAATTTTAAATAATATTAATGAAGAAATTAAAAGAATAATAAACAATTTCCAAAACTTAAATCAAACTTTAAAAAAGGATTCTTACTATGATTTAATTACTACTGATTCCCTATCTATTTGCGAAGATCTGCAAAATAAAACTAATTATCTTTTTTCAAAATTAACTACTTTTCAAACTTTTATTTTGAACAATGACCTAATTATAAATAAAATTACTTATCAATCATTAACAAATATTTTTCATTATTTTGTTAAAATATTAAACTCTTTAAAAAAGATTAATGGGACAATTGATTGTTATTCTAATCTAACTAAAATAAATAATTATTTTCAAATCAAATTAAAAGATTTAACCATAATTGAAGAAAACATAAATAAAGAAGTTAAACCTCTAAAAAAATTTTCCTTATCTACCGAAGAATACGAACAAATTTCTTTATTTTCTAATCATTTCCAAATTTTAAATTACTGCTTACTTACTAATGAAAAATATCCGTCTTATTTTTTTAAAGCAAATAACTTTAATTTCCTAGTAAATTATCAAAATTGGTTTAATACTTTAAATGCCAAAAACCAAAATAAGGCCGATGAAGAACTTTCTAACAATGACCTTTATGTTGCTAGCAATTTAGCTTTTCAATATTATAATTTAATAAACACTCATGTTTTTTTTTATAACCAAATAAATAAACTTAATCAGCAAATTACCAAAATTAAAAATCTTCTTAATCTTTATTCTGATGATACTTTTATTGAAACTTATTTAAATATTTTAAGAAACCAACCAATTAACAACGAAAACCTCAAAAAAATCCAAGGTTTAACTTTAATTTTAGACCACAATAAAACTGCTAAAAACAATCATTAGCAGCTTTAGGATATTACTTTTTAATCTTAGAAATACCTTTAATATTTCCTTTAGATCAAAAAATCCAGGCGTGCACAAGTAATACCCGTGTGCACTATCTATAGTATGAAAAATTATGACTTTGTTATGTTTCCTTTTTCTACCATTAATTTTTTTAACTCCTCACTGTTGATAGCTAAACTAATTGTTACCACATTGGCTAAAATATATAACCAAATCATTAAAACCACGAAGTGAGCAAGTCCTCCATACAAAATATCATAATTGGCAAAATTATTAACAAAAATCGAATAACCAAACGTCGCAAAGACAAAACCAAAGGTTGTAAACAAAGCTCCCTTCGTTGAAAAAGAAGCGGGTAAATTTTCATCAGGCGCGACTGTATACATAATCTTAATTAACAAAAACATTAAAATCCAAGAAACGGGACCCTTTAACAAATTTATAAAAAAGGCAATTGTTTTTGTCACCGTTTCATTTAAGTTGACATAACTAATAAAATTAATTAACAAATCCCCAAAAGCCGGAACTAATAATAAAAACACCAACAACAACACTAATATTAAAGTCATTAAAATCGCTTTTATTTTTCGATGCAAAAAATTCGTATTTTTAATTTTATACAAATGATTCGAAGTGATAATTATCGAACTAGCTCCGGTTGAAGCCGTATAAAAAGAAACACAGATGGTCATTAAAAAGGCTGGTGTCATTGATATTTCTTGAACAATTGGCATAATTAAATCCTTAATTTCTCCCCCAAAAGCTTTTGTAATAAACGTCATCATAAAATCTTGGGAAACATTAAACAAAGAAGTTCCATAAGCAATTAAAGTAACCATTGGCACAATAGCCCACAAAAAAAAGAAAGCAAGTTGTCCTGGTAATACTAACATATCTGGTTCTTTTAAAATATTCCATAATTGTAATACTACTTCTTTTACTTTCTCAACTATTTTCATTCTTTTTCTTCCTTTTTTTCTTCTTTTTGCTTTTTAATATCTTCTACACATTCATTAATTGCATCGCTTATATCTTTTAAATCATCAACAATCATACTATAACTAATACTTACCCCATAATCATAAGGCAATTTTTTAAATTCTTTATTAATTTTATGAATATAACTTGTAACTTGTTTCTGCGTATAACCAACTAAATAAATCATAAATTCATTGCCATCAGTTCTAATCATATCCGTATTATCTAGTTGACTGCGAATCAAAATGTTAGCAACAGCTTGAATCTGCTTATCCCCTTCTTCATAACCTAAAGTATCATTAATTTCTTGTAGTTTATTTAAGTCTAACATAATAACACTTTGAGGATAAACCGTATTTTTATTCCAAGAACTAATATTTTCATTCAAATAATTTCGATTTTTTAAAGAGGTTAATTGATCAATATATTTTAATTTATCATCTTTTTTAATTTTTTTAGCTAATCTTACTTTCTTGCTATTATATACCGTTAAAGCAATTATTAAGCTAACAAACACAATTAAGTAAAAGGCATATTCCGCAGCTTTACTAATAATTCCACCCTTTTGTTCAGTCAATTCATTTTGATACAAACCTTTATTATACAAAGTTTGATTATCCAAATAATTAACATATTTTGTCAACAAATTGTTAAAAACATCATTATTCATTGATTTCAAAGAATAACGTTCATTAGTTACACCCCGGTACTCTTCCCGAAATTTCTTCAAATCATGCTTTTTATAATACTCCCCTAAAGTTGAATCAATTGCAATAATAGCATCTTTTTCTTTGCGAATTTTATTCCATTCTTTTTCTCGGCTATAAGTCTTAACTTTCAAATTAGCATTTTTACTTAAATAAGTTGCCAAAATCGTATTTTCTTCCACATAAATAGTTTTACCATTTAAAGAATTTAGAGAATCCACTACCAAAGGATTGTGCTTATTAACAAAAATTGAAAACTCTAAGCCAATATTAGTTGCAATAGAAGCCCCATTACTATTTTGAGTAAAATAATCCATATACAAAGTTACTTCATTATCCGTAATATTCTTCATAAACTTTTTCGGATTATTATATCTTTTAAACTCAATATCAATATCCGAGAAAGCCTTAAATGCTTTAATATATTCCGTCATAATACCCCCAACATTACCACTTGATAAAACTTCATAAGGACTATTATTAACCAATCCATAAGTGACAGTTTTTCCTTGCAACTGGGCTAAATCCTTATCTTCAATTTTTAACTGTTTAACAAATAAATTTCTTTCCTCAGTATAAAAATAATCATCAAACTTATTCTTTAACCAATTATTATAAAATTTCGTCATCGTACTTTTTAATCGTGAATTTTCCACATCATTCATATAGTAATAATAAGGAATATCACTTAAATGATAATTAATAATATAATTTTTACCTAAAATAACATCAATGAATTGAATTCTCGGAACAATAATTCCTTCAATCTCATTTTTTTCAAAATCTTCAAGCAATTCTTCTTTTGAATTATAACTAGTAAGTTCTAAATCCTTTAAATAAGTTTCAAGATAACTTGCATTTGCACTTACTACTCCAATTTTCTTATTTTTCAATGAGTCTAAATTTAACAAAACTTCTTCTTTTTTCCCAACATAAACATAATGATCAGTATAAAACGATAAAGCATCAGTAGGTAAAGTATTCGAACTACCAAACGTCGCTCCTAAAGCCTTTTCGCCATTTTTATAAGTAATCGTATTAAAAGACAATTTATATTTTTTTTGAAAATCATTTAGAAAATCAAAAAACATTCCTTTACCATTATTTCCAAAGTAATTTTCATCATTAACAACATTAATATTGATAACAGTTGATGCACTTTGCGTTAGCCATTCCCGCTCAACAGGTGTTAAACGGTTTTTATCACTCAAAAAGACATAGGTCCCTATGGCCACGATTATTAAAATAACGAGAACTAATCCGCCTATTTTTTTTCGATGTTTTTTCATAAATTTCTCCTTTACTTAACTAGCCTTAATCGGAGTATTGTTATTCCATATTATCTGTGTTCGATTAATATTTTTAGCACCCATTAAAGTAAAACCTCCAACTTCAGCAGTTGCCTCTTGAACAATGGTAAATTGTAAGTCATATTTTTCTTGATATTCTTTCGCAATAGACTCTAAAGCAGAAGATGCCGTTTGTTTTGCAGTGTCTAAAGCAGCTTTTGAATTAAACAAAATTCTAGTTTTTATAACTTTACCTTGAACATTAACAGTTACATCTTCCACAAGTTCATTTCCTTTTAAAGCCGTAATTAGTTTTTCTTTATCTTCATCTTTAAAAGGTAAATCAGCAATATCATCTAATCTATCACCATAATTAGAAACATTCACTCCAAAAAAGTATTTAGTAACAATAGTTCCCATAATTCCAAAGCAAACTAAAACGATAAGTGCTAAGGTAATCAAAACTCTATTCCTATTCCAAATATCTTTTATTTTTTTCATAAAAAAGCTTCATTCCTTTCACTACAATCGACCATAAAAACAATTATTTCAGGTTAATTATTTCAGGTTATATCCTTTTAATAATTTGTATTCTCATTATAACTTATTTTCTCTAATTTTTAAAGTGCATTTCATCATCAACAAGTTTCTGATTAGCTTTATCATACAATTTATACAGATACTGGACAGATTTTTCTAAAAAATAATAATGTAAAATATAACAAAGAACAAAACCAAGCAAAATAAAAAAGATAATTAAAAAAACAAAACTAACCATTCCTAAAACCATAAAAATTAAAGCAAACAATGAAAACATTAGAGTTACAATTAAATGAATTAATCTTTCATGTTGAAAAAAACCAATTTTAATCAAAAACATTTCTTTTTCCTCTTTACTAAATTTATGATTATTTAAAACTAAATTTTCCATTTTCTTAACATATTCAGTTAAATATTTTCGCATTTTTTATCTAGTCCTCCAAAAAATTATTTTAACATTTTGCTTAATTATCCGATTATTAGTCGTAATTGTTAAACAAAATATTTCCTAATTATTCATATTTTTCAAATCAAAACTTTTTTAATTTTCCTTTTCAAATCCCCTTTAAAATAGAAAAAATATGAGAAGTTGCAAAAGCTTTTATTCTTCAAGGCTTAATATAAACGGGCTTTTTTCTTCGCCAGTTCCTCCAGAAATCTTCACATTCGATTTCAGATACACCACGGGGCGAACCGTTTTATTATTTTTGGCAAAGGAGCTGCTGACACTATGTCCCGAGCCGACAATGAACACATCACTAGCATCCGAAGAATATGGCGCAGGGGTCATTGTCCATTGGTCATTACTTGAATCAGATAGCCAATCATTACTATAACAATTACTGTTATTATACCAATCATATAATAGTGTATTTAAACATTGCATTCTTTTCACTTGGTCCCCTCCACCATCGGTGGCAATGCCATAGTCCGATGGATACATTAAACCTACTTTGCCTTCCCATATGGTTTTTCGGTCAATTTTATCATTACAAGAACTTCCACCTTGAGTACATTGTTTTCCTATAAAATTACTTCGTTCCCATACATATTGAACTAATGGTAAATTTGCTTTTTGCCAAGTGGTCTCTATTCCAGATGCTGTTCCCGTATTCCATACGACTTCTTCAATCATATCTCGTGCATTTTGTTTTAAACCTACTTGGCTCCAATCTGGACATTCTGTTGTTGATTCGCCAGTACCATTGTAACATTTATCAGTTCCTTTTTGGCCTTTAAAATAATCACCATTTAAGACAGTCATTAAGTCTGCTTGGCTCCATTCATTCACTCCATAGCCTTTATTTACATTCGAATCTGATGAGTCCCAACTTAAATATTTAATTTTTCCACTTGCATCCGTTAAAGTTTCTCTTATGATTTTTAATAATCTTTCCGTCTTTCCAGACGTTGTTTTTATTCCATCCATTAAACCTATTATTCGCCATGTTTCACAACTTCCACTTTCATCGCAATTAAATTTTACATAATTACTTGGATCTGCTCCAATATATCTGATATTGTTATTATTATCACTGACAATAGTTATTCCTGATACTTTATCTTCTTCTTGAGATAATAAATCTTCCATTTTACTTTCACCACTTTGTTCAATATTTGTTCCACCTTGAACAAAATACAGACTACACTTTGTTTTGGTTTTATTTAATGATGTAACTTTTACTCCCCATTCACTATAATCCCATTTTGCAACTGCTCCATTAGTACAATCAGCTTTTTGAAAACTATATCCACTACCTTTTTCTGGTATTTCTTCTGAATATTTATTATCTTTATAAACCGCAAATAAAACATCGGCATCTCCATAAATATTTATCTTTCCATTCATTATGGGAAAACTTTGTTCGACTTGGTATTTTCCTAAACTTTTATTTAGTATATACCCCCCCCCCTAGAGCCATTATTCCTACCATACTTCCTAGTAAAATCTTTGTTTTTTTGCTTGTTTTTAACTTATAATTTTCGATTTTCATTTTTCTTTTTCCTTCCTATTTTCTACTAAAATTATAAGTTAATAACCTTCTTTTTTCAAGACCTTTTGTATCATAAAACAATGTTGTAAAAATTAAAAATTAATGAAAAAAAATTGTTTAAAATAAATTTCAAACAATCTCTTTATTTAATAAAACTATCTATTTTTTCTAAAACGTTCTTTTGGATCTAAAATAGATTTTCGTAACCGAATTGCATCAGGTGTTATTTCGACATATTCGTCATCTTCAATAAATTCTAAAGCTTCTTCTAAGGTAAACTTCTTTGGTTTAGTTAAATTTATTGCTTCATCAGAACCAGATGCCCGCGTATTTGTTAAATTTTTATTTTTACATGGGTTAACATCTAAATCATTTTCCCGATTATGAATACCAATAATCATTCCCACATAAACATCAGTTGCCGGTTCAATTATTAAAGTACCCCGCTCTTGTAAATTAAATAATGAATAACCTAAAGCTTTTCCACTTTCCATTGAAACTAAAACCCCATTTTTTCGTCTTTCAATATTACCAGCATATGGCTTATAAGAATCAAAACTTCTAACCATAATTCCTTCACCTTTTGTGTTAGTAATAAAAGAACTACGATATCCAATTAAACCTCTCGTTGGGGCTAAAAACTCTAAATGAGAATAACCTTCATCAGTTGTTGAAACCACTTCTAAACTGGCTTTTCTGGCTTGTAAATCATTAATAATTGTTCCCTGATAATCACTTGGCGTATTAATAATTACTCTTTCATAAGGTTCACATTTTTTACCATCAATTTCTTCAAATAAAACTTCTGGTTTTGAAACAGATAATTCATAACCTTCTCTTCGCATATTTTCAAGTAAAATTGATAAATGCAATTCTCCACGACCACTTACTTTAAAGCCATCACTTTCCGGTAATTCTTCAACTACTAAACCAACATTAGTTTCCAATTCCCTTTCTAAACGTTCTCTAATATGTCTTGAAGTTAAAAACTTGCCACTCAAACCTGCGAAAGGCGAATTATTAACTAAAAAATTCATTGATAAAGTTGGTCTTTCAATAGCAATCGGTGGTAAAGCTTCAATTTTATTTTTATCACATACCGTATCACCAATTGAAACATCCGCACAACCAGCAAAAGTCACAATATCGCCAAAATAAGCTTCCTTTTTTTCACTTCTTTTAATTCCTTCAGTAACAAACAATTTAGTAATCTTAAAATTTTCTACTTGGCCATCATTACGCACTAAAGCAACATTCTCACCAGCTTTAATAACCCCTTTATTAACCCGACCAATTCCTAAACGACCTAAAAAATTATCATAGTCTAAGTTACTTACTTGTAATTGTAAAGGATCTTCCACACTTCCTTTAAAAGGTTCAACTTGTTTTAAAATCGTTTCTAATAAAGGTTCAACGCTATCTTCTAATTCATCAGGAGTATACCCACATTTTCCTTCTTTCGCAATTCCATAAATAATTGGAAAATCAAGCTGTTCATCACTCGCATTTAATTCCATAAATAAATTAAAAGTCATATCAACAACTTCAGTAGCCCTTGCATCTCTTTTATCAATCTTATTAATAAATAAAATTGGCCGCAAATTTTGTTCTAAAGCTTTTTTTAAAACAAACCGTGTTTGAGGCATTGGCCCTTCTGAAGAATCCACAATTAAAACAACAGTATCAACTGTTTTAATAACCCGTTCAACTTCACTTGAAAAATCAGCATGACCAGGAGTATCAACAATATTTATTTTATAATCTTTATATTGAATCGAACAATTTTTGGAATATATAGTTATTCCTCTTTCTTTTTCCAAATCGTTGTTATCCATAACACATTCAACAACTTCTTCGTGACTACTAAAAGCGCCATTTTGATTTAGTAAAGCATCAACTAATGTTGACTTTCCCGCATCAACATGGGCCACGACAGCAATATTAATAATTTTATCCATATAAACACATCCCCTTAAAAGTACCACTAGATAATACAACAAAAATCAATTTTTGACAAGTAGCAATTTTAAGCTTAAAAAAACGACTTATTTAAGTCATTTATATTCTTTTTAATGGTGATTTTTTGCTAGTTAATTTTAACAATACTAAACCAACCATAATTAATGGCAATAATATTACGGTTATAAAAGCTCCTGTTTTCGGATTTTCAACAACTCCACAACTTTCAAAATAAGCTTCTTTACTTACTAAATTACCATTTTTGTCGTAATACACACCATCACCTTCAGTACACTTTTTAGATTCATCACCAGTTGATATTTCTCCATCCAAATTTTCATCATCACTTGAAGTATTACTATTACCAACATCATTAAATTCATCAAAACTTATTTTTGATAAATCAATAGTTACAGACTTATAGCCTTCTACTATTCCACTTTCGGGTTGATTATTTTCATTTGTTATTCCATTATAAGCTACTGAAGCTTTTTCAATTTTAATGCCATTTTTCTCTAATGTTAAATCATCTATTTTTGAAATTATTTCTGACGTATCAAATTCCATTCCTTTTTCTTCCGCAATTAAAACTTCAACTAAAACATTCGTAAAAATTTTATTTAAATATAATTCAACCATATGGTCACTTGGACTTGCTAAAGTATAAGTTAACTGATTATTAGCAAAGTTATAAACAACAATCCCCGTATTTTCTTCTTTCTTAGTTAACGTTACATATTTATATTTAATAGTAATATTATTCTCACCAGTAGTAGTTACATCTTCAATAGTTAAACCATCCACCATCGAAGCAGTTACTAAAATCTTAGCTTTATATTTAGACGCAACATCTGCAAAAGGCATTTTCAAAGTCGTAGCCATAAAAGAAGGATCACTTGCTACTTCTAACTGATTTTGAGTAGGCTCACTAGATTTACATTCCGTTTCAAAAACACTTTTTTCCACTTCAACCCCTTTAGAACCAAAATATCTTCCTTCAACCTCCACACAAATTAATTCTTCGATTGAAGGCCCACTACCAGTAGAAGTTGTACAAACCGAATCAAAAACTTCTTTAGTTATTTCTTTTCCATCATTATCATAATACTTATCAGCTCTTTGACGACACTTAGGATTACATTCTTGCTCATATGTTTCCTTATCAACAACAGTTCCTTTCATTCCATAATATTCTCCCCGAAATAAAGAACAAGTTGGATTCATAATTTCTGGATCATCATAAGCTTTAATCACACTAGGACATATGAATAAAAATATAAATAAAAACAAAAACCAATTTTTCTTCATACATTTAAACCTCTCTATCTTATATATATATTATCACTTAATTTTTTAGTTTGCAATTGCTTTTTTGAAAATTGGGTGTAGATTTTTTTTCGGGGTAAAATAGTAGTCATTGACTTAAATGGTCGACTACTATTTTTTCTATTTCATCCCAATGACCACTTTCTTGATAA
>CANQRX010000045.1 GCA_947626425.1 uncultured Bacilli bacterium | reverse complement strand
AAAAACAAGCAAAAAAACAAAGATTTTAATCGGAAGTATGGTAGGAATAATGGCCCTAGGGGGGGGGGTATCTACTAAATAAAAGTTTAGGAAAATACCAAGTCGAACAAAGTTTTCCCATAATGAATGGTCAAATTCAAGTTAACAGTGGAGACATCTCCATCATCGCGGTTAATGTCGATGGAAAGCCACAGGATACAATTCCAACAAAAGAAGACGGAAAATACTTTGAAAGTGCGGATTGTGATAATGATGCTCAAGGATATTGGGATCGAACTAATTGGGAATTTCGAATTCAAAAATTAACCAAAAAGAAAACCAAATGTACTTTAAACTTTGTTTCTCAAGATAATGTAGAAGATGAAAATAGTAATGTCGCAAGTAAAATGGAAACGCTTTTAAAACAAGAAGAACCAGATGGTGAAAAACTAGGAAAAGTATTAGAAGATGAACATGGAAATATCAGATATATTGGGGCTAATCCTCCTAATTATGTTTATTTTAATTGTACTGAAGGTGTTCCCCAAAATTCGGATAATTGTGAAACATGGCGAATAATTGGTTTAATGAATAATATTCAAACGGCAAATAACGGAGTACAAAGGTTGTTAAAAATAATTAGAAAAGATGGTATTGGGAGTTATAATTGGGACGACTCAGAAAGAAGTATAAATGGTGGTTATGGGGTAAATGAATGGAGTCAAGCGGATTTAATGTATGCCTTAAAAAAATATGGTGGAGCTAGTCTTGATGGTGAAAAATGTGGCGATTCAACTTGTCCAAGTTGGGACGCATTGAAGACGAATGCTCAAAACATGATAGAAGAGGTAATTTGGAATACAGGATCAGCTCCAATAGGTACTTATGATAAACCTGATATACCTCATTTATTATATGAATGGGAACGAAGTGATAACAATGGTAAACTATGTAATAGTGTAAGTGAAGAAGAATGTAGTGATAAAGTAGAACGAACAACAACATGGCAAGGAAAAATAGGTCTAATGTATCCATCAGATTATGGATATTCCACAGATGGTGGTGGAAATACCAAAAGACTGGGCTGTTTATATTATACTTATTGGGGATCTTCATATGAAACCCAGTGCAAAACGAATAGTTGGTTATATGATAGTAACCATACTCAATGGACAATGACCCCTTCGCCATCTACTATTTATAATGACAGAGTATATAGCATATTGAATAGTGGTTCAATTAGCAGTGGTAGTAATGCAGGAATTAATTGTTATGTTAGGCCTGTTTTATATTTAAAGTCATCAGTTAAAATTATTGGGGGAACTGGTGATGAAAGTAGTCCCTACCAGTTAAAATTAGAAAATTAGTATTTTATTTACTTTTTTGGACTTTTTTAGCTAAATTTATCACCGATTGATTAAAACATTCTTGACTTATAATTAAATAACTATTAAAATAAGTTTATTAAAAGAAATGAGGTAATTATGATGTTAAATGGTTTAATTGCAGCTGTAAATTTTTGCAAAAATACCGCGAATATGTGGCAAATTGTTGGCTATGTTTTATTAGTGTTTAAAATTGTTATTCCAATTTTATTAATTGTTTTTGGAATGATGGATTTAGGAAAAGCAGTTGTAGGAAGTAAAGATGATGATATTAAAAAAGCAGTAAAATCTTTAGCATTCCGTGCTGTTGCAGCTGTCGTGATATTTTTCGTTCCAACCTTAGTTGGTATGATTTTAGGACTTGTATCTAATTTTTCAGCTTCTGGTGCCAAAGATGATTATGATACTTGCCGTGCTTGTATTACTAAACCTGGTGATCAAGATGAATGTGGTCAATATGCTGAAGAAGCTTGGGCTGGTACAGTAGAAGAACCATCAAATGAATAAGTCATATTATTATGGCTTTTTTAGTTTACGGTCATTTTAAGGCATGCCATATTTAAAATTGAAATTTTATTGCACATTAAATTTATATTTGTTATAATAATGATTAGAATAGAGAGGGATTTATAGTGAAAGAGAAAGTGTATTTGACAAGACCTAGTGGTGAAGTTGAAGAAAAAAAATTAATATGTCATTTTAAAACAATGGACGAAGACGTTCCTCATATAAAAGGTATTCCTATTTTAGTTGTTGATCGAAACGAAAACAACAATGGAAATAATGTTTTGGAATTTTATTGGGCTAAAGATGGTGTTTATCAATCAATTGATGATGAAGCTGCTTGGGCTGAAGTTAAAACCGTAATAATTGATGTAATAAAAAACAATTTTGAAGTGGTAGGTGAGGAATAAATGCGATCTATTATATGTTTAAAAAATGATCATTTAAATACTGGCTTAGGTGAAAGAAAATTGGCATTATCTCCAGTGCAAACTGATTTTTTCTTTCATAATTCCCGTTCTAAAGAAACCGAGTATGTTAATTCGTTAAATTCAATTGTCGCAAATAATGCTGAGGTTTCTAGTGAAGTTGTTCCAAATAATCCTTTACCGCCTGTTTCCCCAGTTGGTAATCCACAACCCCCAGTTACCCCAGGCCCACCAGTGGTAAATAATGCTCAACCAAATAATAAGCCTGCTGGGCCAGTCTTTAACTTTAGCGATGAACCAGCAAATATGAATATTGCCCTTAATGAAACACCAGCAAATCCAATTCAAAATCCAAATATTGAACCTCAAGTAATTCCTATACCAAATGCTGGTCCACAAATAATTACTAATAATCAAAAAACTGATTTTGATGTAATGCAAGAGGAAATTTCCAAAGCTACTGAAGAATATCAAAATAAAATTACATCTATAATTGAGGCTTATAAAGCTAAAATAAATGAAACTTTAAAACAAGCCGAGCAATACAAAGAACAAGCTTCTGAACATTTAAAAAATGCTCAAGCTGCCGAACAAATAGCCCATATGGCTTATGAAAATTCTCAAAATAGTAATGTTGCTTAAATCTAAAATTAATTTTTTAGATTTTTTCATTTTCTTTAAAAAAAAACATATATAAATAATATGAAAGAAAAAATTAAAAATGAATATAATATTGAAGCCGATGGTTTAATAAGCAAACCAAATTATGTTATGTTTCAAATTGATAATAATTATTTTTATTTAACAAAAATTCGGCGTAATGAACAAGAAGTCAAAGAATTAATGGAAATGTATACGGAGCTAATTCAAAAAAATTATCCGGTTAATAAAATCATTCCGACCAAAACCGGTAATCTTTTTTTGCAAAATGATAAAGAATATTATGTCTTAATAATGGTTACAGATCCCTTAGAAGAATACTCGTTAACCGACATGATTAAAACATGGGATAAATTAATTTTAACCACTCGGCAAAGCTCTTTATATCGCCCAGATTGGGGGGCATTATGGTCTGAAAAAATTGACTATTTTGAATATCAAATCAGGGAATTAGGCAAGGGTAAACCAGTCGTTTTAAATACTTTTGGCTATTTTGTGGGTTTAACGGAAAATGCCATATGCTATGCCAATAAAACAAATAGGACGTTAAAACCTTTAAATCCTCATTTAGGCTTATGCCATCGTCGGGTTTGGTATCCCAATTATCGACTCAATTATAATAATCCTTTGCAGTTTGTCATTGATTTAGAAGTAAGAGATGTCGCTGAATACTTAAAAGGTATGGCTCTAGAAGATTTAAACTATGCCTTAATTGATTTACAAACCTATTTAAAAATTCGCAAATTAGATCTTTATTCATTATCAATGCTTTATGCAAGATTATTATATCCATCTTACTATTTTGACTTATATGAAGATGTTATGAATTTTGAAGTTGATGAGGATTGTTTATTAAAAATTTTAGAAAAAATTGATGATATTGAATTATTTTTAAAAAAAAGCTATGAAATTATTAGCAATTTTGGTTTTATTGAACCTGTCGAATGGCTCATGAAAAAAGAAGTTACAAACTAACATTAATAACTCCTTTTATTTCGGGAATTTCTTGCATTAAATAACTTTCAATGTTTTCTTTTAAAGTTATATCTTGATAATTACACATGGCACAGGCGCCACTTAATTTTACATAAACATACCCGTCATCATATTTAATAAAAGTGATGTCGCCACCTTCCAAATTTAAAAAAGGTCGCAGTTCATCAATAATTTCGTTAATTTTTTCGATAATTTTTTCCATTTAATCACCATGCTTTTATTATAAAAAGGATTTTTTTTCTTGTAAAGTAAAAACCGTGCTATAATGTAGTTGGGTGGTTACATGGAAACATTTCAAAAAGGAGTAGTTGCGTATGGAACCGTCACAGGAATAGAAAATTATGGCATCTTTTTAACTTTTGATCAAGGTTACAATGGTCTAATCCATATTTCTGAATTAAGTGAACATTTTGTTAAAAATGTTGGCGATTATGCCCAGATTGGGGATGTGATTCCATGTATAATATTAGAAGTAGATAATTTTTTAAAAAGAATGAAATGTAGCATCAAAAATACTGATTATGCTACGGAAAAAGAAAAAAATATTAATCATGGATTTGCACCTTTAAAAAAGCAACTGCCTATCTGGATGGAAGAAAAATTAAAAGAGCTTAATGAATAAAATTTTTGTTAAGACTTTTTTTCTTTATCCATTAAAAATTGGTGTCTAGTAAACCAAAATTTAATTGCTTAAAAAACATAAATATGCTAGTATAAAATTAAGAAGAAAGAGGTTTTGAGTATGATTAAGAAGTTAATTACTTATTTTTTAATTACATGTGTGTTATTTACTAATTTTATGCCTTATGTTGCCTATGCCGAGGTTAATGATGAGGCCACAAGTATTAATAAAAATGTTTTAAAAAATGGAACAATTGAATTAGATATTAAGTTTGTTCTTCCAATGAAAAATGTTTCTGATTCAAATATTTCTGTTAAATTAAGTGATGGAAGTAACGAGGCTTTACTTGATTTAAATGGAATAACTTCCTTTGCGGAAAAAGGGTTTAGTTTAGGTTCCGATGAAGGTTACGTTACTATTAGAAAAGCTGATAAATATGGTGAAAATGTAACAGGAAGTGATAAAGAACCTGTTTGGTATTATGCCCTTACATTTTATGGTTTAGCAAAAGGCATTTATAGTCTTACATTAGATGGAACGGGATATAAAACAACTACAATTGATAACATTAATTTAAATGATTATTCCAAAAGAGTTTCCATTACTAATGAAAATGGTGGCTTTACAGTAGGTGATGTAAACAACGATGATTTAGTTAATGAAACTGATTTAGATTTATTAGCCTTAGCCATTCAAAATAAAAGCAATGAAACCATTTATGATTTAAATCGCGATGGAGTAGTTAATACCAGTGATTTGTCAATGTTAACGAAATCTATTTACCAACCAGGTCAAACGGCTGTTATTACCGATACTGCAGTTTTAATTGATAAAGACGATCTTATTCTAGATAGTGAAAGCACTCTTGACCCTGATAGTAATGTTACAATCAATGATTTTATTGCGGGCCTTGCTCCTCTTTCCTTAGTAAAGAATGAAGAAAATAAAGCTATTTTAGCTCTAGATTTAAAAAAAGAAGCAACAATGAGTGAAATTAGAATTGAAGTTGGGAAAGAAAATGTTCCAACGAAATTTCAAGTCGTTTTATATGATGCTGAAGGTAATGAATTTAAAATGGTAGATTATGAGAAAGACCAAAGTATACCTGATATTCATTACTTTACCGATAAACCAACTGAAAATACAATTGTGATTGATTTAAAAGGACAAGTAGCAGTTAAAAAAGTTAAAATTGTAATTACGGAAAGTGCTAGTTCTTCTTTGGCTGATATTTCGAAAGTTGAATTTTTAAACAATGTTTACGAAACTGTCCCTGATGGAACCCCAAAGGCTCCTAAAAATGTTGTGGCTACTGCTTCTAGTGAAAAAGCGGTTGTTACTTTTGATAGTTTACCAGACGTGACAGGATATGAGGTTACTTTAACGGAAAAGATTGACAATATTAGTTCTGTTTATGCCAAATATACAACAACTAAAAATAGGATTGAGTTTGAAGAATTAGAAAATTATAAGGAATATGGGGTAACAGTTCAAGGAATAAATGGCGAATGGCGAGGAACTCCATCAGCTGAAATTTTCTTTATTCCGACTCCAAATCGCATTCCTCCATCTGTTGATATGGTAACAATCACTCCGGCTTCAACTGGTTTTAATATTGGTTATAAAAAAATGAAAGACACGATTAGTTATAATATTTACTATCGTGAAGTTGGTACGAGTGAATATAAAGTAATTAAAGAATATGTTGGCACTTCTTATCAACTACGAGATTTAAAAGAAGGAACTGCTTATGAAGTATATATAACTGGTAATAATGAGTTTGGGGAAGGACCTAAATCGCAAATTGTTACAAGTACAACAACTCTTCATCAATTGCCAATGCTTCAAAAATATAAGGTAATTAATGGCTTTACCAAAATTGGGGAAGTATCACCAACAATTAAAAAAGTAACTTATAAAAATAATGATTCACAATCTGATGAGTTTGATATTGTTGATAACAATTATGCTACCTATTGGCAAGCTAACACTTGGGATACAGGTGGATTTAATAAATTTTATGAAGGACCAACAATTACTTTTGATAAAGAATATAAAATTAATTATTTAGATATTGTTCCACTTGATGATACCGCTTCTTTGTTTTATGCCAAAGTATATGGATATAACGGTAATGAAATAATTACTCCATCAAGTACTAGCATTTCAAAACGAACAAATAAAGATGGAGCCATTTATTATCGTGTCACTTTTGACCCAATAACGACTCAAAATTTACAAATCAATTTAGCTAATTATGCGGCAACAGGAAAAAATGCTATCAGAGAAATATATTTTTATGAATATGATTCTCTAGAAGATGATGTAGATAATTTATTTAAAGATGATTTACATGTTGAATTAAAAGAAAATGTTGGCGAACAAGAAATTGCTACTTTAGAGGCTCGGGCCAATACTTTAGATGAAAAAAGTGGTGAATATCACCCTTATAAAGATATAGTTTTACAAGAATTAGCTTATGCTAGAGAACTTTTAAATGATACAGCCGTTATGGACGCAGTAGAAGTAGATACTAACATTAGTACTGAAAACGATAAAAATGCTGGTTTTGCAATGACGATTGGCGATTTACAACCTCTAGGAGTGACGGCTAAAGCGGGTGATTCAATTGTTGTTTATGTTGGCTCATCACGAAATGATCGCTTGCCTCAATTAGTCTTTACTCAATACCATGGAGAAGCTAATGCTTGGATGAAAACCATTAATCTAAAAAAAGGTCGTAATGTCATAACCGTTCCTAATATTGTCCAAACTAGCGACGCTGGTGGGCAAATATATGTGCGTTATCCATACGGCAAAGATGAAAAAAATCCTGTAAATGTAAAAGTTCGAGTAAGTGGCGGAACCAAAATACCTTATTTAGATATTCACAATTTAAATGATGAAAATACGAAAAAGGAAAAAATAAAAACATATCTTGAAAATTTAAAATCTTATGTTAATACTTTAGATAAAACAGATATAACTAATAATGTTTTAAATGCTACAGATATTGCAACCAAAAGAGGACTACTATCATTAGCAGCCGACAATGTTTTAAATGGCATTACAAACAAGTGTGAAAATTTAGATGACCAAGTTAATAAAGTTTATAACTCTTTAGAAGCTTTTGATGAAATGATTGACTTATTCTATCGCCATAAAGGGTTTGAAGAAAATCCCCAAAATCCGAAAGACAAAATTCCATCAGGCAGGATAAACGTTCGTTATATGCGGATGTTTGATGGAGCCTTTATGTATGCCGGTGGCTACCATATTGGTATTGAATACGGTTCTATTCCGGATTTAATGAATGGTCAAAAAGCAACTAATAATGATGGATTAATTGATACCTTTGGTTATTTTGGTTGGGGAATTTCTCATGAAGTAGGACATCAAATAAATCAAGGTAGCATTGCTCATGCTGAAGTAACTAATAATGTGTTTGCTTTACTAGCTCAAACAGCGGACGATGTTGATGAAGCTCGAATCGAACCATTATATGAAACAATTTATCAAAAAGTTACCAGTGGTACCAAAGGTAAATCTTCAAATGTCTTTGTAACTTTAGGAATGTACTGGCAACTACATTTAGCTTATGATGATAACAAAACTTTCGATGATACTAATTCTATATATTCTCGCATGAATAAAATCCTGAGAGATCATAATATCGTTTATGATACCAAAGATGATTTACTTATCATTGCTGCTAGTAAAGCTGCCAATAAAAATTTAATAAATTTCTTTGAACATTGGGGTTTAACTGCCAGTGAAACAACGAAAGAACATTTGAAAGATTTAGAAGAAGAAACTAGACCAATTTGGTACTTAAATGATAATGCCAGACGCTTTAGAATAAATAATGGAACCAAACTTAAAAATGGTGAACTAAAAGCTTTTATTGCTTCAAATGATAATGAAAAACGCGAAGTTACATTAAGTTTAAGTGTTGATAATGACGAAGAAAAAGTTTTAGGCTATGAAATTAAACGAAATGGAGTAGTCATTGGCTTTACTGCCAAAAATACTTATGTTGATGAATTAGGAACTTTAAATAATCGGGCTTTAGAATATGAAGTAACAGCCTATGACAAACTTCTAAACCCAATAGGTACTGTTAAATTAAATGAAGTAAAAGTTAGTCATGATGGAAGTGTAAGTAAAACAAACTTCACAATCAGTTCTAATTTTAAAGCAACTAATGAAAAAATAGACGATGAAGATCCAGAGATGGATTATAGTAAATTAGCAATCAATAATTTATTAGATGGCAAAGATGAAACAATTTTTGATGGAACGACAAGAATTAATAAAGAACAAGAAAATCCTTATTTAATTGTTGAACTTAATAAAAAAATGGATATTGTTGGTCTAAAATATTTAAAAGGCGGAACAAACCCAATCGAAAATTATAATATATATGTAAGTTCGGACAATGAACATTGGACTTTAGCCAAAACAGGAACTTTTACGGAAGAACTTAATCATATATATTTTGATAAAGAAGGAACAACTGGTGGTAATCAACTTTGGACATACGAAGATATTGCTTATGTTAAAATTGAAGCTTTAAATGCAACTGCCATAAGTGGTGCTGAACTAGATATTCTAGCTCCTCCTGGTGATAACGTTGAATTAGATGAAAATGGAATTGGTAAATTAACTACCCCATATAAATATTTAAATGATAACGGCAAGGAAGAAGAAATACCAGCAGGAAGTGTTATCTTTACAGGTACATACCGTGGTAATCCAGCCTTTAATGTTATGATTCTTGCTGATGCATCTAAAAATTTCGATGTTGATAATGATTACACAAGCGGTATCTATGAAGGTGAAAATTTCTTATTTGCTTCTTTAAATAGTGATAACGAAGTTTATGAAATTGCTGAAGGTACATGGTTCTATGTTTTATCTCAAAAAGAATATGAAAAATTAGTAGAAAACCATGCTGAAGTTCGTGCCGTATTATTTAGGGTTAATGAAGCTTTAACAAATAAAGGTCAAAGAGTAACTTCAACATCTTATAAAATAGGTAATTTACCTAAATATGAGGATTTACAAGATTTGAATATTATTGATAGTACAAAGGAGGAGTAATGCCATGAGAAAGGCAAGCATATTATTATTCGGCTTAATTGCTTTTAGTTTAACTTTAATCCAGACCCAAGCTGAGATACTTAATAGAGTTGAACAAGATAATGGTATTATCGCTTTATCTTTGCACACAGATCAAGGTTATATGGATGCCTTTGAAGCAACTATTGATGTTACTGGTGATGTTAATATTAAAGATTTTGAATGGAATAATAGCCTAAATTCTATGGCTGTTAGAAAAATGTCAATATCTGAAAATAAAAAATCACTTCATTTATTAGTTGCTTCTAAAGCTACTAATATGGTAGAACAAAGCAAAGTAATTTCTTTGGGTAATTTAAAGGTTGAAGCGTCTAAATCTAGTGATTATAGTGTTAATTTAACCGATTTTTCTTTATCAAATTTAGATATGGAAAATGTTGGAGCCAAAGATTTAATTCAACAAGGTCAATCTAGTTTTACTTATAAAGTAAACAACGAAAATATACCTGATGATAATCCGAACGAAAATGAACAACAGCCACCATCTATTGATGATGATAATGATGAACAACAAGATAACAATGAGGAAAATAATCCTAATGATAATACCAATTCCGAACCTAACCCTGATTCTTCAACTTCACCAACTATTCCCGATGAGTCTAAAAATGACAATAATGAGCCTGAAAACACCCCTTCAGTGAATAATGAAGGTCCTTCTTCTTCTGGAAATAGTAATGTTAGTGGAAATCCAAGTAATAATCAAAATACTAATGTCAATTCGGGTGTTGTTGGTAGTGGAATAGCTTCTACTTGGCAAGAAGAAAATACGAATTATACAATTATCGAAGATAATGAAAATCCAACAACTACTGAAATAGAAGATGATAAAGAAGAAAAAGAAGACAATTCTAAAGATAATAATACTTTAGATAAAAAAGATAAGAATGAACAAAATTCAAGTGCATCCCAAGAAGAATCAAAATTTAAAATCAATCAAAAATTTATTTTAGGGATTTTAGCTGTAATAGGGATAATAATAATTATGATTGTTTTAAAAATTAGAAAAAGTTATGATTATTAAAACTGATTTTTCAGTTTTTTTTTAAAGGAATAAAACAGCCAAAAATAATCTTTTTCCCGGCACGATATTTATTATAAATTTGGTAGTTTTTTTGTTGACATAGCAAAAAAAGCTATGTTATAATCTATTTGTCGTTAAAGAAAGACATGGAGGAATACCCAAGTCCGGTTGAAGGGATTGGTCTTGAAAACCAAGAGGTCGCGTGAGCGGCGCAGGGGTTCGAATCCCTTTTCCTCCGCCATATTTATCGCGGGATGGAGCAGTTTGGTAGCTCGTCGGGCTCATAACCCGAAGGTCGAAGGTTCAAATCCTTCTCCCGCAACCATGGTTCGTTAGTCTAGAGGCCTATGACGTCTGCCTGTCACGCAGAAGACCA
>CANQRX010000044.1 GCA_947626425.1 uncultured Bacilli bacterium | reverse complement strand
GCTAATTCATCAATAAATTTATTACCCCAACTAGAATTTTCATTAATTGTTTTTCCAATATTATAATATAATTTTAACAAATTCATATTAGCATTTTTAAAAATTTCATACTTCGTTTTATTTATCTCTTGCTTTATCTGTTCTACGATGTTTTTAAAATCTTTCATTTCAGTTGCTAACATTTTAATTCCTCCTTTTTTAATTTTGTAGCGTGTATGCAAAATTTATTAAACTCTTTTTATCAATTCTGATATTGGCAAGCCAATATCGTAGTATGTTATCAAAATTGTTTTAAAACAACCATTCATTCTGGACAAAACACTTCTGCCTTAGGCGAAGGAACTGATTCGATTAATCTTAAAATTCCTTTGGTATCTAAAACATCTGTTAAATAACTTTTTCCATCTTTTGGAGATTTTAATTTCAGTTGTCCCAATTTTGAGGACAACTGACTTCCCTCATTATCTAATTTTGTTTTTAAAGCATTCCAATATTTTCTTGGTCTAGGACTTTCTGTTAAAACACCAATAACATCAACGACACTAAAATAATAATCTTCTTTTTCACTATCCCAAAGACTTCTTATTTCCTTACCCTCAAATAGGTTAGTAATTGCTTCTAATTTGTTTTGTTCAATTTTTCACAACTTTCGTTCAATATTTGATTATGTAACTTTTTGGAAATAAAATATTTTATTCCGTACGACCCCAGTTAATCGGTGTTAGGCCTTGTTGGGTTAAAAAGGCATTGGTTTTGGAAAATGGTTTACTTCCAAAAAAACCATAACGAGCTGAGAAAGGACTAGGATGCGGACTTGTTAAAACTAAATGTTTGGGATTAGTTATGAATTTTGCTTTTTCTTTGGCAAAGTTTCCCCAAAGAATAAAAACAACGGGTTCTTCTTTTAAATTTAAAATTTTAATAATATAATCAGTTAATCGTTCCCAACCTAGATTACGATGGGAAGCAGGAGTATCTTTAACTACAGTTAAAACGGCATTTAAAAGTAAGACTCCTTCTTTAGCCCAGCTGGTCAAATCTCCGTCACTCCGAATTGGAATGTTTAAATCATCGTGAAGTTCTTTGTAAATATTTTGCAGAGATGGCGGAACTTTAATTCCTTTTTGAACAGAAAAAGAAAGCCCGTGAGCCTCCCCTTCTCCATGATATGGATCTTGCCCCACAATTACAACTTTAACATTTTGATAAGGAGTTAATTTTAAAGCATTAAAAATATAGTTTTTTGGTGGATATATTGTTTTTTTGGCATATTCATTTTCCACAACTTTCATAAATTTAGAAAATCCTTCACTTTCCCAAATTATTTTTAATTTTTCATCCCAATCATTACCAATCATAATTTAAACCTCCTACTTATGATATGTTTCATTATTAATTATTTTAAAAGCGCGGTATATTTGTTCTAATAAAATTCCTCGAAATAGACCATGAGGAAATGTTAACGAAGAAAATGATAACGCTAGGTTACTTTTCTTTTTAATATCTTCATGAAGTCCTAAGGAACTACCGATTATAAAAGTAAGGCATGGATAGTGAATAAACTTTGCATTTAAAAGTTCGGAAAATTGTTCACTGGTTAAACTTTGCCCATTAATTTCCAAAGTTATAATAAAATCTTTACTATTAAGATAAGGTAAAATTTTATCCCGCTCTTTTTCCAAACTGTTATCGTCTTTTAGTTCAATTATTTTAAGTTGATGATATTTTTGAATTCGTTTTTCGTAATCGTTAATTAAGTCTTTCAAATAATTCTCTTTGATTTTCCCGAGACATATTATCTTGATCATCGCATACTCCTGTTATTTCATTTTGTTTGGCACATATGACATCATTAAATTTTAAGTCATATTCTAAAAAGGTATCTTGTAAGGTTTTTAAGGCCAGTTGCTCTGTATTGTTATGTTTAGACAAGTGCATTAAAACAATTTTTTTAGTAGCATTACCAATTAATTTAGCTAAATAGAAACTACTGTCTTTGTTAGATAAATGCCCTTGCGTTCCTAAAACCCGTTGTTTAAGCCATTTAGGATAACTGCCATTTAAAAGCATTTCAATATCATGGTTACTTTCAAATAAATAATATTCACAATTTTCTAAAATTGAAAAGTATTTCCGATTTAAGTAACCGGTATCAGTTAGATAAACAACTTTTTGTTGATCAATTTTAACAACGAAATTTCGCGAATCACTAACATCGTGACTGGTTTTAATTGATTTAACGGTTATATCATCGATTGTAAAGTCATCTTCATAAATAACTACTTGGTCATAATCTTTTAAAATTTCTAAATCATGATATTGTTTTTCCGTAACATAAACGGTGGGATGATTTTTTTTAAGAAAAACTTTTAAAGCGGAAACGTGGTCATCATGAGTGTGACTAATAACAATCGCTTTAATATCCCGAGCATTTTCATTGATTTCTTGCAATTTAGTTTCAATATAACGAGCATTTTTACCAATATCAAACAAGACTTTTGTTTCCTTTGAAGATAGGAATGTTGAGTTACCCTCACTGCCACTCGCTAGAACCACAAGTTTCATTTGTAAAGCTCCATTGGGTCGAATGGTTTACCACCCCGATGCGGATAACCTTCGAACATTCCAAAGTGAAGGTGGGTTCCTGTTGATGAACCGCTGTTACCCATATAGGCAATAACTTGACCACGTTTAACTTTGTCACCTTCGTGAACATTTAATGAATTAGTTAAGTGACCATAAATTGCATAATAATTGTCGCCATGATTAATAATTAAATAATTACCATAACTCATACCACAGGTACTTCCATACCAACCATTGTTAGGACAACCATCATTAGCATCAACGACAACACCATCCGCGGCTGCATAGATAGGTGAACCAAATCCTGTCATCGAAATATCAATCGCATCATGGTGAGAACCCCAACGATATTCAAAGTAAGTTGTTATATAATAAGGTTGATTCGTTGGCCATGCCCATTTTTGGCCGTTATCAACATAGTGTCCAAGGTTACCACTAGCTTTTGGTCCATTAGTTGTTATTTCATCAACTTTTTCGCGTAAAGTGACACTGCTAATTAAGTTTGTTTCTTGGCTATTTTCACCATTAATTATTCGCATTGCTTGCGTAGTTCTAGCTAAACCTGTAACTCCCACCTGCGTTACTTTACTTTCCCCGACTTTCATGTTGTCATCTGTTTCGGTTTTCTTTTCAAATGGAATTTCAACATCCTCAGTTACTTTAACTTCTTCAACCAAAGTCATAATCGGATTAATAATATCGTTATTTAAACGTTCCCCAATATTTAAAATTGTATTTTCGCCCCGAAGTTTCGGATTGGCAATTAATAATTCGCGAACATTCAATTTACTTTCTTGAGCGATGGTGGCTAAGGTATCGCCTTGTTTAACAATATATTTTGCTTGTTGTTCAGTAGTTCCATAAAGTAAATATTTACTTAATTCATTTTTATCGATAAAGATTTTTTTATCCACGGAAACATAAGACTCTCGAATGGAAACATCTTCTTCAAAATACATATGATTAATAATTCGCCCAACATCTTTAATTTCTTCTTGGGTGTTATTAATATAATTTTGATAATCTTTTTCATCAACAAAGGTTGTAACCACCATTTCTAAAGCATCTTTAAAAACTTGCTCATCTAAAACTTGAATTTCGGTTTTCTTTTCTTTTTCGTTTTCATTTGCTGGTTTAGTTATTGTTATAATATAACCATTTAAAGTAAAATCGCTGACGTTTTCAATTTTAGAATAAATGTCAGAAGCTGATGATATTGTTTCATTATGAGTTACATATTCTTTAATTTCAAAACCATTAGGTGGATAAACTTCATCAACTTGATATGTACTTTTAATGTCTTGTTGTTTTTCATCTATTAAAGCTAATAATTCTTCTTTGTTATAAATAAGACCTAGTTTTTTACCATCTAAATAAACTTGATAAACTTTTTGGTAGGTATCAGTTTGATTGGGAGTAAGACTAGTTATATAACAGAGAAGAAATGTCAAAACGGTAATAATTCCCACAATAAATTTTTCTTTTATATTCATAATATTCCTTTCTTTATTTTAAAAGTTTTCTTCATTAACAGGGGTGTAATTTTTAAAGCAACTTTTATCCAGTTCAAACATAAGTTGAAATAAACCAGTTCCCCCACGCCGATGTTTAGCAATGATAATATCGGTTGGCACGATTGGTTGTTTATTATTGGCTGTTTTATTTTCAAAATAATCTTGACGATTAATAAATAAAACTAAGTCCGCATCTTGTTCGATGGAACCAGATTCTCTTAAGTCAACTAAACGTGGTTGGTTACTTTCCCGACGTTCTGCATTACGAGATAACTGAGCTAGGGCAATAACTGGAACTTTTAATTCCATCGCCATTGTTTTAAAGGCCCGCGAAATTTCCGAAACCTCCACTTGCCGTGATTCAACTCGACTTCCAGTTGTAACAAGTTGCAAGTAATCAATAATTATTAAACCTAAACCTTCTTTTTTGGCAGCCAAACGACGACATTTAGCTTTAATTTCAGGCGCAGTCACACTCGCATTATCTTCAATATAAATATTTGTTTCCGATAATTGGGACATGGCTTCATTGTATCTTTTCCAGTCATTATGACTCATCATTCCCGTTTTAAGTTTATCACCTTCAATTTGACCAACGGCACTTATCATTCGATTAACTAATTGTTCAGCACTCATTTCTAAGTTAAAAATCGCAATAGCTTTATTCGTGGTCGCGGCCGCATTAGTTGCTAAATTAAGGGCAAAAGCCGTTTTTCCCATACCTGGACGAGCAGCAATGATAATTAATTCACCCTCATGAAGCCCAGCTGTTGCTTTATCTAAATCAATAAAACCAGTTGATAAACCAGTTACAGCATTTTTATTTTGGGCCATTAATTCTAATTGTTCTTGAGCACTTCGTAAAGCTTCGCTGATAGGTTTAAATTCACTTACCTCACGAGTTCGCACAACATCAAGTAACTTTTTTTCCGAATTATCTAATAAGGATGTTAACTCATCTTCCTCATTATAAGCATTAGTAATAATATTAGTTGCCGTATCAATTAACTTCCGACGGGTCGCTTTTTCTTTAATAATGTCCATATAATAATCAAGGTTGGCACTTGTAACAACCGATTCAATAACATCAGTTAAATAATCAACACCCCCAATCGCATTCAAATTTTTTTGTTTGTCTAACTCGTTTTTAACCGTTGTTAAATCAATAGGTGTATTGCTTTTATATAATTCCACCAAGGCATTAAAGATTTTTTTATTGCTGTCACTAAAAAACATATCTTCAGTAACATTTTCAACAATTCTTTCTAAGGCCACCGGATTTAAAAAGGCAACTCCCAAAACACTCATTTCCGCTTCAATATTTTGGGGCATTACTCGATTAGCCATAATAATCACCTACTTTTTTAAAACAATTTTGATAGGAAATGTAACTTTTTTATGTAAAGCTAATTCCACAATATGAGTTCCTAATGAAGAAATAGGACTAGTTAAATTAATATTTTTTTTATCAATACTATATCCCATTTTCTTTAATTCATCACTTATTTGCTTGGTCGAAATGGTTCCAAAAACCCGATCTTCTTTACCAACTTTAACTTGAAAAACAATTTCTTTATTTTCTAATTTTTTTCTTATTTCATTATAAGAAGCAATTAACTCTTCTTCTTCAAGTTGTCTTTTTTCTAAAGAACGATCTAAGACTTCCTTACTTCTTTTTGTAACTTCAACAGCTAAACCATTTTTAATTAAAAAATTACGAGCATAGCCATCGCTAACATTAATAATATCATCTTTTTTTCCTTGTTTTTTAACATCTTGTAACAAAATTACTTGCATAACTTCCTCCTTTATTTTACTCTTCATGTATTCATAAATAAACTTTTAACAATTTGCTTGGGCAAAAATAATTTTAGTAACTAATAATAATCACTGTTTTGCCTCCTAACAGTTCCTATTATATCAAACCGAAAGTTAAAAAAAAAGATTAGTTAAGTTCCAAAACTAAATAATTTTACATTAAGTCCTTTTTTAGATAATTTAAAACTGTTTATTTGGATGATTCACAAAATTTACTAGCAATTAATGAAAGACTTATAATTTTCAATCTTTTAAAATATATTAATTTCATATAAAATATATATAACAACTTGGCAGTAGACACGAATTACATTATAGTTTTAACTAGAGGAGATGTTATCATGGAAAGAGCAACAACGACTATAAGTATACAAGTAAACAAAAAAGATAAAGAATTAGCTACTGGTATTTTAAGTAGTTTAGGCTTAAATATGAGTACATACTTAAACATGGCTATTAAACAATTAATTAATAAAAACGGTGTCCCTTTCGATGTAGTAAATCAAGCCCCCAAAAAAGAGTTATTAGAGGCAATACAAGAGAAAGAGGACATATTAAGTGGCAAAATAAATGCAAAGAGTTATACAAATATGTATGAAATGTTAAAGGATTTAAAAGAATAATTGTTTTGATGCCATATCCAAAAATGAGTTGAATTAACTTGTCTTTTTTTTACCATTATAATTTTGCTAAATTAAGAATGATGAAAAGCGTGAACATCGATGTTTAAAATTATTGTTATAAACAAAGAATTATCCTAGTAGTCTGATAGATTGGGCCGTGCAATTTTATCCTTTAATGATTGTTTATTTTAGTTATGAAAAAACAAATAATTTTTTTATAAATACTTTAGTTTCAGCGAGAGAAAATTGGTCTTAACAGTGGAGCAACATATAAAAACCTGAAATGATTGTTTTTGATTGGCAATTAAAAAAGTATCATGAAGCTGCCCTAGCGATTGGAGTCTTAGAAATAAAAAAGATGCAATGCTTATAGATATCGCGAATCTTTTTTGTCAAAATTAGAAGAAGTATTTGTATCAGGCCTTTAAAATAGTTATTTCAAAATTTTTCGTACTTCATCATATAATAATTTTTCATAATTACTTTGGTAATTTTCTTTTAAAAAACCAGTCAATTCTTGAAGGCAACTTCGAAATAATTCATTTTTTTCTCTTAATTTACGAAAAAAGTCCCCATTTAGAACTTGTTTTAAAATTTATTCTTTTTTTAATTTCAAATGTAGTTCTTTGCTATTATTATTAGTAATATCAAAAATGTTTAAGTCGATTTTAAGAATATTGGCCAAAGATGTTAATAACGGTAAATCTTCAAGCGACAGATTTCGAAGTTTAATAAATTCCAAACGATACATTTGGCGATTAGGTTTTTGATTTTTGGCGTAAACATCTTGATAAATTTGTAAATTATATAAGTGTCCTTTGGAATAAGATGTTATTTTTATTATGCCATGCCGTTGTAAAAGTTTTAAACAATATGTTACTAATGATTCAGTATAACATTTATAAGTTTTGTTTAATTCTAATTCTTGAAATTTGTTTATTAAAAGATTATAAAAACAAGCCGAGGGGTTTTCATAAAAACAAGAGTTGAATAAAACATCAAGCGAGTTTGGATTTTGGGAAATTTCTTGGTCGGTTTCAATTGTAAATGGACTGGTTATTGTTTCGATTAATTCATTCATGGTAAAGTTTAAAGTTTTAAGCCAAAGCAAATATTTTTTTATTGATAAGCTATTTTTTAAACAATCCAAAATTATTTTTTCTTCGTTTAAGTTACTTGCAGCTTCGTTAGCAATTATAGATATAGTTAAATTATCAAGTTGTTCTTTGTTTTGAGGTTCATAATAATCAAGGGCAATTCCATAAATAATATTCATTATTTCTTCGCTGATGCCAGTTTCAAGATACATTTTTAATGGAAAATAAGCACGCATCGTTTGTTTTAAACTATTTTTAGGAATTGTTTTATCCCGATTTATTAAGTAATGATAAAGTTTAGATTCTGTTTCTTGTTCACAAAAACAAGCCGAAAACATCTGTTCTAAGCGAAAGTCTTTATTTTGTTCATTTGCCATTTTTCTCACCTAGGTGTATATACTACTATGAAAAGATGAAAAAGTAAAATAAAGATTGAGTCTGATAATAATTTTTCAAAAATTAAAAAACTGCAATGAATTTCTTCATCACAGTCTTTATCAAAATTAAGCAAGTTCTACTTCTGCGCCAGCTTCTTCTAATTGAGCTTTAATTTGTTCAGCTTCCTCAGCAGGAATATTTTCTTTAACATTTCCGCCATTATCAGCTAAAGCTTTAGCATCTACTAAACCTAAACCTGTAATTTCTTTTAATAATTTAACTACGTTAATCTTGCTTCCACCAGCACTCTTTAAGACAACAGTTTTAGTAGAGCTTCCTGCTTCCTCTGTAGCAACTGGAGCAGCAGCAACTGCTACAGCACTTGGATCTACTCCAAATTCTTCTTTCATTGCGTCAACTAATTCTTTTACTTCAAGAATAGTCATTTCTTTTAATGAAGCGATAAAATCTTCAGTTTTAATTTTAGCCATTTTAATCTTCCTTTCTTTTAATTAATTTTCTTTACCTTCTGCATATAAATTTAATGCAATTGATAAATTGCGAACATGTTCCATCATTCCAGCAGCAAGCATTGTAAGTAATCCTTCGCGTGATGGAATAGAGGCATATTCTTTAATTGTATCTAAATCCGCAACAGAACCACTGATTAAACCAATTCTTAAGTTTAGTTTATCATGTTCTTTTGCATAGTCAGATATAATTTTAATTGGTTCTAGTAAGTTTTCACCAAATAAGATACCATTTGGCCCTTCTAAGAAACCTTCAAAATTAATGTTTAAATCATCTAAAGCTCTTTTTAATAAAGTATTTTTATAAACTTTAATTGTTGCATTTTCTTCTCTTAGTTTTTTTCTTAATTCACTAAATTCTGCAACAGTAAGACCTTGATATTGAAATAAAATAACAGATTCACTTTTTTTAATTTTGTCTTCTATTTCATTAACAATTTCTTTTTTAGCTTCAAGAATCTTTGTGCTAGCCATTTTATGTCCTCCTTTACTTAATTTTAAAAAAGCCAATCCGATTTGGACAGGCAAAACTTTTATAAGTTTGTTGTCCCTCGGCAAGAATTTAAGACATTGTCCCTTGCTGTCTTCGGTTTTTAACTTTTCTAATTGCTATTATATATAACATTCTTTTAATTGTCAAAAGAATTTTGAGCTATTTTAATTCCAGGACCCATTGTTGTGGAAATACTTATTGATGTAATAAATTTTCCTTTAACACTAGCTGGTTTTAATTTAGTTATTGATGAAACAATATATTCTAAGTTCTCTTGTAACTTCTTAGCTTCGAAAGATACTTTTCCAAACATACCATGAATATTACCATAAGCATCAGTTCTAAATGGAACCATACCTTTGTTAATATCTTCAATAGCTTTGACTGGGTTTGGGGTTACAGTATTTGTTTTAGGATTAGGCATTAAACCTTTAGGTCCTAAAATTTTACCAATTTTACCAAGTTCAGGCATCATATCAGGAGTAGCAATAATTACATCAAAATCAAACCAATTTTCTTTTTGGATTTTTTCAATCATATCTTTATCTCCAACATATTCAGCACCTGCTTCTTTAGCAGCTTCGGCAGCAGCCCCTTTAGCAATAACTAAAATTCTTTTTTTCTTACCAGTTCCGTTTGGTAAAACAAAAGAACCACGTAATTGTTGATCAGCTTTTTTAGGGTCAACGTTTAGTTTAATTGCAAAATCAACTGCACCATCGAATTTGGTAATAGAAGTTTTTTTAACTAAATCAATAGCTTCTTCAACGCTGTAAAGCTTATCTTTGTCAACAAGTTTTGCAGCTTCCACATATTTACGACCAAACTTTTTCATAATTCCCTCCTAACTGTGGTTTATTAGCGGACTTTATTTTATTTTTTAAATTTTATTCTTCTTCTTTATTTTCTTTACCGATTACTTCAACTTCAGCATTAACACTCTCTTTAGCTTCAGCTTCCATTTTTTCTAGTTGTTCTTCTCTTTTTTCTCTTTCAGCCTCTTCTTTTTGAGCTTCTTTTGCTTGGTTTTGTAGTTCAGCATCATTTAAGCCTTTAACAGCAATACCCATATTCCGAGCAGTTCCTTCAATAATGTTCATTGCTCCTTCAATAGTATTGGCATTTAAATCCGGCATTTTAGTTTCAGCAATTTGTCTTAATTCGTCAACAGTAATTGTTGCAACAACTTCATTTGCGCCTTTTTTGCTACCCTTTTCAATCTTAGCCACTTTCTTTAATAAAAATGGAGCTGGGGCAGTTTTTAAAACAAAATCAAAGGTTCTATCATCATAAATAGATATTTCGCAAGGAACTACATCTCCCATTTTATCTCTAGTTGCATCGTTGAATTTTTGACAAAAATCTTGAATATTAATTCCAGCTGGTCCTAACACAGTTCCAACGGGTGGAGCTGGAGTTGCTTTACCAGCAGAGATTTGTAATTTTATTTTCTTAACGACTTCTTTGGCCACGAAAACTCACTCCTTCCTTTTAAGTAATTTTACGTGTAAGTGGTATGGGCAAGTCCGCTTTACTTCCCTTCCACTTGGCATTTAAAACTAAATTTAAAATGCACCTAGATATTAGCATAAAAAGCTAAGAAAAACAAGTGTTTTTTGGCTCTATATTGTGACTTGCACCTAGAAAAATTTTAACTTTTTTAAAAATCACTCCAATTTTGTTTATTAAAATTGCATAAATATTCCATTATATATTTAACAAGATATTTTGTAAAAAATAAAAAGGGAACATTCAGTTTTGCTATTTTGAATGTCTACCCTAAATATTGGCTAACATTTAATTCTTATGAATTAAGAATCTTTTACCTTTTCTTCTTCATCAATAATTCGATAATTTATTTTTTTATCTTCCAAAACATTTACAACTTTTATTTATTGCATTTGTTGGAAAAACAACTCACCCCTTAACATACTTATACCCTAAAAAAACTTAGAATTTCAGCATCATCTTCATAAAATAATACACTTTTACGAATAACCAAAAATCTTTTCATCTTTTTTCTTTAAATTTTTTTTATACAGTGACTAGGAAAGTTACGTATAACTTTCCATCTGTATATTAAATTCAGGATTAACCTTGGATAAATAATGTTCCTTGCCATTCTCATTTTATAGCCTTAACCATATAATCCCCATAAACAAGGAGCTTTACAAACGAGCCAGACGACGTTGGAGTTATTGACGTTGTTGTTGTTGTTGACATACCCCGACGAGTTGACATTGAACGCATTGTTGGAATTGCCCGAATTCGGCGTTTGCATGATATTTACCCATCTATTACGACACTTTCGTGTTGTAACTAATTTTAATTTTTGAAGGTGTATTATCTAGTGTGTAAATTAAAAAAGTTTACTCACTAGATTTTTTAATTTTTAGGAAGGAGAAAAAA
>CANQRX010000043.1 GCA_947626425.1 uncultured Bacilli bacterium | reverse complement strand
TGTAAAGTAAATTGATACTATAAAGTGATAAAAATTCTTATTATTTTGTTATTTTAATTTTTAAATCTATAATTGAAGTTCCATAATTTTAATGATATTTTATATAGTAGTGATTTTTAAAAATAGAAAAGAGGAAATTAATGAAGAAAAAACTACCTATTATTATTTGTTTAATAATTTCAATTAGTTTGTTAGGATATTCAGGGATAAAAATTTTTAGTTGGGTTAAGGATAATCAAAAAAGTGAACAGATTATGGAAGATTTAGAGCAAAAAGTTGTTTTTACTCAAGAAGAACCATCTAATGTAACCGTAACCCAAGATGAGAGCGAAATTAAAGAAGATGACCCTTATTGGGATTTTATTAATACTAATTTAGTTGATGTTGATTTAAGTGAACTTAAAAAAACTAATCCCCAAACAGTTGGTTGGGTTAGTTTAAAAGGAACAAATATTAACTATCCTTTTGTGCAAACAACTGATAATTCTTATTATTTAACTCATGATTTTTATCAGCAATATAATGGTGGTGGATGGGTTTTCTTAGATTACCGCAATAATGTTAATTTAACCGATAAAAATAGCATAATTTATGCCCATGGTCGGGCAAATTCAACGATGTTTGGAAGCCTTAAAAATATTCTTACTCAATCTTGGGTAAATGACCAACGTAATTTTATCGTTCAAGTTTCAACCGAAGAAAAAAATACTTTATGGCAAGTTTTTTCGGTTTATCGTATTCCCAATACTAATGACTATTTAACAACCCAATTTCAAAGTGATGAAGAATTTAACAATTTTGCCCAGATGTTAATTAATAGGAGTAATTTTGATTTTAAAACAACTGTTAAAGCGAGCGATAAAATTTTAACTTTATCAACATGCTATAATAATGATGAAAAAGTCGTTTTACATGCGAAGTTAATTAAAACTAATTAAAGGAATTAATCCTTTTTTTATTTTAAATCTTAATTAGCTAAAGTGATATATTCTACTAGTATGACATCTTCCCCTATTTTTTTAATTTGTTGAAAAGTTATTTTTTGTTCTTCTTTTAAACGAAAAAAATGAAATAGTCGTCTTGGTTCAATTACAAAATATAAAATTTTACCTTCTTCGTTTATTTCGGCATCAATAATTCTTCCTAGCTTTTTACCATCCATCATATTGATAATGTCTTTTTGTTGTAAATCCGATAAAGTCATAAAAACCACCTATTAAAGTTTATTAAAAAAGAATAATTTTTATTTATAACGAAAAAAAGAAAGACAAATTTATCTTTCTTCATAGTGATTCAAGACTTTTAAAATTCCTTCATATGGTAAATAAGCACAATGTTTACGATTATTTTGTTTATAGATACTACTATAGGCAAGAGCTTCATTTAAAATATTTTCATCGTATTCTTCTTCATTAAGCATTTTTGTAAAGTTTAAAATATACTCTTTGGCCTTAGGTACGCTTTTACCAATCAAGTTATGAATCATAATTGAGCAAGAAGACGTTGAAATTGCACAAGCTTCTCCTTGAAAACAAATGTCTTCAATTATATTGTCTTTAATTTTAACGTAAATATCCAAATTATCAATACAACTAGAATTATTAGTATTAATTTTTTCATACAAGCTTTCATCATCAGGTATTTTTTTATTTTGAGGATTCGTATAATTATCCATAATAATTTCTCTTCTTAATTCTTCATCCATTTATATCATCTCTATCTTCATTTTTTCTTTATTTTTTAGTAAATCAATTAATTCATCAATTTCTTCTTCAGTGTTATAAAAATAAAAACTTATCCGTAAACTATTTTTAACACCGGTTTCATTTTTTAAAATTTTAGCACAATGGTTACCAGCTCGAACACATATATTATATTTGTTTAAGTAATAAGCAACATCTTGACTAAAAATATCATCGACATTAAAAGCAATTATTGCACTGTCGCTTTCAATATTTAGAATATCTAAGTAAGGAATTGTAATAAGTTTTTCCATCGCATATTTTCGTAATTTATTTTCGTATTCCCGAATGTTATCCATCCCAATACTTTCTAAGTAATCAATCGCTGCTCCTAGCCCTATCGCACCGGCTATATGGGGGGTTCCAGCTTCCAAGCGCGCGGGAAGTTCTTTAAAATAAACAGCATCAGGACGATCAAAGGATTCGTTCATGCCACCACCTAAGTTGATTGGTTCTAATTCTTCTAAAAGTTCTTTTTTGCCATAAAGAACACCAATACCGGTTGGTCCACACATTTTATGTCCCGAAAAAGCGAGAAAATCAATGTCTAAATCTTGAACATCGGTTTTTCTGTGGGGTACACTTTGAGCTCCGTCCATTACTACAAAAATATTATGTTCATGAGCATATTTAGTTATTTCTTTTATCGGCCTTTCATCACCTAAAACATTGGTAATACCTGCTAGAGCAATCACCTTAGTATTAGGAGTAATACTTTTTATAACGTTTTCTATTGTTACATAATGGTTTTCAAGAGGGATAAACTTGACAAGACAGCCGAGGGTATTTTGCAAATGAAACCAAGGTAAAACGTTGGATGCATGTTCACTAGTTGTTATAAGTATTTCATCACTACTTTCTAAATAATTTTTAAAAAAACCGTTAGCAATCATATTTAAGGATTCGGTTGTTCCCGAAGTAAAAATAATTTCTTCTTTTTCTTTGGCATTAATAAATTTTTTTACTTTTTCTCTTGCTAATTCATATTCTTGATCAACTTTAAATGATATATCATAATCGCCACGATGAGCATTCGCACTATAATTCTGATAATAATCACATATTTTATCAATAACTTGCTGTGGTTTTAGGGTTGTCGCCCCGTTATCAAAATAGATTATATCTTTTTGTAACATCGGAAAATCTTTGATATTCATTATCACACCTCCTTACTTTTTAAACTTTGATAAATCCTTCAATAATAAGCTTTTTAGCTTCTCTTTCACTTAAGCCTTTACTTTCTAAATAAAAGAGTTCTTCCTCACTAATATGCCTAACAGTCACATTATGATTGGCGATGACATCATCACTTTTAACTATAAGTTCGGGTAAACAAGTTATTTGAGTGTCACTAATATTTAGAACTTTTATTTCTTCTAAAAATTCATTATTGTGAGTATTTTCCTCAATTATTCCTAAAGTTTTTAATAATGTAGTCCCAGTATCTGCTTGCATTACTTTAATTTTAATATTACTTAAAACATTATCCTCACTTTGGATATTGATAATACTTAGATTGTTGTTTTCCTGAAATTTTATACCTAAATTTAATTTACAAACCGAATTTTTTAAACTATGGATATAAATAGTTCCCGAAACATTTTCTAATTCTAAAGACAAACAAGAAGTAAAAACAACTCCCGATTTTAAATAAATATGATATTCAAAATTATTTTTAGGAAAAAGCCACTTTTGAATCTCAACATTATGATTAAAGGTAATTGTTTCCTTATCTAAAATTTCAATTTCTTCTTTACTCATGGTATTATATTCCCCATTTCTAAATTGAATTATAATATTAACCCAAATATTTTTGATACCCGTTATTTAAAATTTCGGTAAGCAATTTCTCATCAGAACTTTCTTTAATTGTTTGATTAGCCATTAAATGAACATAATTTGGTTTTAAAAGCTTAAGAATTTTTTCTTGATGAGATATTATTAAAATACTACACTTACTTTGAGCTTGGTATTTTTTTAAAATATCGGCAACGTTTTTTATGGCATCAATATCTAAACCTGAATCAATTTCATCTAAAATAATTAATTTAGGTTTAATAAAGAATAAACTTAAAAGTTCATTTTTCTTTTTTTCGCCCCCACTCATCCCAACGTTTACTTCACGGTGCATATAATCAAGGGGCAAACCAACAGCTTCGCAAGCTTTGCTACTTTCTTTTTTGAAGGTAAATATATCCATGGGCGTATTTCGCTCTTGCAACATCGTCCTAATTAATTCTGAATTTTTAATGCCTTCTATTTCCATTGGGGATTGGGCAATATAATAAATTCCTAATTTAGCTATTTCATCAGTTGGACTGTTTGTGATATCGTTTTTTAAAAAAGTGATTTTCCCTTCTTTTACTAAACTCGGATGAGTCATAATAGCTTTACATAAAGTACTTTTCCCAGCTCCATTAGGTCCTAGTAAAGCATGGATTTCATTTTCGTTAATTTCTAAATTAACATCATGTAATAAAATTTGATTATCAATTTTAACTTGTAAATTTTCAATTTTTAACATGCAATCACTCTTCCTTTAAAACTTAATTAATTATATTATCTTAAAATATCTTTGTCAATAAAGGGAAAATGCCGAAAAAAAAGATTTTCGCTCACTTGGATTAAAAATCTTTCTTCAATTGAATTTTTAAAGATATTTTATAAGATAAAAACATAAGAATTGTAGTAATTAAAATAATAGCTAATACCCAGTAGTTTTCTAAAAAGGATAGCCAAGATAAAACTTTGGCAAAATCGATGAAGCTACTTAAAAAACTAAAAATGAAAACTAAAGCAAATATTAAGACTAATATTCCTATTCTTGCCTTTTCCACTCCTAATTTAAAAATAATCGGATACATAAAAATTTCCATCAGAAAAATGCCAAACATTGTCCCAAAAGTATTTAATGCCAAATTCATCATATCTAATGACCCACCGTGAACCAAAGACATTCCAACGGATATTAGGAAAGTTAATAAACTGGCCATTAAAATAACAATAATCGTTTCTAAATATTTTGACTGGACACTGTGCTTCCGACCATTTGGTAAAGTAAAGGAATAAGCATCCCATTTGTTATTATTATCATAAGTAAAAGTTGAAATTAAAACCATAATACTTAAAAATGGTAAGAGAAAAGATATGTCACTCGCGCCTAAAAGACAATAAATAACAATAAAAATTGCTAAAAATTTAAAATTACTTTTAATAATAACAAAATCCTTTTTAATAAATCCTTTCATTATTTAACCCCCTTTACCATTAATACCATTAATTCATCTAAGGTTATTTTATCAATTATTTCCAACTCATATTTTTTCTTAAATTGTTTTTTATTATCAATTAATATTTCATAATTGTATTTGTTTTTACGATATTTAAGATAATCATCAGGTTTTAGTTTAGCAAAATCCTTTGACCCACATTTTACTATGGCATAGTTATTTAGTAATTCGTCACAAGTTTTTGACAAAACTATTTCCCCATTATTAATAAAAGTTATATAATCGGCAATATGTTCTAAATCACTAGTAATATGACTTGAAAATAAAACGGAACATTCTTCATTTTGAATAAAGTTTTGGAATAGATCAATAACTTCTGCACGGGCAACAGGGTCTAAGCCCGAGGTCGGTTCATCTAAAATTAAAAGTTTTGGATGATGCGCTAAAGCGGTGGCAATTTCCAATTTTTTCCGCATTCCTTTGGAGAATGTTTTAATTTGATTTTTAGCAATTAACGAAAATTCTTTTAAAAAATCATAAAACATTTTTGAATCCCAATTTTGGTAAACATCTTTCATTATTTTATCAATATCGGATGGGGTTACAACATCGGGAAAAAACATATCATCTAAAACAACCCCAATATTTTCTTTAATTTCTTGGTCATGGTTTTTTAGATCCATACCCATAATAGTAACCTCCCCTTGATAGTTTTTAATAATATCTAAAATTATTTTAATCGTCGTTGTTTTTCCAGCACCATTTTCTCCAATAAAGCCCATTATGGCCCCTTTAGGCAATTTAAAACTCACATCTTTTAAAGTAAAGTTAGCATACTCTTTCTTTAAATTTTTAACTTCTAAAATATAATCCATTTTTTAATCACCTTCCATTAAAATTTCCATCATTTGTTTGACGATGCTATGTTCAATATTATACATTTTTGCTATTTTTAATGCTTTTTCTAAAAGAGTTTGAACTTCTTTTAGTTGTTCTTCTTTAGCTAATTCCAAATTAATATTCGCGACATAAAATCCTTTAGAAGGAATAGCTTTAATGTAACCTTCTTTTTGCAATTCTTCATAAGCATTTTTTGTTGTAATTACACTACAACGTAAGTCTTTAGCTAAACTTCTTATCGACGGTAATAACTCCCCAGATTTTAGTTCTTGCGTAATTATTTTCTTTTTTATTTGCTCTTTAATTTGCTCATAAATAGGAATGCCGCTAGAGTTACTAATTAATATTTCCATATTCACCACGCTCGTATATATACAGTATATACACTTTATGCACAGTTGTCAATACCCTAGACCAGATATTGCCATTAAATAAATAAGTAACTATTTTTCTTAAATATGATACACTTATGATACATTTTTTTGGTATTCTAATGGCATTAAGGAGGTAAGAGAATGATTAATGTTCTCATTGTGGAAGATGAACCGTCAATAGCTAATTTAATTCAAATGAGTTTAAACGAAAACTACTTAACCAAAATAGCCAATGATGGTGAAGAAGCTTTAAAAGAAATTAAGCAAGCTACCTTTGATTTAATTTTACTAGATATTATGATTCCCAAAATTAATGGTTTTGAATTAATGGAATATCTTAAAGATGAAATGATTCCCGTTATATTTATTACGGCGATGAGCGATACCCAAAATATCGTTAAAGGTTTAAAATTAGGGGCTGATGATTATTTAACTAAGCCTTTTAATATCAGCGAACTTTTAGCGAGAATTGAATCAGTTTTACGTCGTTATAATAAAATAAACAATGTCCTTACTTATAAAGATATCGTTATTTATAAAGATTCGCATATTGTGAAAAAAAATAATAAAACTATTTCCTTAACGAAAAAAGAATATGATTTATTACTTTTACTTTTTCAAAATAAAAATGTAGCTTTATATCGGGACACAATCTATGAACGCATTTGGGGTGATAATTTTATGGGTGAAACCAGAACTGTTGATTTGCATATTCAACGCTTAAGAAAAAAACTCAATTTAGAAAAAGAAATTCAAACGGTTTATAAAATTGGTTATCGTTTTGAGGTCGAAAATGAAATTTAAGTATCAACTATTTTTAATGTTCTTTTTTAGTCTCATTATTTCTTTAGGTTTAGGAGGTTTTTTAATTATTAATCGCACTTTCCAAAACGAATTAGAAGTTCAACAACAAAGTGCTGATTTATATGCTAAAACTATTACTAATCTTTATTATTATATGGCATCTTCTTCAAGTATTTATCAAAATAAACAATTGTTAATTCAAAAATTTCAAAATCTTAATGCTTCGACGAAAGTTTATATAGGTGATGAGGCATCTTTAATGTATTTAGATAAAAGTAATATTTTTAATAATTTACAAGAAAATGAAATGGGAAAGCAAATAATTTTTGTAAGTGATCAAAAACTTATTCAAACGATTGCTAAACTTAAAATGAAAAATGAATTAATTTATTTAGAAACTTTAACAGATATTACAAATATTTTTCAACTTAGAACTACTAATTATCAAGCTTATTGCCTATTTTTAATCATTGTTTCTTTTTTAAGCACTTTAATTATTATTATTTTCTCAAATTATATAACTAAACCAATTGTTTTGCTTCAAAAAACGAATACTATTTTTGCAAACGGCGATTTTAAAAAAAGAATTAGTACCAATATTAAAGATATGAAAACCCCCGAGTTTGCAAGCCTTGCAGCTAACTTTAATTTTATGGCTGACCATTTAGAATCTTATATTGCTCAGTTAACAGAATATAATAATCGCCAAGAAAGATTTATTGCTAATTTTACCCATGAATTAAAAACTCCTTTAACTTCAATTATTGGTTATGCCGATTTATTAAGGAGTTTTGATGTGGCGGTTGAAAAGCGAAATTTAATGGCTAATTATATTTATAAAGAAGGAAAACGGCTGGAACAATTAGCAAATGTTTTATTACAGTTAATATTACTTAAAAAAGATGACTTTCCGTTGCAAACGGTTAAAGCCCAAAAGTTTTTTAAAGAAGTTAAGCAAACTCTTAAGCCTCTTTTAGACAAATACCAAATGAAATTAGAAATGCAAATAGCAGAGTCTTCCCTAAATATTATCGATACCTTACTAAAATCCCTTTTTTATAATTTAATTGATAACGCCTGTAAAGCTTCTAGTCCAAATAGTCTCATTATTATTAAAGGCCTTAAAGAAAATGGTTATTACACGATATTTATAACTGACTTTGGCAAAGGAATTCCCCAAAATTCTTTAGAAAAAGTGACAACCCCTTTTTACCGCGTTGATAAATCCCGAGCAAGACAAAAAGGAGGTGCCGGTTTAGGACTTACTTTATGTGAAGAAATTGCCAAAATTCACAATAGTCATTTAGAAATTTCGAGTACTTTAAACAAAGGAACAACGATTAAAATAAAATTGGAGGTGCCTAATGAAAAATAAGTTAATTTATTTAACCCTAGTAATTGTAATTATTTTTATTGTTTTATTTTTTCCCCTTTTATATTTTTATTTTCTTGATCAGCAAATTGCCAAAAAACAAATAACTGAGAATCTTAGTTTTGATAACTACCTTAATGAACAAGAACATCAATACATTTTAGATAACTTAAATTTAAAGGATCTAAATACCTACGCGACCGTGTTAAATACGGATGAACAAACCTTTAATAATTTAAAAGACAAAGTCATGGAACAAATAAAAAATATTGATGATAATTTAGCCAATATGTTTGCTAGTAACCTTAACTTTAATTATGATAATATTAGTTTATTTAAGTCTTCGGAGCAATATTATACCCAAAAGGATGATGACCAAATTATTTTAGTTTTAAATTATGTTTATTATCAAAATAGCGATTACCGAATTTCTTTTGTCATTGATGAATACCAAGATACCATCCTTTCTTTAGTAATAGAAACAATAAATAACTCTTTTGATGACGTTATTTTTAACGATGAAGATGATATTACTACATCTATGGGGGATCCTTATGAGCAGAAAACTACTTCTTTAAAAAATGGTTTTGCCAATTATTTAAAAGTTAAAAATCAAGATTTAATTAATGTTTATATGGACGATAATTCGTTAATTCTTTCTTACTATTTCTTATATTAAATTAGCTTTAATTAAAATTTACAATTTAGATACATTTATTTAGAAAATAAGATACATTTTTTCATTATTCTATTTTTAAGGATGTGAAAAAATGTTTTTTGATGTTTTAAGTGAAAAAGAATTTTTAAAGATAGAAAATAATTTTAAAAATAGTAATTTTTATCAAACGACCAAATGGGCAAAAGTAAAAGAGCTTACCGATTGGCACGCGCATTATTTAGGGGTGAGAAATCAAGAAAAATATTTAGGGGCGGCTCTTCTTTTATCCAAAAAAGTTTTAGGACCATACCAAATATTTTATAGTCCCCGTGGTTTTTTAGGAGATTTTCAAAATTATGATTTTGTTAATTTTTTTACTAAACAATTAAAAAAATATATTAAAGAAAAACAAGGAATTTTTTTAAAAATTGACCCCCTAGTAACTTATTTACAACGGGATAAAGATGGTAACATTATTAGCAATATAAACCAAGAAGTTATAAATGACTTAACAAAAGTTGGTTATCTTCATCAAGGGCTTTCCCAAAATTTTCAGCAAGATATTCAATACCGCATAACTTTTTATCAAAATATTTTGGAAGAAAACCAAATGAATAAAAGGTGCTTAAGATGTTTAAAAAAAGCTGAAAAATACCCTTTAATAATGAAAGATGTAACTAAAGATGAAATTATGGATTTTAAAAAAATTATGGAACATACGGCCTTAAGACACAACGTGCATGATCGATCTTTAACCTACTATTTAAAAATGCTTGAAGAACTAAAACCTAATATTTTTGTGAAAGTTATTTATTTAGACAAAAATAAGTTTTTAAAGGAATTTTTAGGTCATCAACTTTATGAAGAAGTAAAAAAAGAAACCCGCGATTTAATTCCTTTGTCAGCAGGTCTTTTTATTAAAAATTTAGAGGTTATGACTTATGTTTATGGCGGGACCTATGCAAAATATATGCCTTTAATGGCTCAGTATAAAATGCAAATGGAGATGATTACTTTTGCTAAAAAGTTAAATTTAAAAGTTTATGATTTTGGTGGGATAAGTGACATTTTCCAAAAAGATTCCCCTTTTTATGGCATTTATGATTTTAAACGGGGGTTTGGCGGCACAATTCAAGAATACATTGGTGAATTTGATTTAGTAATTAATAAGCCTTTATATAAGCTCTACAAAATGGCTTACTCCCTATATAAAAAAAGAGCTTAACACTCAATTAAACTTATAAATTTTTCTGGCAAGCCGGTAACCTGGCACACTTATCCATCTTGGTAGGCAACTAGCTCCTGAAACATTTAGTTTACAAACTTTATATAATCGTTTATTTTTAGTTTTCAAATAATCCCATAATTCTTCTTTTTTAACTTTAGCTTCTGTGGTATTACTTACTTGAAGTAAAATCGTCGAAACACTCATCATTATATCAATATAATGAATTAAATATTTAGCACATCTTTTATTAGATTCCCAATAATCATAAGGATTAAAAAAATCAATTAAAGTTTTGGTAACAAAGATTTGCTGATCTATTCGTTTAATCATTGTTTGTTCATTAACTGATTGGTCATCTCGTCCAATGAAATAACGGTAAAAATCAACATTTAAGTAATACATTGTTTTAATTTTTGGTAAAGGATAATAAACAAATATATTATCAACATAAAAGGTATGCTCCGGCAACTTTATATTAGTGTTTTTTAAAAATTTTGTATTGTAAATAACAGAATGCATTAATAAATATGAACCGGTTTTAAATTTTCCAACCTCATCCCATCCAAAAATTTTATTTTCAGGTAAAACTTTATCATAGCGAACCGGTCTTGGCTTTTCTCCAGTTTTTTCATAGACATAATTTACTATCATCATATCTACCGATTGTTTGTTGGCTTCGAATTCTTTAATTTTTTCAACAACGGCCTGTAAAGATTTTTCATCAACCCAATCATCGGAATCAACAACTTTATAATATAGTCCTTGTGCTTTTTCTAACCCTAAATTAACGCCCGAACCGTGACCACCATTTTCTTTATTAATTGCTTTAACAACATCGGGATACTCTTTAGCGTATTTTTCAGCTATTTTTGGGGTGTTATCTTTACTTCCATCATTTATTATCAAGATTTCAATATCTTCTTTAACTGATAGTAGACTATCAATACAATGGGACATATAATCCTGTGAATTATAACAAGGAATTGCAAATGTAATTAATTTCATATAATACCTCTATTCTTTAAGTTCATTATATAAAATTATTAAAAGTTTGACAAGTTACCTTGACACCTGACATAACTTTTCCTTTTTATAAAACTGACATACTAAAACATTAAAAAATGTGTAATTTAAAAAATTTAATATTGT
>CANQRX010000042.1 GCA_947626425.1 uncultured Bacilli bacterium | reverse complement strand
TTGCTAAATTTGCAGTATTGCTATGTGGTTTCTACAATCTTGATAGAGCTTAAATTAGTTTCCGAACAACTTTAATATTTTTTTTCATCTATTATTTTTTTATGTTCCATAATAGTGTCATATCCAAACATATCCGAATATCTAATTAGAATTAGTTCTTGATTTTTGCTTATTTTCATAATTTTCCTCCAATATATTTAATAAATAATTTAATTTTTGATTTAATTCTACTTTCTTATTAAATTGTTTTTCTTGCTTAATTTTATTTTTTAATTGTTCAATTTTTTTAGAAAGTTCTTCTTGTCTTGATTTATCATCAATAAGTACAGAAAATTCTTTATTATTATCTGTTTCTTTTATAATTGTTTTAACTAAATTTTCAAATATAGTTTCAAGATTAAGTCCATCAAAATTAAAAATCCAATTCTTCATTCCATTCAGAAAAATATAAATCTTCTACTTTGACTCCATAACATATATCACTATTATATTATATCAAAGGAGGTTTTTCTTTGCAACGCTAAAGCTTTTTAGAACCCCCAGTACAACTGGGGGTTCTCGTAAACCCAAAAAAAGATCCATTGCTAGATCTTATAAATTTTTATTGTATTCTTTAAACTCTGATTGATTTTCTAAATCGGTATTTTTTAAACTTTCAAATAATTTCTTTTGTTCTCTTGATAACTTAGTAGGAATTACAACATTGATTACAACGTATTGATCTCCTTTTTTTAGTGATGAAGGTCTTTTTAGTCCTTTGCCTTTTAGTTTGTATTTGGTATTATTTTGAGTTCCTGCTTTAATATCCATTATTACATTACCGTATATGGTAGGAACTTCTTTTTTGCAACCTAAAGTAGCTTCAACGATTGTTATAGGTACTGTTATGTATAAATCATCGTTATCTCTTTGGTAAAAGTCACTTTCTTTGACATGGCATTCTAAATAAATATCACCATTTGGTCCGCCATTAATACCAGCTTCTCCTTTACCAGAAATTCTTAGTTGATAGCCAGTATCAACTCCTTCGGGAATATGAATTGATATGGTTTTCTTTTTCTTAATTTGACCGGTACCATTACATTCTTTACAAACATTTTTATAGCTTTTTCCTTTTCCATTACATTTTGGACAAGCACTCCGGCTTTGAATTACTCCTAAAATGCTCCGTTGTTCCGTAATGACATAACCATTACCATGGCAGTAACTACAGGTTTCTTCATCAAAACCACCCTTACCATGACAATGCTCACAAGTATCATTTAAATTTAAAGAAATATCTTTGTCAACGCCAAATGCCGCTTCTTCAAAAGTTAAATCAACTCTTAATAAAGTGTCTCTACCTTTTCGAGGTCGATCAGAACTTGTTCTGCTTCCGCCTCCAAAAAAGTCTGAAAAACCACCAAAACCACCGAAACCACCAAATGAATCACCAAATGCAGCCCTTAAAATTTCGCTTAAGTCAATATCGCCGGCATCAAAACCGCCAAAGCCACCAGCTCCACCATTTCCATCAAATGCCGCATGACCAAATTGATCGTAGGTTGCTCTTTTTTGTTTATCAGATAAAACAGCATAGGCTTCACCAATCTCTTTAAACTTTTCTTCGGCACCTGGTTCTTTATTTAAATCAGGATGATATTGTTTAGCTAATTTTCGAAATGAACGTTTTATTTCTTCGTCTGTTGCATCTTTGCTAACACCTAAAACTTCATAGTAATCTCGTTTATTATTCATTATACTCACCTTCTTTTATTAATTTTTGTAATTCGTCAAATTTTTCTTTTATTAAATCAAAAGCAATCGTAAAAGGCTTTTTGGTCGTTAAATCAATATCAATATCCTTTAATAAATCTAAAACATTTTTACTTGAACCACCTTTTAAGAAATTTAGATATTTTTCTTGATAATTTTTATCATTTAATAAATTACTTACAATACATAAAGCTGATATTAAGCCAGTTGCATATTGATAAACATAAAATGGTCGATAAAAATGACTTATTCGCATCCATTCGTATCTTATTTTATCATCAATTATAACTGAATCTCCAAAATATTTTTGATTTAATTTATAATAAGTTTGAGACATCAACTCTTCGGTTAAACATTCTTTTTGTTGCATTTTTTCACTCATTATTTTTTCAAACTCAGAAAACATAGTTTGCCGAAATATCGTAGCTTTAACTTTATCTAAAAATTCACATAAATAATAAATTTTTTCCTTTTTTTCTTGGGCATGATCTAACATATAAAATGATAATAAAGTTTCATTTACCGTTGAGGCAATCTCTGCCACAAATAATTCATAACTATGATATAAATAATCATTGTTTTCTTTCGAGTACATAGAATGAACAGCATGACCAAGTTCATGGGCTAAAGTGCTAACCGAATCAAAAGTTCCATTAAAATTTAATAATACGTAACTTTCTGAATCAAAACATCCCCATTGATATGCCCCTGTCTCTTTTCCAATATTAGGATAAAAGTCGACAGTGTGATTAGCAAAAATTTGATTAAAATGTTCTAAGTAATCTTTACCTAAAACTTTTAAGGCTTTATTAACTAAAGATATTGCTTGATCTTTGGTATATTTTTTCTTTTTTATTTTAACAACTGGAACATAAGTGTCATATAAATGATATTCTGCGTTGTTTAAAATTTTCGCTTTTAATTTTTGAAAATCAATATTTAAATTTAAATTTTTAGTAACTGCTTCAATTAAATTATCGTAAACATCTGGGGTTACATCAATCGCATCTAATGCCATTTGTAAAGCTGAATCATATTTTCTAACAATTCGATAGAACTCTAATTCTTGATAATTTCCTTTTAATAAAGAGCCAAATGTATTTTTATGTTTTTCATAGTATTCATGATAATTATTAAAAGCTAATTTACGAACTTCCTGATTAGGATTTTCTAAAAATTGGTTATAATTATGGTGTCCTAAAGGAACTTTTTTGGAACCGACTTTAACAGGATTAAATAAGGCATCCGTTACATCAAGGCTGGTAAACGCATCATCAGGGGTTCCAAAAGCCGTATTTGCCAAAGTTACCAACATTTCTTCTTTTTCAGATAAAACTCTTTTTTTATCTTTAAATAATCTTTCAAAAAATAATTCATATTTAGCTAATTCGCTGTCTTTCTTTAAAATAACTAAAATATCATCTAGATCTTTTTCCATTAATTCACTAATTACAAAAGCTTCTTTTTCATTAATTTCATTTCCTAAATTTTCAATTTCTAACAACTTGGCATGATTTTGATTATTACTTGTATCTTCATCAAACTGAAGCTTAGCATACAAAATTAATTTTTCATAAGCTCTAGATTCTTTTTCAGATAAAGCTAAATAGTCTTTTAATGAATCCACAATATGTCCTTTTAAATTAACAATTTTTTGGTTGCAATCAGTTACTATTTTAACAAGGTTGTTAAACTCTTTTTCGTCTTTAATTATTTGCGTTAAATCCCAACAGTCTTTAACATTTTGTTCTTTACGTGTTTTTAACTTTTCCATAAAAATCCTTTTCTATAACTAGAGGAAAGTTCTAGTGTATTTCTAGAACTTTTCTTTAATTAAATTTTATTTTTCTTCGTATTCAGCTTCTTCGACATCATCTTTAGAAGATTTAGGTTCATCTTCTTTTTGATTATTATTGTCTTGGTTTTTCTTAGCTTCTTCTTCGTAAACCTTGGTTGCTAATTTCATGGCAACTTCATTTAGGCTTTCGGTTTTCTTTTTAATATCTTCAATATCATTTTTTTCTAAAGCATCTTTTAATTCTTTAATTTTGACTTCGGCTTCCTCGGCATCTTTTTTATCAACCTTATCACCTAAATCTTTAAGAGCTTTTTCAGTAGCAAAGATCATAGAATCAGCTTCGTTTTTAGTTTCGGCTTCTTGTTTTCTTTTTTCGTCTTCTTCTTTATTAGCCTCAGCTTCTTTCATCATTTTTTCAATTTCATCATCGCTTAAATTAGTATTTGAGGTAATAGTAATTGATTGTTCTTTATTGGTTCCTAAATCTTTTGCTGTTACGTGAACAATACCGTTCGCATCAATGTCGAATTTTACTTCAATTTGTGGTACTCCTCTTGGAGCTGGTGGAATATTAGATAATTGGAAATTTCCTAAAGTTTTATTATCGGCAGCCATCTTTCTTTCACCTTGTAAAACATGAATGTCAACAGCAGGTTGATTATCAGCAGCCGTACTAAATACTTGACTCTTACTTGTTGGAATAGTTGTATTTCGTGGAATTAAAACAGTCATGACACCACCTAATGTTTCAAGTCCAAGAGATAATGGAGTTACATCTAATAAAACTAAATCATCAACTTCACCTGTTAAGACACCACCTTGAATAGCAGCTCCCATAGCTACAACTTCATCAGGGTTAACACCTTTATGAGGTTCTTTACCTAATTCTTTTTTAACTAATTCTTGAATATATGGAATTCTGGTTGAACCACCAACTAAAATAACTTCATTAATATCACTAGCACTTAAGTTGGCATCTTTTAAAGCTTTTCGAACTGGCTCTAAAGTTGAATCGAACAAATCACGGCATAAGTCTTCAAATTTTGCTTTCGATAATTCAATATCTAAGTGTAATGGACCATCACTATTTTGAGAAATAAATGGTAAATTTATTTGAGTTTTACTCATTCCTGATAAATCTTTTTTAGCCTTTTCAGCAGCATCTTTTAAACGTTGCATAGCCATTGAATCTTTTGTTAAATCAACCCCATTTTCTTTTTTGAAGGTTTCTGCTAAATAATCGATAATTCTTTGGTCAAAATCATCTCCACCTAAACGGTTATTTCCACTGGTTGATTTTACATCATAAACGCCATCACCGATTTCCAAAATGGAAACGTCGAATGTTCCACCCCCTAAATCATAAACTAAAATAGTTTGTAATTTTTCTTGTTTATCTAAACCATAAGCTAAAGCTGCCGCAGTTGGTTCATTAATAATTCTTTTAACATCTAAACCAGCAATTTTACCAGCATTTTTAGTTGCTTGTCTTTGAGCATCGTTGAAATAAGCAGGAACTGTTATAACGGCTTCGCTTACTTTAGAGCCTAAATAACTTTCTGCATCAGCTTTTAATTTACTTAAAATTTTAGCGGAAATTTCTTCTGGTGTCCATTTTTTGTCACCAGCTTCAGTTTTTTCACTTGTTCCCATTTTTCTTTTAATAGAAGCAATGGTTCCTTTCGGATTAGTTACAGCTTGTCTTTTGGCACGATCTCCGACTATTGTTTCTCCATCTTTGGTAAAGGCTACCACACTTGGAGTAGTTCTTCCCCCTTCATCGTTTGGAATAACAACCGGATTTCCTCCTTCCATAACAGATACACAACTATTAGTTGTTCCTAAATCTATACCAATAATTTTACTCATTTATATCATCCTTTCTTTCTTTGAGTATTATTCATCTTTATGATTGACTTTAACCATCGCTGGTCTAATCAACTTATCTTTATACATATAACCTTTTTGCATACAATCAATAACTACTTGGTCATCTACATCCGGTTCATGATCAATTAAAACGGCATTCATTGTTAGTGAATCAAAAACTTTTCCGACGCAATCAACTGATTCAACACCAATAGAATGTAAATAATCAACTAGATTAGCATAAATCATTTTAAAGCCATCTAAAAATTTACTTACTTCATCGGTTAAATTGGCATCATCTTGAAGAATTGCTCTTTCAAAATTATCAATAATTGGTAATAATTCCAAAATTATTTTTTCACCATCATATTTAGCTAATTTAGCTTTATCATCTTCAAAATGACGACGCATATTTTGCATTTCGGCCGAAAGCCTTAAAACTTTTTCATTTAAAAGCTTATTTTCTTCTTCTAATTTCTTTTTAAAATCATCTTTTTTATCTTTAAACTTCGGCTTTTTTTTGACTACTTTTTCATCTTTTGGTGGTGTAGTCGTTGCCTGTTCTTTTACTTCTTCTTTATTTTCTTCCATTTTCAGTCCTCCTTGTTTAATTGCTCATTAATATAAGATAATAAACCAACAACTTTGGCATATTCCATTCTTTTTGGGCCAATTATAGCAATTGTTCCATCTTCCCCATTTCGGTGGAATTTAGTTTTGATAATAGTAACATTAGGATCAAAATCAGTCTCGCCCCCAATATAGACATTTACACCTTCTTCATCTTCACTTGCTTCAATTTTGGAAATAAAGTTTGCATCATCAAATTTAGATAAAATCGTTTTTACTTCTTCAATATTACTATATTCTGGAGCATCAAGTAAAAAGTTTGCTCCACTCATATGAACATTTTCATGAATTTTATTGGCAAAATCGTGAAATGTTTTGGAAAAAATATTATAAACGGTTTCATATTGCTCAATTTTCTCAGCAATAATGGGCTTAATTTCATATTCGAGCCGTTCTGCAACTTTACTAATTGGTGTTCCTACTAATAATTTATTAATGATTTCGCAAGTTTTTACAATTTCATTAACTGATGTATTCCGTGGCAAATTAAACTGTTTATTTTGCACGATTCCATGGTCTGTACAAACTAAAGCGACAATTCGATTATTAGCAAGAGGGATTATTGAAACTTGTTGCAAGGCATTATCGCTCGATTTTTTTCCTAAAACAATGCTCGTATAATTAGTTATTTCGCTAATAATTTCAACACATTGATTAATCGCATCGGATAGCTGCAATTCTTGATTTTGAAAAATGGTTTGCAGTTTTAACATATCCTCTCCGGTTAATTCTTTAGGTTTCATCAAATGTTCAACATAATATTTGTAACCTTTTTCCGATGGAATTCGCCCAGAAGAAATATGATTTTTTTCTAAATAACCAGCTTCTTCCAATTTCGCCATTTCATTACGAATTGTTGCCGAAGAACAATTTAATTTTTTACACAATGACTTACTACCAACTGGCTTAACAGTTTTAATGTAGGCTTCCACGATGTCTTTTAAAATGTATTGTTGTCTATTATTCAAACAATCACTTCCTCTAGCACATATTATATTCAAGTGCTAAAATAATTATACTAAAAAATTAGCACTTGTCAATCATAAATGCTAATTTTTTAAAAATTCTTGTTGAATTAACAAAAAATCACGGGCTTCTTGCCCTTTTAAATTCCGAGCCATAATTAAATTTAAAAAAACGGTTTCTAATTTTGAATTTAAAATATTTTGTTTAAAATATTGACATGCGAAAGTTTCATTTTCCGAAGATGCCATTTTTTGCCAACTTTTAACCATAATCTTAGCAAAATCACTATCCAAATTTTTTGCTGTTGTAAATATTGCCTCTTTTAATATCTCATTACTTTTAACATTAGCAAACAAGACTTCTAAAAAAACTAAACTTTCCTTAAGAAGCTTTCTTTGTTTTTTTAAAAAAGGCTTGGTAAATATAAAATAAGTAAATAAGTAATAAAACATAATTGTTAAACCAACATTAAAATAAATTTTAAAATTAGTAAATAATAAAATAATTGCAAAAACTAAAGTTGTTCCTAAAATCCTTAAAATCAAAAAAATATTAACTGATTTGGAATCTAAATTTAAAAAATAAGCCCAATCTTGCCATTTTTGGTAATTTTCTTGGGAATAAAAAGTTGAAATTAAAGAATTATTCATGATATTTTCCTTTCAATAAATAGTTAAATACTAAGTAATATAAGAAGAACAACATTAAAAAGGCCACAAGTACTAAAGGAATAAAAGGACTTTTTAAAAGAATATCTATTTTTGAATAGTTAAAAATAACCAGACCGATAACAAATAGTAACGGTAATGACAAATATAATAAGGTATATAATAAAGCAGCTTTAGATACTGTTAAATTAGAATAAGGTTTTTTAACAAATTCTTCACAGCTTAAAAGAGCCTGATTGATATCACCTTTGCTAGCATCTATTTTAGTTAAATGATAAGTTATCTTATTTGTTAAAGGCAAATCTAAACGTTGATTAAGTCTTTCCCAAGCCTTGGCAAATGTTAAACCATAATTTAAGTCATTATTGAAATTAACTAATTCCTTTTTTAAGATTCCAGTGTAATTTTTACTTAAATATTTAATTGTTTTTCGTAAAGAAAATCCTAATTGGAAACTATTTTTAATCGTAAATAAAATATTATAAATTTCTTGGTTTATTTCCTGACGTTTTTTAAATTTTCGATAATAATAAATATAATCAATTCCAAAGAAAATAATAACGCCAACTAAAAATAACGAAAATTGCTGAATGATTAGCATTAAAATTGTAAAAAGGAAAATTACAACTTTAAAAGCTATTAAATCTTGTTCATTAAAATTCATTTCGTTAGGAAACACTTCATAGCTTTTATATAACCTACTTAGCTTTTTTAAAAAAGAAATCTTCATCAAAATTTTTGTTAACTTTTTGAGATATTCAGTAATTAAAGAATTTTCTTCTTTATCTTCTTCCACAAAGTTTAGTGAAAACTTTTCAAATCTTTCTTCATAATGATTCACGCGATTTTGCCGGAAAAAGATTAAGAGAATAAAAACTAATATTAATATTGTCACTAATTGCGTAATTAAAATACCTTCCACTAGTCAATCACCTACTTTTTCCTTTTTAAAAACATTATATCAACATCATTTATTCCTTTTTGATGCATTTTATTAACAATTCTTGGTAACTTATCATCATATAAGATATATTCGCCTCGTACTTCATTATTAAAACTATTTAATTCTTGATGAAAGGCAAATATTTCATGATATTCTAATTGGTTATCGCCTAAATTTACTTCGCCAATGGAAAGAATTTTTCTTTTTCCATCTGCTAAACGTTCAATATGGACAACTAAATCAATAGCTTTAACAATGTATTCGCGAATATGTTTGATAGATAAATTAGCTTCGGCATTTAAGGCTATTCTTTCCAAACGATTTAGGGCATCGACTGCTCCATTCGCGCGTATGGTTGCCATAGTTCCATCTTGCCCAAAATTCATTATTTGTAACATTTCTAGAGCTTCATCTCCTAAAAATTCACCGATGATAAGTCGATCAGGTCTCATTCTTAGAGAAGATTTTATTAAACTTTTAAGAGAAATATCAGCATTGGTTTCTAAATTAATAACATGTGGTTTTTTTAAGTTTAACTCGGCGACATCTTCAATGGTAATAATTCGCTCTTTATCATCAATATAATTACCTAAAATAGATAAAAGAGTCGTACTGCCCGAACCAATATTTCCACATATTAAGATATTGCCCCGAGCTTTAACAGTGTTTTCCAAAAAAGTGGCCATATAGGGAGTTAAACTACCATATCTTATTAACTCATCAATCCCAATAACTTCTTTTTGATATTTGTGAATAGTTAAAATTGGTCCCGATTTCGATAACGGAGGTAAAATGGCTTCTAAACGAGCATTAGTTTTAAGCCGCGTATCAATTAGAAGACTATCATTATCAAGATGTTTTCCTACATCATTAAGCATTTTTTCTAAGATTCTTTTTATATGATTTTCATTGATAAATGATACCGATTCATCTTTACTTAAAATTCCTTCACTTTCAATATAAATTTCATTTGGAGAATTAACCATTATTTCGGTTATATTAGGATCATCAATTAATTCTTGCAATGGTCCATAACCTAAAACTTCGCTTTCAATTAAATGCCGTAAAGAAGCCCTTTGAATATTACTTAAATCATAACCATCCGTAACCGTATTAATAGCTTGTTCAATTAAATCAGTGATATTTTCTTCCTCTGCAAATTGATCAATAAATTTTTCAATAATCTTACTTCGAAAGGAATCTAATAACTCTTTATCTTTAAACACTTCATAATCGGTTAAATGCTTATAACTTGGTTGAACAGTCTTAATATTAAATTCTTCAATCAAACTTTTCTTATTCATTTTTATTATCTTCTTTCTTTAAAAATTCTGTAGCAATCTTGGTATAAACGGCAAAATCCTTACTTATCGTTGTCGCCGCTTTTGGTTGTAATGTCGCAATTTCCCCATTCATTATAAATTGATCCATATTTTGTAAATAAGATTCATCCGAAATATAATAATTAATATCACTTTTTAAAATCGAATTTAAATCATAAATTGTAAAATATTTTTTTAAAGGATCCCGAGAATCATTTAGCATAATTTTATAGTTTGTTTTATTTAATTGATTAAAGATTGTTACCAAATTTTTAATGTTTTTCAAGTCTAAAGGATCGTTATTCATAACAAATAAAATTTCATCAACTTTATCTAAAATACTTAAATTAGTTTCTGATAAGTTATGGTTCGTATCAACTAAAACAACATCATATTCATTCATTGCTTGATCCAAAATCATTTCTAAATATTTCGTTTCTATTTTAGCAGCTTGTCGCGGATCTTTAGGACAGGCGAAAATATCAATCAAATCGTCATAACGAGTAACATAATCGGAAAATTTTTCAAACCGATTATTTAAAATATCATCCGCGAAGGAATAAATAGTTTTAGATGTAGGTTTATTTAAAGCTAAAGCTATTTGGCCACTTGTTAAATCCATATCAATTATTAATACTTTTTTCGCCAAAATTTCAAAAATTCCAGCTAAATTTAAAGTAATAATGGTTTTCCCTACTCCACCTTTACCTGAAAATAAACATAAACTTTTTCCTCTTTTTTTAATCATTGAACTCCCTCAATTCTTTATCCTTAAATTATTATAGCAAAATTAACTTTGTATAACAATGAAAAAATGTTGAATATTTTTTTTCAACATTTCGCTTACTTTTGAATAAAAATTAAGTTAAAGATAAATATCAGCCAAACTCCCATTACTAAACTAGCTTTAAACCGATACATTTCATAAGCTGCAACTGCTTTATCAACACAGGAAGTTATCCAAGCTTCTTTATATTTTGGTTTAACTTTGCAAATGGGAAACATATGCGACGCTATAACATTTTCTTGCATTTTGTCAATATCAAAATATTTTTTAGCATTAATAACAGCAACATCAGGATGAATTTTCAGTGTTGTTACGGCTTTATATTCTTTCGTATCTTCATTAGTAAAAAAATCATGTAACAAAGCGGCTCTTGTCGCCCGTTCATAATCTAAATTAAATTTTTTGGTAAGTAAATATGTCCCTTTTGCTACTCTTAAACAATGATGATAACGACTTACTCCATGATGCAATTCATCTTTTAAAGCCTCAAATTCCTGTTTATTTATAATATCATTAATTATTTCATTAAATTCAGAAGTTTTTGTTAAACTCATTCTTTCACCTTCACCTCGAACATTCTAATTGTAGCATATTTTATTCAAAAATCAATTCCTTAATTTTAATATATGCTAAGTTTGCCAGAAAATTAACAAAAATTTTCCTTGATAAAAATAAAACTTCTAATCCTCAAAATAAATAAGGGAAACTAGAAGTTTTTTTATGCCGACATATATTTTCCAAACTATAGAAAAAATCAACTCTTTAATATATAATAAAATTGTAAAAAACAAGGAGTTGATTTTTATGTATCTAAACAATCTTTTAGATTACGGTAATAGTATATATGATTTAAGAGGAAAATTCAATAGTTTAAAAAGAGAACAGCTAAAAAGAGCAAACTTAAATAAATATTTCTTCGCAAAGTTTTTTTGATATAATAAAAACATAATAAGGTGG
>CANQRX010000041.1 GCA_947626425.1 uncultured Bacilli bacterium | reverse complement strand
CCTTGACTTAACGTAATATTCCAATAAGCATATGATATACCTAAAAAGGCTATTCCTAATATTATTAATCCAATTATTATATAACTAACAAAGCTTTTCTTTTCCATAATTGACACCTTACCCTATAACTAATTCTACCACATACCCCCCCCCCGTCTGTCAATTATTAAAAAAAGAATTTAAATTAATATCTTTTTAGGTCCATCGTTATCATAAGCAATTGTTATTATTTTGTCTAAAAAAGCATTAATATTTTCTTTATAAAGTAATAAAACTTTTTTGGTTGTTTCTCTTATTTCCTCTTCTTCGATTCCTAAAAAATTAGCAATAGATTGGGTTGAAAAACATTTACCATCAACATAACCTAATTTCAAAGAAATAATTGTAGCTTCTTTAACTGTTAAAACATTCATCATTTGCCCAAAAGATGGGGTTTTTAATAATTCTAATATTTTAACACAATCTTCTTTCGTTAAAGTTTCTGATTTTTGTTCTTCGTTTAGTTTTTGAAAATTTTGCTTAGTTTCTTTTTCTTTTATTTCTGAATGTTGAATATTTGGTTGGATTTCTTCGATTGGTAAAACTTGGGCTTTTTCTTCTTTAACAGATTGAATATTGATATTTGGTTCTTTTTCTTCAATTGGACTTGGAAGAACTTCAGACTCTTCTTCCATCTTTTCAGAAGATTGGATATCATTATTTAAAACTTCACGATTAGCTTGCAATCTGCGTTTAATTTTTGGAAATAAATTTGAATAAAAATTAGTAATTTGTTTTTTAGTTAAAATTCCACTTATAGGATTTTCTAAATCACTTCCGTAACGAAGAGTAATTAGTTGTTGATCCGCTTGAGGAAGTTGCGATATAACTAAATCTATTTCTTCTTTAGTATAATCGGTAAAATTTTGATATATTGGTTTTAATTTGGGCATATTAGCCTCCTCCTTTTCTTTTTTTAATTTTATCATTGTGCTTTTAGAATTGTTGGCATAAATTTGTCGAAATTTAGAAATTTGCTCAAGGGCTTCATTAGGATGGTCCATGTAATCTGCAAAACCTTTGATGTATCTTGACCTGCGAAGTTTTTTAAAAGCTTGGGCTTCGATTTGTCTTATTCGTTCTCGTGTAACATTATATAAATCACCAATTTCTTCTAAAGTTAAAGGCTTTTCGGTATTGATTCCATATCTTAATTTTATGATATCTTTTTCGATTGGTCTTAAATTACATTTTTCTAAGAGATTATCAATTTCTTTAGTCAAAGAACTGGAAATAACTTGTTCCTCAATATTTTCTTCGGAAACTAAGACAAAATCTCCCAATTCATGTTTTTCATCATCGCTTGTCATTGAATTAATACTTAAAGTATCTAATTGACTTTGCATTAATTTTGTTACATCCGAAATAGAAATTTTTAAATAGCTAGCTATCTCTTCAACAGTTGGTGTTCTTTGAATTTTGGTTTCTAGTTCGCGAACTTGTTTTTGAAATTTAGCATATTTCGCGTGCAAATAAACAGGAATCCGAACACTTTTTCCACTATTATAAATTCCTCTAATAATTTTTTGTTTTATCCAATAGTAAGCATAGGTTGAAAATTTATATCCCCTATTTATGTCGTATTTTTCTACGGCTGTGAGCAAACCTAAATTTCCTTCTTGGATTAAATCCATAAGAGATAAACCTCGATTAACAAACCTTTTGGCAATACTGACAACTAATCGTAAATTACTATTTATAAGTTGTTCTTTTGCAGATTTATCGCCCTTATTCATGCGTTTGATAATCTCTTTTTCTTGGTCAATAGTTAATAAAGGATAAACGCTTATTTGTTGAAAATAAATCTTGAAATTATTTCTAATAATTTCTGGTTCATTATCAATACTTTTAATATCATCAACTTGAGTTATTTCAATGTTATTGATTAAACAGTAAACCTCAAGGGCTTGGATTAAAAGTTCGTTATCAAAAACATTTTCCATTTTTCCGGCCTTAATTACTGATGAATACTTTTGAAAAATAAGAGTAGTCATTTTCATTAAAACCTTATTTTTAGTCATTAAATCAATTAAAAATTCAAAATTTAAATCATAATCAAGTTTTAAAAGAAATTCATTAAATATTTTAAAACAATCAAAGGCTTCTTCATATAAACTAACTTTAAAAAAGGATTGATTAAGATAATTGTTGAAAATTCGAAAAGCCGTCCTTGATTTTTTTAAAAGTTGTTTTGTTTTTAATGTAATTTGTTTTTCGCAATTTTTAGTTAAAAGAGTTATGTTCGAAGAATTATTATTATCAGCCATTTTAGCCATTTCTTCTTGAACTAGTTTAAAAAAATCTTGATCAGTTAATTCTAAATAATGATATGTTGATTTTAATTGAGTAATTAAATTAGCTATTTTTGACTTCATTTTAAATGCTCCTTTAAATGTTACTTACTTTAGCATTTTTCTTATATTTTTACAATAAAAAAAGAATTTTTATTCTTCTTCTCTTGTTTCTTCATTTGCCGAATTATTTAATTGAACTTTTAGTAAATCTCTAATTTCTTCTAATAATTTGATATCGGCTGGAGTTTCTTCTTTTTTCTCCTCAACCTTTTTTCTTTTACGGGTTGCTGTTCCAATTACCCGAATGACAGTAAAAATACAAAAAGCAATAATTAAAAAGTCAATGATATTTTGAATAAAAACTCCATAACTTATAGTTGCATCTTTAATTTTAATACTAAGATTAGTAAAATCATGACCCCCAATTAAAATCCCCACAATAGGCATAATAATGTTTTCAACTAAACTGGTAACTATTTTTCCAAAGGCACTACCGATGACAACACCGACTGCCATGTCAATGACATTTCCTCTTGCAATAAAAGCTTTAAAATCTTGCATAAATTTTTTCATAACCACAACTTCTTTCTCATAAAGATTATAACAAATATTTTTAAAAAGAAAAGCCTAAATTAAAGGCCCATTTTAGTTCATTTTGATATTAATAACACTTAAGTTCGCAACGTAGTCACTTGTTAGTTCACTATCACTCCATAAATATAAATCATAGGTAGTTTTATTACCCGATTGTAAAGTTTCGTTTTGTAATAAATAGTAAGATGTATAAACAGTTAAGTCACTTAATTCTTCAAAGTTGGTATTTAAAGAACTATCTTTAAGATAAGGATATTCACTTGGTCTTTCCGCATTTTTATTATCTAAAAAATATTTAAGAGAATTGTCGCTGCTATTGTTTAAGGCATTTAAGGTTATATCATAGCTTGTGGCTTTGGAACAAGAGTTAGTAACGTTAAAAGATATTTTGACTTTTTCTAAAGCTTGTTCATCGCTTAAAAAATCATCATTGTTAATTGTTGTGGTTTGACCAGTTTGATAACCGACGCTGAAACAACCACTTGATAAAAGGTCTGAATTATTTTGAACTTGCTCGTAACCCCATAATTTATAGGATTGAGCAACATAAAATAAAGCACATAAGCTTAGTAAAATTAACATTAACATAACTTTATACTTCGTTTTCATCTAGGACCACCTTTTCTAAATTAACACTTACGATTTTAGAAACACCTTGTTCTTGCATTGTTATTCCATATAGAGTGTCGGCATATTCCATTGTGCGTTTTTTATGAGTTATTAAAATATATTCACTTTTAGCTTTTTGTTTTTGTAAGTAACTACCAAAAGCATCAACATTAGCTTCATCTAAGGCAGCCTCTACTTCATCTAAGATACAAAATGGAACGGGAAAAACATTTAAAATAGCAAATAATAAAGCAATCGCTGTTAAAGTTTTTTCCCCACCTGATAATAATGCAATATTGTTTAGTTTTTTCCCAGGGGGTTCGGCCACTATTTCTAAGCCACTTTCTAAAATGTTGTCGGGATCAGTTAGTTTTAATAAGCCTTTCCCACCTTTAAATAATTCTTTAAAAACAATTCCAAACTCATTATTTATTTTTTGGAAAGTTTCTTTTAACCTAATCGTTATTTTGTCGTCCATTTCTTTAATCATTTCTTTTAAATCAGTAATGGATGCTAGTAAATCTTTTTGCTGTTCGTCTAAAAAATCAAAACGTTCTTTAATCCGTTCGTATTCGTCTATACTTCCTAAGTTAACCATGGAAAAACTATTTAATTCTTTTTTTAACTCACTTACTTTTTCTTTAGCTAAATCAATATCTAAATCTTCATCAATTTTTAAAAGAGCATTTTCATAAGTCATATGATATTTTTCATTTAAAGTTGTTAAGTTATAATCAAGACTTAGATCCTTTTCATTTATTTTTAAAGCATTTTCATTTATTTTACTGATTAAGGAATGTAACTCACTATTATGTTTTTTTAAAGTCATTTCTAGTTCCTTATTTTGGGAAAATAAATTATTTTTTAAATCTTTGGTGTTTTCTAATTTTTGATGTGTTGTTTCTTCTTTAATCGTTAATTCTTTTTCTTCTTTAATTAACGAGGTTAATTGTTCTTCGCATTTAGTAGGATTATTAGCTTGAACTCTTTTTAAACTGTTCGTTATTTCCTGTTGTAAATAAACATTTTTTTCATTATTTTTTTGTTCGTTTTCGTATTCTTTTTGAAAATAAAACTTTTCTTCTTGAAGATGGTTTATTTTCGATTCAATACTACTTTTAGTTTGGAGTTCGGCTTGTTTTTTCGTTTCTTGGTCTTTTAAAGTTTTTTCTAAAGAGGTTTGAGCATCCTTTTTTTCCGCCAATTGTTTTTTTAATTGTAATAAATTTAACTGCGGTTTTAAATAACCACCCGTTAGACTTCCACCAGTGTGACTTATTTGCCCATCTAAACTAACAATTCGATATTGATAATTTAAAGCCTTAGCTAAACTAGATAAAGCATCCGCATTTTCAGTAATAAAAACATTGCCTAATTGATTAAAAATAATATTTTCGTATTTCGAATCATACTGCACGAGATTGGCGGCAATATCAATAAAACCCGGAATTTTTTGGGCGCGCATTAAAGCATCATCAGACACTTTTTTCGCTTTAATAATCGTAAGCGGAAAAAAAGTTGCCCGTCCTAGTTTTTGATTAGCTAAATATTTAATTGCCATCTGAGCATCATTTTCATTTTCAGTCACAACAAAATTTGCCGAAGAGGATAAGGCCACACTTATAGCTGTTGTGTATTGTTTTGGAACATCAATTAAAGAAGCGATTGTTCCTTTTATTCCATGTAAATGAGGATGGTTTAAAATGTTTTTAACACTAGGCGGAACTGTCATGTTTTGTTCAATGTTATTATTAATTACTAAAATTTCATTTAATAAAAATTGATAAGCTTGATTATTTTTAATAAGCGAATCGGAAATTTTGGTTATTTTTTGGTTCGTATTATTTAACATTTCTTGATATTCATTTAATTTTTTTGTGTTTTCTTTAATTTTTTCCTCAAAATTTGCTAAAGCTAAATCACTTATTTTGATTTTACTGGCAACGATGGCTTGTTGTTCTTGTAAATTTAAGTATTCGGCGTTGATAGTGCCTTCATCAAGGTTATATTTACTTCTTTCAATTAACATTTGTTTTTGATTAATGACATTGTTTTTAGCCAAAGTATATTGTTTTATTTCATCGGTTAATTTTAAAATAGTTTCATCTAAATCAACTTCTAAAGATTTATTTTTTTCTAGTTCAATGTTTTCCTTGGCAATAACCGTTTCTAAATCAATTTTTTGGGTTTCCAAACTTTTCTTTTCTTCATTTAAATTGGCAATTTGACCAGAAGAATTTTTAATGTCCGTTGTAATAACTGTTAATTCTAATTCTTGTAAAGACTTTTCAATTTCTAAATATTTTTTCGCTATTAAACTTTGTTCTTGTAAAGGGTCTAAACTTTTTTGTAATTCTTCTAAAACCAGTTTTACTTTTTCTAAATTATCGTTTGCTTTTTCCAGTTTTTTTAAAGATTCTTCTTTGCGACTTTTGTATTTTAAAACCTTACTAGCACTTTCTAAAATCACTTTACGATCAAGAGGTTTCGCTAAAATTATTTGATCAATACTTCCTTGACTAATAATGTTTAGGGAATCACTACCTATTCCACTATCTAAAAAAAGATTAGTTAAATCTTTTAAACGGACTTTAACGTTATTGATAAAGTATTCATTTTCCCCAGTATTATATAAAATTCGTTTAATTTCAACTTGGGGAAAATCGGTATTTAAAAAAGATGTTGTGTTATCAAACTCTAAGGCAACTTCGGCTCTTTTTAGGGGTTTACGAGATTCGCTACCATTAAAAATAACATCTACCATGTCTTTACTTGCCCGTAAGCTTTTAACTGATTGAGCGCCTAAAACCCATTTAATAGCATCAACTATATTACTTTTGCCACTACCATTTGGTCCAACAATCGCGGTTATGTTACTTTTAATTTCTAATTCAATTTTATCCGCGAATGATTTAAAACCCTGAATTTTTATGCTTTTTAATTTCACTATTTCACCTACTTTGCTCGTTTTTGATAGGCATCATAAGCCGCTTTTTGTTCCGCCTCTTTTTTACTTTTACCACAGCCAGTTCCATAAACTATTCCATCAATTATAACACTCATAGTAAACTTTTTATCATGGGATGGTCCTTCTTCCTTAATTAATTCATATGTTAAACTTTTTTTATCAGTCTGAACAAGTTCTTGAAGTAATGATTTATAATCATCAAAAAAATGAGTTCCTTTTTTTATATAAGGTAAAATAATTTTATCGACATATTTTTTGGCAATATCAAAACCACATTCTAAATAAATAGCTCCTAAAACGCTTTCAAAGACATCAGCAATTATGGTGTCATTATTTATTTGACCATTACCTAATAAAATATATTGGTCTAAGCCAATTTCTTTAGCATAAGTAGCCAAGGCTGCTTCACAAACAAAACTTGCCCTGATTTTACTCATATCTCCTTCTTTATAATTAGTATTTAAATAAAAATATTCGCTTGTAATAAGTTCTAGAACCGCATCACCTAAAAATTCTAAGCGTTCATAGCTTTTTATATGATGCTCATGGGCATAACTACTATGCGTAAAAGCAGTTGTCATTAAATTTTTATTTTTAATATTAAGATTATATTTTTGAAAAAAAGGCATAAAATCCATCAAAATCACTACTTTCTTTTTTTATAAGGATTACGAATAGCTAAACTATATTCAATATTAGCCACAGTTTGTTTTAATTCTTCTTCATTATCGTATTGAAATAGTTCAAGGTCATATATATCGGCCAAACGATTAAGTTTTTGCAAAGCAAAAGATATTAAAGGCATTGTAACAGTTTGGATATCAGTTTCATAACAACGTTTATTTAAACTACAAAGAGCATAGTTTGTTAATTCTTCTGTAAAAATTTCCGAATTAATATTCAACATTTTCATCTCATCAAGCCACCGATTTATAAGTTCTAATTCCGGCTTTGTTAATCTATCTATAATCATCTTACCACCCACCATTAACAACATTATACGGCTTTTTAAGGTATTTTACAAAACAATTTTTATTATGCCCAAGTCTAAACGTCTAGAAACGCATAAAAAAGAAAGAACTTGAAGAGTTTTAAAAAGTTCTTTCACTAAATCAATTACCAACTACATTGTTTTTTCTTGTTATTGAACAGATAAAGTGTAAGGATTCACCACTGTGCCACTTTCGTCTGTATTAAAGATTTTAAAAACGCCACAGAACGAACAACATATTTTAATACACCTTTGTTATTAATAAATAAAGTAAATTTTTTCCTGTATCTATTTTTAAATAGTTTTCGATTTTCTTTAATATTAATACACGCAAAGAATAAAAGATATTTTAGTAATCCTTCTAGTTTTTTCAATTTTCCATGGCCAAATTAGAATTAATTGATTCTTGAAAGTGAGTCTAAGATATTCGGTCAACATTGCCAACCAATTTGAATAAAATTCATAAAATCTTCGCATAAAATACATCTAGAACCATAACTTGCATTTGCATAGCACACTTCAATACACTTGTCCTAGGAATTTCAATGTTTGAACATATCTTTTCTAGTAATTATAGCTTTATTTCATTTTTTCTAATTCACTTAATGCTTTCGATTTTTTGATAGTTTCGTTGGATATTTCAATTAAATTATTATTTACGGCGACATAGTGAATTATTTTTAGATTAGGTAAATCCATAGCTTTTCTTATTTCATTTTCTATGTAATGTAATTGAATACAATGAGGCGATTTATCCACAGATGCAAATATTATTTTATCAATATGTGCTCTACAAATCATTCCAATTATTTTAGTTATTACCATATTTATATGGGTTTCTTCTAAACAAACAGCATAAATTATATTTGAAAATTTTGTTAGGTTCTTGTATGCTTCTGGTTGCATTTTATCCAAGCAACTTCCTACAATTACCATTGTATTTTGAACATCATAACAATTAGTTTCCATTAAATTTTTTTTATTATTTCTTCCATTGTACACTCACTTTCTATTATTAAACTTTTTTAACATTTTTCATTTAGTAAGATTAATCAAAAAAAACTAATATTTTCTTTTATAAAAAATAAAACCTTACAATCTAAAAATTAGTTTGTAAGGTTTTGGTTGTTTATTTTCCTTCAATTTGTTTCATTACTTCATTAGCAAAATCTTCATTTTTCTTTTCCATTCCTTCACCAACTTCATAACGAACTGCATATTTTAAAGTACCTTTGTTATTTGCTAAGTAACTTTTAATTGATAGATTATTATCTTTTACAAATGCTTGTTCATTTAAACAAATTTCTTTGTAAAATTTATTAATTCTTCCTTCAACCATTTTTTGAGCAATGTCTTCTGGTTTTCCTTCTTTCATTGCTAATTCTTTTTGGATTTCTTTTTCTTTAGCAACAACATCTTCTGGTACATCTTCAATAAATGTATAACTAGGACGCATTGCCGCTTGTTGCATTGCAACATCTTTAGCAACTTCTTCATTCGCGCCTTCCACAACAACTAATGAGGCGATTCTTCCACCCATGTGTAAATAGCTTCCAAAGTTTTCATTATCATTTTTAGTTAAAATTTCAAATCTTCTAAAAGATAATTTTTCCCCAATTTTAGCTATTTTTGCAACAATTAAATCTTTAATTGTTTCTCCACTTTCGGTTTTTAATTCATTTGCTTCATCCAAAGTTTTAACATCACTTTTTAATAAAGTTTGACCAATTGTATCAAGTAAATTTTTAAATTCTTCATTTTTACTAACAAAATCAGTTTCACTATTTAATTCAACAATAACAGCTTTGTTACCATTAACATAAATATTAGTTAAACCTTCCGCAGCAATTCGACCTTCTTTTTTATTAGCTTTAGCCATACCATTTTCTCTTAAATAATCTAGGGCTGCATCAATATCACCATTAGATGCTTCTAAAGCCTTTTTACAGTCCATCATTCCTGCGCCACTTATTTCCCGTAGCTGTTTAACCATACCTGCAGTTATTTCCATTTTAATCCCTCATTTCTATTTTTCTTCTTTTTTATTTTGTTCTTCTTTTTTATCTTCAACAACAATATCTGTTAAATAATCAACCATTTCTAAATTGTTTGCTTCACAAATAGCGTTATTTAAAACACCTAAACAAATTTTAATTGATCGAACAGCATCGTCATTACCTGGAATAATATAATCAACGTCATCAGGATCACAATTAGTATCAATTAAACCAAATACAGGAATATTTAATTTCCGAGCTTCCCTAATTGCGTTAACTTCTTTTTTAGAATCAACAATAATTAAAGCTTGAGGTAATTTCGTCATTCCCCTAATCCCTGATAGTAAACGATTTAATTTTTCATATTCTTTCTTTAAACCTATTACTTCTTTTTTAGGTAAAACTTCAAAAACACCATCTTTTTCCATTTTTTCAATTTCTTCTAAACGATTAACTCTTCTTCTAATTGTTCTAAAGTTTGTTAATGTTCCACCTAACCAACGTTCTGTAACATAATAGGAATTACTTCTCAAAGCTTCTTCTTTAGCTACCTCGCCAGCTTGTTTTTTTGTACCAACAAATAAGAATGTTCCCCCATTTGTGGCAATGTCTTTTAAAGCAGCATAAGCTTTTTCAATTTCCTCCATTGTTTTGTCAAGATCAATGATATAAATATCATCTCTTGCTCCATAAATATACGGTTTCATTTTAGGATTCCATCTTTTTGTTTGATGGCCAAAATGAACACCAGATTCTAATAAATTATTTTTAGAAACTACGGCCATAAAAAATCCTCCTTCGTTATTTCTTCTGCAAAAGATCTACTCTTCTTTTTCACTCGACGCCGCGAGCACTCGAAAAAGAAAATCCTTTTTGCATGTTTATTTGCTTTTTAAAAGCCACTTGTATTGTAACAAATTTTTGTAGTTGTTACAAGAAAAAAAGAATAGCTTTCTACACCTTCCAGATGATAAGTTTGCATCAAGTCTTTCTTTGCATTCACCTTTTTTAATATTAACTTCGTTTTTTATTGCATAAACTATTAAATTTATTTCGTCTAATTTTTTCTTAGAACATTCACTCATTGTTAACTTATTCATTTTTCTCCTTTCTAAAAATTTAAAAAATCTAGTGAGTAAACTTTTTTAATTTACACACTAGATAATACACCTTCTTCAGTAGCGCCATCCAGCGAGCTATCCACCACTCGCCTTTAAAACATACGGTTTTTCAAAAGTCCCTTCACCGTCGGAAATCTGTATATTCGATTTCAGATACACGACGGGCCAGACGACGCCGGAGTCAGTGACGATGTTGTGGACGACATACCCTGACGAGCCGACACCGAACGCATAGAGGGAAATGCCCGAAATCGGCGTAATCGTCCATAAATAACTACTTGGTTTTAACCAATCATTATTTGAACAATTTGTTTGATAATCTTCTGTATCCCAGTTATATAATGCTTCTGAAAAGCAATAATCTCTTCCTTTGCTTCCTCCATGACTTGCGTATCCATAATCGCTCGGATAAATTAACCCTACTCCTTTATGTTCACTTGCATCATTGGTTTTTGTCCATTCCGTTGGTCGACTCTCATCATAAACTGTCGTTCCTCTCTCATAATTATAAAAATGCGTTACTAAACCATTTGAGGAATCTTTATAGTCAGCTGTTCCTCCTAAATTCCATGTTACTCCATCATCGACCATTCCTTGAGCTGTTTCATTTAATCCTTTGGGTAAAGTTCCACTTTCAGAATTAAAATCACATTGTTCTGTTGAACTACTACTTGTTGTATAACAATCTCCACTTTGACTATTATAATAAATACCATTTAACATATTTTTTAATGAGGATGTCGTCCAGTCACTGCTATTTCCACTATTCCATTTATAACTTCCAAAATCTTTTTGTCCTTCTATTCCATCAGTTCGCACAATTTTTAATCGTTGCTCATATTTTCCATCACCAGTTTTAACATTTACTAAGCCGATAATGCGCCATGTTTCATCATTAAAGTTTACATAATTATGCACATATGAAGTATCATCATCATTTGTGTAATTGACTCCAGCAAATCGATATTCTGTTTCTTTCCAACCTTCTTCACTTAATTCGGTGTCATCTTTATGTTCAACTTTATACAAACCATTTGGGTCACCACAAGTAACAAGTGGAATTGCTTTTCCATAGATATTTACAGTTTCTGGTTCTTTTATTTCCACTTCTTTTATTACTTCACCACTTACATTATTTGTACTATCTGTGACTCTTAAACTTATTTTATGTAAGCCATAATTTTTTGCTGTAAAAATTGTTGACGAAGATTTTGTTTCCCAATTACCATCATCAATCTTATATTCATATTTGGAAATTGTTTTATTAGAACTAGTTTTTCCACTTCCCGTAGCTGTTATTGTCATGTCACATACTGCTAAATCTAAATTAGCTGTTGGTGGGATTTTATCTTCCTCTAAATAAGCATTGGTTATCGTTACTTTACTAGCAAATGTTTTATTCATAGACCCTTCATCAGCATCTTCATCTAACCATAATCTTAATTCAAAATTTTTGGTTTCTTGTGAACTTAAATATCCTGTCATTAATTTATGTGATTCATATGTATTTTTTAAAATTGGATTTACATTTGGGGCATTACTTAATAACAACATTGTTCCTTCTTTTCCTGTTTCATTTATTTGAAAACGGACATATTTTGGATCTAATCTATTTTCTGCTACAATATCAGTTTTTCCTCCTGTTTTAGTTAATGATTCTAAATTTATTTGGTAACTTGCATTTTCTTCACATATATTTTTAATACTAAACTTATAAGGCTCTAAAGACTTTCCTGCTTCATCAGTTATAGGTACTGCTTTTTGGATTGATATATCATTTTCTTCGTTTTCTAAACT
>CANQRX010000040.1 GCA_947626425.1 uncultured Bacilli bacterium | reverse complement strand
ATCAATTTTAAGAAACAAACGAATATCAGTGGTATATTTGTTTTTTTATACAATTTGAAAAACTGTCCCCCTATAAGACACTTTAACGATCAGTTAATTGGCTGTTGGAGGGCGAAAAACCCTCCCAACCTGTATTTTAGAATTTTTTTGTATAATTTTTTTTTAATTTTTCATACTAAATTTAAGGTGAAAATATCAATGAAAAAATTAAAATTTACAATTCGTTTTTCTCTTTTTATGTTTTTGGCTTTTTTAGTTTGTTATATTGGTTTATATGTTTATGCTTTTTTTTCACCAAAACTAGAGTTAACAAACTTAGGAAAAATTTTTATTTATGATCAAAATGAAAGTTTAATTTATCAAGGTTCTGGTTCAAGTGATTGGATTAGACTTGATGACATCAACGAAAATTTAAAAAATGCGGTTATTTCCGTTGAAGATAAAAATTTTTATCATCATCATGGGTTTGATTATTTACGAATTATAAAATCTTTATATTTATTGGTTAAAAATCGGTCGATAACTCAAGGGGCTTCAACTATTTCGCAACAGTATATTAAAAATATGTATTTAACTTTTGATCAAACTTGGAAACGGAAAATTGAAGAGGCATTTTTAACCGTTGAGTTGGAGGTTCATTATTCTAAAGATAGCATCTTAGAAGGTTATTTAAATACTATTAATTATGGAGAGGGTAATTATGGGATCGAAGATGCAAGTCAATATTATTTTAATAAAAGTAGTAAAGATTTAACATTAGAAGAAGCCGTAATGCTCGCCGGTATTCCGAAAAATCCAAGTAATTTTAATCCAGTAAGTGATTATGATATGTGTATTAAACGGGCTAAAATTGTTGCCGACACGATGGTAAAAAATGGGTATATAACAAAGGAAGAACGGGATAGTTTGTTTCAAAATAAAATCGAAATTTATGGAAAAAGAAAACAAAACAATAGTCAAATGATTATGTATTATCAAGACGCGGTTTTAAACGAATTAGAAAGTATTAAACAAGTTCCCAAATCCCTAATGGAATCGGGTGGTTTAAAGATTTATACAGCCTTTAATATGGATGCCGAACAAAAACTAGAGCAGTCTATATTGGATACCATGGGTAATCAAGAAGATTTACAAGTTGCAAGTGTTATAATAAATCCTCAAACTGGGGGAGTAATGGCTTTAAGTGGTGGCTTAAATTATGCGAAAAGTCAATATAATCGGGCTACGCAGGCCAAACGCCAAGTTGGAAGTACCATGAAACCTTTTTTATACTATGCAGCTTTAGAAAATGGTTTAGTTTCCTCTTCAGTTTTTAAAAGTGAACAAACAACTTTTAACTTTGCTAAAGATCAAAATTATTCTCCTAATAATTATAATCAAATATATGCCAATAAAGATATAACGATGGCGGCAGCTATTGCCTTTTCTGATAATGTTTATGCTGTCAAAACCCATTTATTTTTAGGAACTGATGTACTAGTCCAAACCGCCAATCGAGCCGGTATAAAAGAGCCTTTACCAGGTAATCCGAGTCTAGCTTTAGGAACTACTGAACTTAATATGTTAGACTTTGCTACCGGTTATCAGACCCTAGCGAGTGGTGGGGATAAAAAAGACCTTTTCTTTATTTCAAGGGTTGAAGATTTAGATGGCAACATTTTATATGAACGTAAAATAAAGCATGATTACGTTTTAAATAGTAATGATGTCTATATTTTAAATGAAATGCTAACAGGTACTTCAAACTCCGTTTTTAATGATTACACAACACCGACGGCCCTTTCTCTAGCGAGTCGCATGAGTCGTAAATATGCCTTAAAAACTGGAACAACTAAAACTGATTCTTGGGCTGTTGGTTACAATCCCGATGCTTTGATGCTTGTTTGGGTAGGTAATGATGAAGGCGAAGAAGTGGATTATACAGCTAGTCACTATACTAAAGAAATATGGATTAATACCATGGAAAGTCTTTTAGCAAATAAAGAGGATGATTGGTATGAAACTCCTCCTAATATTGTTGGGGTTATTAAAGATGCCATCACTGGCCAAAGTAATTACCAAAAAGGCCATAGTACATTGTTTTATTATGTTAAAGGAACCGAAGTTACCATGCCTAGCAAAGAAGATAATAATGCTTATGATTAGCATTGTTTTTTTAGTTTATAAACAAAAACCGTAAAAAATTTTAAAAGTGAAGACTTCATTAAATCAAAAAAATAAATCAAAAGTTTTTTAGGTAATTTAAGCTATTTTAATCTTCTTTTTCTTCATTCCATTTTTAGTTAGTCTTGTTTAATATGCTTTAATACTTTTTAGAAAATGTTGTAAAGAATTGAAGAGTAGGAGATTAATCCTATTTTTTCCTTCTCTTGTACTTTAAAATAATATTTGCTAAAATTATAACAAGAAAAGAGGGACATTATGAAAAAAATACCTATTGGAAATGATGATTTTAAAGATTTAATCGAAAATGATAACTATTATGTCGATAAAACGGCCTCTATCGAAGAATTATTAAGTAACGGTTCAAAAGTAGTGCTTTATACAAGACCTAGAAGGTTTGGAAAAAGTTTGTTTATCTCAATGCTAGAACATTTTTTTGATATTGATAAAAAAGAAATTAACAAAGATTTATTTAATGGCTTATATATATCGCAAAGTCCTTACTATAAAGAGTTGAACAATTACCCTGTCATTAATTTAGATTTTAAGGATCTAAAAAAAGATGATTTTAATAGCACTTACGAAGAATTTAAAAATATGATTGCTGATGTTTATAAAAAGAAAAAATATTTATTAGACTATTTGGCTGAAAGTGATTCAAAGATTTTTAATTCCTTTATCGACAAAACGGCTAGTAAAACTGATTATGAACGAACATTAAAATATTTATCTAATTGGTTAGAAGAATATCATCATCAAAAAGTAATAATCTTAATTGATGAATACGATGTTCCTATTCAAAGTGGTTATTTGAAAGGTTTTTATAATGAAGTATTAAATTTAATCAGAAGTGTTTTTTCAAGTTGCTTAAAAGGAAACGATTCGTTAAAGTTTGGAGTATTAACCGGTGTTTTACGAGTAAGCAAAGAATCAATTTTCAGTGACTTAAATAATCTTGATGTTGTTGATATGATGACTTTAGATTATAGTGAATCATTTGGTTTTACGGAAAAGGAAACTAAAGAATTATTAGAATATTATGGTTTAGAATTAACAAGTGTTGTTAAATATTTTTATGATGGTTATAATATGAATGGTATAAGTATTTATAATCCTTGGAGTATTCTAAATTATGCAAAGAAAAAAAGTTTAAAGTCTTATTGGTTAAATACTTCGGGTAATGATTTAATAATAAAATTATTAAGTGAAACAAATGAAGAAAACAAAATAGATATTGAAAAATTAGCAACAGGAGAAAGTATTAAATTTACCTATAACGAAAAATTAACTTATTTAGATTTGGATGAAAAACAAGGTATTGATAATATTTTAAACTTAATGTATGCCTCAGGATATTTAACAGTAGATAAAGTTCTTGATGAAGATGATGAAGAGTATACAGGTAAAATACCTAATAATGAAGTAAAAAAATTAATAATCAAAATTATTAGTTATGCTTATACAGATTATAGTAGTACAGTAAAAAGGATTCTTAATGATTTTGAAGATGCTTTATTAAAAAATAATAAAGAAGAGATGGAAAATAACTTAAATAAAATGTTAGAAAGTATATCATACATGGACAATTACGAAAATTTTTATCATGGCTATATGTTAGGTATTTTTCAAGGCTTTTTAAGAGGAGAATATATCGTAAAATCAAACCGGGAAGCAGGTAAAGGAAGATTTGATGTTTTAATCGAAAGTGTTGACCGAAAAATAGGCTATATCTTTGAATTTAAAATAGCGGATAATGAAAATGAAATGGAAGAAAAATCTTTGGAAGCAAAAAAGCAAATGAAGGAAAAAGAATATTACAAAGAATTACAATTAGATAAAGTTGAAAATATCCATGAATATGCTTTAGTATTCTGGGGTAAAAAATGTATTGTTAGATAGATAAACATTATGAAAATAATAATAGGAAATGATAATTTTTAAAAATTGATTCAAGAAAATTGTTAGTCTGAAGAGTAATTGAGAAAATTGCAAGTTCTCTATTAAAATAAACATAACGAACAAAATAAATTTAATTTGTTAAATAGAGGATTTTTGGTAAAATTCTATAAAGAGAGGAGATTATTTATGAAAAAAAATATTTTAGTAAGTTTAATTGTTGTATTAATGTGTTTTGGTCTTGGAGGATGTGGTTCTAAAAATGAAGAACAAAGTGGTGAAAGTTTTAGTGTTTCCTTGTATACGAATTCATCAGCCAAAATTACTTGGGATTATGAACTATCTGAAGATGGTATTGTCGATATATCATCTGAATATGATGATTCAGGATGTGATGCCGATGCAGCTGGGTGTGGAGGCCAAGAAATTTATACAATTACGGCTCAAAAACCTGGAAATGTAACTTTATCATTTACAAGTTCCGAAAATGAAACAGCCATTTACGAAATTACGGTAAATGAAGATTTAACTATTTCTGAAAATCATCATGGGACAATTTTTTTAGAAAATTAAGACTGCTGAATTAACTAATCAATAGTCTTTTTTTTACATTTTTTTTTGGCAAATTGTACTTTTGCTATAAAATAATTGCATTTTAAAAGCTCCTGTGATATATTGAACGCGGAAAAAAAGGGATGAGTATGAATGTATCAATAAATTTAAGCTTAAAAAAAGGGGAAGAAACTATTCTAAATCAGCAACTTGCGGGCCAATTTTCTAATAATTTATTAACGTTCGCATTAGATGATATGCAGCATCAACTTGATTTTGCTAAGCAAACATTCTCTCGGGAAAATGCCGAATATTCTTTTTCTTTAAATGTTCTCGAAAAAAACTGTTATATAAATTTAAAAAAAGAACAATATAAATTAGAGATTGGAGTCGATGAAGCAACTTTTAATGTTTTTGAAAAATCGTGTCAAATTATTTATTTAATTGAAACTGATGATGAAAAAATAAATTTTAATTTAAGTTGGGAGGAACAAAATGATTAATAAAATTAAGAGCATTATTGAAAAATCTTTAAACAAACTTAATTTTGAAAGTGAAGAAATAAATATTATAAAATCTAATCGTCCTGATTTATGTGATTATCAATGGGATGGGGCTTTTCGCTTAGCAAAAACGACTCATCAAAATCCTTTTGAAATTGGGTGTCAAATTGTTGAAACTATTAAAAAAGATCAAGAAGCGATGGTCAATTTTGCCAAAATTGAATGTGTTAAACCTGGCTTTGTTAATTTAACCTTATCGGATAAGTTTATTAACGAATTTCTAAATTTAATGCTTCAAAAACCTAAATTTAATATAACAATGCCAAAAGAAGAAACAATTGTCATTGACTATGGTGGAGCAAACGTTGCTAAGCCTTTACATGTTGGGCATTTAAGACCCGCGATTGTCGGCGAATCAATTAAACGAATTTTAAAATTTATGAATCAAAAAGTAATATCTGATGTCCATTTAGGAGATTATGGTTTACAAATGGGTCAAGTTATTAAAGGCCTTTTAGAACAAAATGTGGCTATTGAAGATATTGATATAAAAATTCTTGATAATCTTTATCCTTTAATGAGTGGTCGTTGTAAAGAAGACGAATCTTTAAAAAAGGAATGTTCTTTGATAACCAAAGAATTACAAGATGGTAATGAGTTGTACCAAAAATATTTTCAAAAAATATTAGAAGTATCTAAAAAGGACATTAAACGAATTTATGATTATTTAGATGTTTCTTTTGACTTGTGGAATGGCGAATCTGATTCCTATAAATATATTCCACAGTTAACTAATGAGCTTTTCGAAAACAATTTATTAAAAGAAAGTGACCATGCAATGGTAATTGATGTTTCGCAAGCAACTGATAAAAAAGAAATTCCGCCTCTTATTTATCAAGCAAGTAATAAAGCTTATTTATATGGAACTACTGATTTAGCAACGATTTATGAACGGAAGCTAAATTATAACCCTGATAAAATTCTTTATGTTGTGGATATGCGCCAAAATTTACATTTTACTCAAGTCTTTCGGGCTAGTAAAAAACTATCTAGTACCAAAGATATTGAACTAGAATTTCTAGGTTTTGGTACAATTAATGGGACAGATGGGAAACCTTTTAAAACAAGATCAGGAAATACGCCAAAATTGGATAATTTATTTTTAGATACTAAAAATGTTTTTAAAAATAAAAAGAGTGAAAACCAATCTTTATCAGAAAGTGATTTAGATATTTTAGTTAATGCCATTATTAAATATGCTGATTTACAAAACAATCGAGAAAAAGACTATATTTTTGACATTGAAAAATTTTCCGATGTTGTTGGTAAAACGGGGCCTTATATCCTTTATACCTATTTACGAACGAAAAAAATTTGTCCAACTGGATCTAACAATGTAGACAACTTAAGTCAAACAATATATAATATACAAGATCGAGACTTACGAATTAAACTTCTTGATCTTGATCAAACAATTAACTATGCTTTTAAAATGCGTATGCCCTCTGTAATTGCAACTTATTTATATGACCTAAGTGTTTTAACTAATGCTTTTTATGAAAAAAATCATATGAATAATTTAGAGGATCAAGCTAAAAAGCAAGATTGGGGAATTTTGTTAAATCTAACAACGAATGTTATGAAAACATTACTAGACCTTTTAATAATTAAAATTCCCACCAAAATGTAAGGAGACAAGAAATGAAAAGAATAAAAGATTATACTGATGAAGAACTTGAAGTTATGAATTATGATGACTTAGCTTATTTAATTTTAAAAGAACAAAATCATAAAATGAAAATAAATGAATTATTTAAAGAAATATGCGATTTAAAAAAATTAAGTGAAGACGAATTTTTAGAAAAAATTTCCGATTTCTTTGAATTATTAACGACTGATAAACAATTTATTCAATTAGAAGATGGTTATTGGGATATTAAAGAAAAACACAGTGAACGAGTTATCATTGAAGATGAAGAAGATGAAATTGAAGAAGTAAATGAAGAAAATGACGAAGAACAATCTGAAGAAGAAGAGGAAAATTATTATGACGATGATACCGAAGAAGATTCTGATGATGATTTAAAGGATTTAGTCATAATTGATGATGAAGATGAAGAAAACGAACTATAATAGTTTGGCAAAGGAGCATTTATGAAAGAACGCCTAGAAAGTATTAAAAATCGTTATCTTGAATTAAGTGAAGAACTGATGAACCCTGAAATAATGAGCGATTTTAATAAATTAAAAAAATTATCAAAAGAACAAAGTGATTTAAAAGAAATTGTGGATAAATATGAAGTTTATTTACAATGTGAAAAAAATATTTCGGAAGCTAAAGAATTATTAAATGATGAAGAGTTAAAAGCTATTGCAACCGAAGAAATTACCTCCAATCAAGAACAACTTGAAAAATTAACCCAAGAACTAGAAATTTTATTAATTCCGAAAGATGAAAATGATGGCAAGAATGTTATTATGGAAATCAGAGGGGCTGCGGGTGGCGATGAAGCCAATATCTTTGCTGGTGATTTACTAAGAATGTATACTTATTATGCTGAAAAAAACGGTTGGAAAATCGAAATAAATCATCAAATCGAAGGAACAAGTGGTGGTTTTTCCCAAGTTGAATGTACTATCAAAGGGGAAAATGTTTATTCCAAACTTAAATATGAAAGTGGAGCTCATCGGGTTCAAAGAGTTCCCGAGACCGAAACCCAAGGCCGAGTTCATACTTCCACTGCTACAGTTTTAGTTATGCCCGAAGTTGATGATGTCGATATTGAAATTAAAGAAAGCGATTTAAAAATAGATGTTTACCATTCTTCGGGGGCGGGTGGTCAATCCGTTAATACTTCTAATTCAGCCGTACGAATAACCCATTTACCAACTAATACGGTTGTTACTTGTCAAAATGAACGTAGTCAGTTAAAAAATAAAGACAAAGCTATGAAACTTTTAAAAGCTAAACTTTATGATATTTTAACTCAAGAACAAGATGCAAAGATGGGTAACGTCAGAAAAAGCAAAATTGGGACAGGCGATCGTTCCGAAAAAATAAGAACATACAATTATCCTCAAAATCGGGTAACGGACCATCGCATTGGTTTTTCTATCATGGCCTTAGACAAAGTAATGGATGGCTATTTAGAACCGATTATAGAGGCTTTAATTACCGAAGATCTTAAACGAAAATTAGAAACCGGAAACCAATGAAACATTTTAAATATTCAAAGTTTTTTGAGTATTTTTTTAGTTTAAAATAAAAGACTTTTTCTAATAAATTTGATAAAATAATATACAAGGAGGAAGCTTATGAAGAAAATCCCGTATGGAAAAATAAATTTTAAAGAATTGATCGAAGAAAATTGTTATTATGTAGATAAAACAATGTATTTAGAAAAATTGGAAGATAATGATGATACTTTAATATATTTAAGACCCGGAAGGTTTGGCAAAAGTTTATTTACAAGTATGATGTTTTACTACTATGATTTAAATAGTAAAGATTTATTTGATAGCTTGTTTAAAGATACTTATATTTATCAACATCCAACTAAAAATAAAAATAATTATTATGTCTTAAAGTTTGATTTCTCAGGAATAGGTGAAGATAAAAGTAATTTAGATTTAAAAAGTAGCTTTAAACTTCATGTTACAAATGGAATTGAAGAATTTTGTGACTATTATCATTTTGATTATGCAATCAATGAAGAAGCACCAGCTGATGATATAATAGTAAGATTTTTAAGTTATTTTAAAAGACTACAATTAAAACAAAAAATGTATATAATAGTTGATGAATATGATAATTTTACGAATGCGATATTAGAAGGTGATACTTCAAAATTTAAAAGTTTAGTAAATGGAATAGTTAAAAGTTTCTATGCCAATATCAAAATTTATATCAAAGAAGGAACTGTCGGGCGTTTCTTTGCCACAGGTATTTGTCCAATCACTTTAAACAGTATGACAACTGGTTTTAATATAGCAACCGATTTATCAACTGATTATAATATGCATAATATGATTGGTTTAACGCATGATGAGGTTTTAAATTTAATCAAAGAAGTTGTTTTAGAAAAAGACCAAGAAAAGGCATATAAAATTATGTTAGAAAATTATGATGGTTATTTGTTTAATGAAGAAATTGAACAACGTGTTTTTAATGCTACCTTAGTTATGTATTTTTTAAGCCGTTATGAACAATACCAAAAATTTCCTAAAAAATTATATGATTCTAATATAGTTGTAAATTATGGGAAAATTGATAATATTTTAAAAATTAAAAATAATAATATGTATTTAGAAATAATTGAAAAAATATTAAAAACTGATGAAATAAGTGGAAATTTGGTTGATAAATTTAATTTATTAGAAAATATAACAGCCAATGTTTTAATCAGTTTATTATATTATTTTGGTTATTTAACAATTAAAGAAGCGGGAATATATTTAAAATTTACAATACCTAATCAAATAATGAAAGAAACATATGCTAATTACTTTTTAAATTTATTAGAACATGAAAAATTAAAATTGGATGATACTAAAATAATGGCAAGTGTAGAAGAAATAACAAATGAAGGAACTATTAATAATATAACTAACTATGTAAGTGAAATATTAACAAGCCTTGGCAGTCGAAGCTTTATGAAGTTTGATGAAAAATATATTCAATTACTATATTATGCCTTAATTAAACATCCTGTTTTAAAAGTTAAAATTGAGTATCCAGTTGGCATGGGATATGTTGATTTAATGATATTTAGTAATGATGAAATGGCCAAATACAATTTAATGATTGAATTTAAATATTTAAAGAAAAATGAATTTAATGAAAGTTTATTAAACGAAAAAATTAAGGAAGGAACAGAACAATTAAAAAGTTACAATTTAGAAAGTAAATTACCATTAAAAAAATATTTAGTTGTTTTTGTTGGAAATGAAAATAAATATTTAGAGGAAATAAAATAACATAACAAAGGAAGTGGGTATTCATGGAAAAAATATATATTGTTGATGATGCTAACAAAAAAAATTTTTTACTTAATAAAAATACTTCTTCTTCCAATTTGATGAGTTACCAAAGTGTTATTAAAAACCTTTATTTTGATTTTCGGGAAGACGCTATCTATGATATCGTGGTAAACAAAAATGTAACTAAAGAAATTGCCCAAATATACTTAAAGAATATGTATTATCTTCAAGAAAGCAATCGAAAAAGAATAAAATTTCTTCTTGATTTAAAAAAAGAGTTAATGGCTAAAAATCTTTTGATTTTTAATCCTTTTTTTAAACAATGGATTAGTCAGTACGAACTTGTTTTTTACCATATTTCTAAAAAAGATAAGTTTTTTTGGCAAACCGTTGAAATTTTAAAACAGGATTGTAAGGTCGAAATTGAAGATTGTTTAAAAACTTCTTTTATTGGGAAACTTGCTCATGAAAAAACTCTTGATGATGAAGTTATTGGCGTTTGCCTAGAAATTGTAAAATTACTAAAAAGAGGTGTAGATTATCATCATATTTATTTAACAAACTTAAATGAAGAATATATCCAAAAATTTCAATTTTATGGGAAAATATTTAATATTCCTTTTAATCTTAAAAATAATCAAAAAATTTATTCAACAATGATAATTAATGAATTTATCCAAAATATTACAAAACCATGGGATCAAGTTTTAACTGATTTAAAAACTCATTTGACAACTAATGCGGAAGTTTTAGTTTATGAAAGTTTAGTAAATTTATGTAATAAGTATGTTTTATATAAAAAAAATGAGCAATTTTATCAATATTTTTTAGAATGTTTAAAAGAATTAAAAATCAAAAATAATAATGATGGAATTAAAGGTTTTGATTTTTTAAAAGAAGAAGTGGCTTATGATGATTATGTTTTTGTAGTAGGAGCAAATGAAGGCGAACTCCCAAAAGCGATTAAAGATATTGGTTATTTTAATGATTTTGATCTGCGGGCTTTAAAAATGAGTGATACGAAAGAACAAAACGAAATTATTTTGAAAGAAACAATTGCAAGATTAAAAAGTTATTCTAATTTAGTAATATCATATAAAGAAAAAAATGGTAATTTAGAATACTTTCCAGCTTCAATTTTAGAATGTTTACAAACTACAAAAATAAATTTTGAAAGTAACCGTTTTAGTTATTCCCATTTATTTAATCTTCTTAATTATGGAAAATTGTATGACACTTATTTAAAATATGGAATTAATGACTCAAATTTAGCTTTATTAGTTCCTATATATGAAGGTGCTGGATATCGTTCCTTTAACAATCAAGTTCAATTACCAACTGTGGTGAATCAAATTAAAAAATTTTCCTATACTTCTTTAGATACTTACCAAAAATGTCCTTATCGCTTTTATTTAAATTATATTTTAAAGGTTAATGATTATCAAGAAACATTTGCCATATTACTTGGCCGATTTTATCATGCAGTTTTAAGTAGAATATATCAAGAAAATGACCTTGATTTAATAATTATGGAAGAACAACAAATTTTTAAAAATTTAACAGCTTCCGAAAAATTTTTCTTAAAAAAGTTAACTGATGATTTAAGAAAAACAATTTATAATATTAAGGAACAAGAACAATGTCTTAATTATTCGAAAGTTTTATGTGAAGAAAAGTTTGAAATAAATTTATTTGAAGATTACATTTTAGAAGGAATTATTGATAAGATTTATCTTTCAGATGAAACTATCTCTTTAATAGATTATAAAACGGGTAAAGCCAATGTTGATTTAAGTTATTTATCATGCGGTTTAAATTTACAGTTACCAATTTATCTGCTATTAATTAAAAATTCCCAATTTCATGATTGGCATATCGCGGGTTTTTATTTACAAAAATTTTTAAGATCTTTAGTAAGTTGTGATTTTAAACATGACAAAGATTATTTAGAAAAACAGGCATTAAAATTACAAGGTTATAGTAATGATAATGAAAGCGTTATAAAAAATTTTGATACATCTTATAAAGATAGCAAAGTAGTTCATGGATTAAAAGTAAGTTCTAAAGGCTTTTATGCCTATTCAAAAGTTTTAAGTGACGAACAAATAGAAGATTTAATAACTTATACAAAAGGTTTAGTTGAAAAAACGATTAAAGAAATTGCTCAAGGTAATTTTCAAATTAGTCCCAAAAGAATTGATGGGGAATTAAAAAGTTGTGAATATTGTCCATATCAAAGTATTTGCCATCGTAAAGAAGAAGATATCCTCAATTTAAAAAAGGAAGAACTATCATTTTTAAAAAAGAACGAAAGTGTTAAAGTGCCAAATTAAGATGATATAAAACATCTTGAAAAAAGAAAGTTATTAACTTATAATTTTAATAGAAAATAGGAAGGAAAAAGATAAATGAAAAT
>CANQRX010000039.1 GCA_947626425.1 uncultured Bacilli bacterium | reverse complement strand
AGGGCTTTACTTATGAAAACGGAAATTATTTTATTTGATGAAGCAACAAGTGCTTTAGACAATAAAACCCAAAGTCATATTCAACAAGCTATTAATAATTTAAAAGGTGCGTATACTATTTTGATAATCGCCCATCGTCTTTCCACCGTAATTGATTCAGATCGAATTTTTGTTGTTGATGATGGAAAAATAATTGCCCAAGGCTCGCATAAAGAATTATTAAAATCTTGCAATTTTTATAAAGAATTATATAATAAGGATCTTAAAAATCCTCAAGAATAGAGAGTTTGCTAAATTTCAATTGTATTTACTCTTAGACTTTCTTTACTTAATTTATCAATTGTATTTACTTGTCTAATTAAGAAAGGTGCCCCAAACCCCAATTTTTTCTTGCCTTTTTTAGATAGATGGTGTAGAATAACAAAAAATTTTAAAAAAATGAATAATGAGGTGGAAAAATGGAACAAGAAATTTTAAAGTTAGTAAAAGAGGGGAAATCTGTAACAGAAATAAGTGAAAAATTAAACATAAGTAAATATATGATTAAAAATACTATTGATAGTTCACTATACAAAGATGAAATCCTTTTTTTAAGAAGCTTAAATAAAGCAAAAATGATTGATAAAGATTATGTTGATGAAATTGTAAGTTTAATGAATCAAAAATTTTCTTTGATAGAAATAGCTCTTTTTTTAAATACTACAGAAAACGAAATTAGATCACTATTAAATTATGTATACACTAGAGAATATAGTCCTTATTATAATAGTTCATATTATAATTCTTTATTTTCAAGATATGAAAATAATTTAAAATTAAATCGTTATTTAATTTATCAACGTTTAGAAAAACTTGAAAGTGCTAACCCTTTACTTAAATTAGAAGATTATAGTAATTCCAAACTTATCAGTGAATACAGAAGTTATCAAAATGGTAAAAAAATGGTATATTACTATTTAAATAATGATTGTAAACCTACTAATGAAGAACTTTCTACAATGTTTAATATTCCTTTAAAAACAGTGAATATAATTTTATCAAATCATCATCATTTAATTAATTTAAATAATTTTTTAAATACTGAAACAATTCAACTTATAAGTGAAAAAAGGCAAAAAAAAGGTCAAACATTAAAGAATAATCATCAGATTGATTTTCAATCCAAAACCCAATATTTTAAAGACAAAATTGGCGAGTATAAAACTGAAAAAATACTATTAAATAAATTATTTTATTTAAAAATACTTTTAACTTTTCGTTTATCTTTACCAGATTTTGCTCAACTTTTAGAAATTGAAGATCTTTCTGTCGCGTATGAACTTGTTTCACACATTGCCAATCAAACTAATTTAACCCATGCTGTAACCTTTTTATTTAGCTATGCTAAGGAATCTAAAACTAATTTAGCTAAAGCATATTTATTTTTGGCTATGTTTAAAAAAAGTCAAAACAATCTTGAAGAATTAAAAAAAGTCATGCGCATTATTAATGATAGTTATTACTATGAAATCGTTAAAAAGGTGGAAAATAACGAATTATTAACCGAAGAAGAAGAAAAAGAAATTGCTAAATACCATATCAAATATGCTTTATCTACTAGAACAACTCCAGTTTTTCAAAGAAAAATAAATTCTTTATGCAAAAAATATTATCCATATGAATATGAGTTGCTAATTGAACATAATAATTTAGATTTTCAAATGGTTTATCGCAAAAAGCGGAAATTAAGTCTAAATAAATAACCAAAATAAGCTTAACAAGCATTGCAAAAAGCGTGCCCTAAAAAAGTATTTTAAAGAGATATCAGTATCATTTAGAATGCTTTTTATTTGCAAGTGGATTGATAAACCTCCAAAACTAATAAATAGTAAAGTAAAACATTCCTTAATTTTGAAATTAAAATTAGTTATGCCTATTGAATACAAGCCTTGACTTATTTCAAATATACCACTTAGAAAAGGATTATTTAAAGGATTTAATAAAGCATTTAAAATAAAGAAAAAAGTCATGGCTCCTAAAATCATAAGCATTGTGTTCATGCTTTTTTTAATACTTTCAATTAAAACTTTGGCAAGAAAATCAGAGCTGTGGTTAATTGTTAAATGAGAATGATATTTTTTTTTAGGACGTGTTAGAAAAGCAATAATTAAGTTGGTAATATAAGGCGCTATTAATAGTTTTAAAATTAAAGAAGTTTTTCCTGGAAATATAAAATTTAGCATGGTATATAAAAATAACGGATTAGAAAAAAACGAAAAACTAAAAATATATTCAGCTTCTTCTTTATTTAATTTGTTTTGTTCGACTAAATTCCGAATTATATAAGCATTCGCCGGAGTTCCGGAAAATAAGGACATGAAAAAAGCGAAAGCACCATAAGGACTAGTATGAAATAGTTTGGAAAAAACTTTTCCTAAAATTTTTACTAAAATTTCGGGAAGTCCGAAATAAATAAATAAGTCACAAATAATTAGCATTGGAAATAATGATGGAAAAACTTTGGTTAAAAAAAGATTACATGAAGAAAGAATTGCAGTTTTAACTAATTCATTTTTAATGAATAAAATAACTGTCAACATTGAAAGAATTACTAAATAAATTTTATTTTTTTGCATAGACATTTCCTTTTTTTGATATAATGATGTAGGAGGCATTTATGATTAATAAATATTATGATAAAACTAAAAATTTTATTAAAGAAATATATCCAAGTTTAATAGCTGCTGTAATTGTGATTTTATTATTTGTTATACAATTACCATATAAAGTTTATACACCAGGAGGAATGGTTGATTTAAGCAAACGAATTAAAATTGATAATAAATATGAATCGGAAGGTAGTTTAGGTATGGCTTATGTTTCGGTCATAAATGGCAACATTCCTTATTTGTTAATGTCTTATATAATACCCAATTGGGATATTTATCCCGATGAAGCAATATCTGATGAAGATTTTGAAACAACTTTTAAAATTGATAAATTAGCGATGCAAGAATCAATTGATAATGCGACAATTAATGCTTATAAATTAGCCAAAAAACCAGTTGAGGTAACTGGTCAAGATATTCATATAACTTATATTGATAAAGATGCCAAAACCGATGTTGCGCTTTTTGATATTCTTTTAAAAATTGATGGTCAAGAAATTAAAAATTTTGACCAAATGCGCGATTTAATCAATGATCATAAAGTAGGGGATAAGTTATCATTAGAAGTTAAACGGGGTGATGAAATTTTAAGTAAAGAAGCCGAAATTTATAATACCGAAGATGGACCCAAAATCGGTTTAGCAATTACTCCGACTTATCAATATGATGAAGATCCCAAAATTGAATTTTTAGCGAAAGAAAGTGAATCAGGTCCTTCTGGTGGCTTAATGATGAGCTTAGCGATTTATAATTCTTTAGTTCCAGAAGATATTACTAAGGGCAAAAAAATAATTGGCACGGGAACCATTGATTTAGAAGGAAATGTTGGCGAAATCGGCGGCGTAAAGTATAAACTGTTAGGAGCTGCAAATAAAAAATGTGAAGTTTTTCTTGTTCCCAAAGGTAATTATGAAGAAGCCCAAAAAGTAAAAGAAGAAAAAAACTTAAATATCAATATTATAAGTGTTTCGACGTTAGATGAAGCAATTACAGAATTAAGAAAATTGTAAAAAGTTTTCTTTTTTATTTTAACATTCGTTTCATATTAGCAATTGCGGTTTTTTCAATTCGGGAAACTTGAGCCTGACTTATATCATATAATTTAGCAAGTTCTACTTGAGTTTTTCCAATTATGTAACGTTGAAGCAAAACTTCCTGTTCTCTTTTTTTTAATTTTAATAAGGCTTTTTTTAATGATAAATAAACATCTTTATCTTCTCTTTGTTCTTTTAAATCCGCGATTTGATCAAGAATATAAATGGTGTCACCCCCATCAGAGTACATAGGCTCAAAAATACTAACTGGTTCTTTTAAAGAATCAAGGGCTTGTAGTAATTGATATTCACTGATGTTAAGAGCTTCACAGATTTCGGTAGAAGATGGGTCTTTCCCATATTTTTGAAAATAATCCTCCTTAAATTTTAAAATTTGATATGACCAATCCCTTAAACTGCGACTAATGCGAATTGAAGAATGATTGTCGCGTAAGTATCTTTTAATTTCACCTCTGATTAAAGGAATAGCATAAGTACTTAATTTTAAATTATAGGATAAATCAAAATTATCAATGGCTTTAATTAAACCAATTACTCCAACTTGGAATAAATCATCTAAATTAACATTTTGATGATTAAATTCTCTTAAAACACTTAAAACCAATTTTAAATTACCTTCCACAAGTTTATTTTTAGCTTCTTGATCATGATTATTTTTTAATTGTTGAAATAATTTTAATTGCTCATCAGAGCTAATTACTAATAATTTGCTAGTATTAACACCTGCGATTTCCACTTTATATTTTGCCATAAATTAATCACCATATTAGTTATGCGAAAAGAACTAATAATTTATTCAATGCTTGTTTAATTAAAGCAACAGTTGCCGAATGGTTGCCGAATAGTAGCCGAATGAATTGCTTATTTAGGTAATTAAGTGTATAGTTTAAAGAGAGGTGATAAAAGTGTTTGTTGAAAATGAGTTTACAGAATTAGAAAGACAATTAACCCCAAAAATAAAAAAAGATATTATCGCTTTTGCTAATTCTAAAGGAGGAACGATTTATATTGGTGTAAATGATGATGGAACAGTTCGGGGTTTAAAAAATGTTGGTGAAGATATTGAAGCTTTAAGTGGGATGATTCGTGATGGTATAAAATCTGATTTATCATTATATACTAGCATTCAAACTTGTAAATATGAAGATAAAGATATTATTGTTTTAAAGGTAATGAATGCGCCTAATAAACCATATTATTTGGCAGATAAAGGTCTGAAATCGACAGGAGTTTTCTTTAGGCATGGAAATGTATCTGCTCCCGCGAGTGATGAGAGTTCAGAACTTTGATAAAAACAAACCACGATTCTTTTGAAGAAGAAATAGCAAGTAATCAAAATTTTCATTTTAACTATTTGAAAAATGTTTTTCAAAATAAAGATTTAGATTTTAGTGAAACTAAATATAAAACATTAAATCTTTTAAATGAAGATAATTATTATACTAATTTAGCCCTTTTATTGGCAGATGAATGTCCATTTTCTATTAAATGTGCTATTTTTGAAGGAAATAATAAAATTACCTTTAAAGATCGAAAAGAATTTAAAGGTTCTTTGATTAAACAATTAGAAGATGCATTAGAATATTTGAATTTAGTTAATAGAATAAGTGGCAAAATTGTCAATTTCAAGCGAGTTGATATTCGTGATTATCCAGAATATGCTATAAGAGAAACTATTTTAAACGCTATTATTCATCGAAATTATAATTTTTCAGGAAGTATTTTAATATCTGTTTTTGATAATCGCATTGAAGTCGTTTCTTTAGGAGGATTAATGTTAGGGATAACAATTGAAGATATTTTATCAGGAGTCTCTCAACCTCGTAATAAAAATCTTGCTAATATTTTTTATAGATTAAAATATGTTGAAAGTTATGGCACAGGAATTGGCCGGATGTTAGATATTTATGAAGAATTTAATTTAAAACCAGAATTTAGGATTAGCAATAATTCATTTAAAGTAATATTACCAAATGTAAACTATAAAGAAAAAGAAGAAAATAAAGATTCATTTTTAAATGGGAATGATCAAAAAGAAGAAATAATTGAGTATTTAAAAACTAACGATAAGATAAAAAGAGAAACCCTAGATAAAATGTTTAATGTTTCATCTGCTAGATCAAAAGTTATTTTATCTCAGTTAATTAAGGAAAAAGTAATTGAAAAGATTGGTAAAGGGAAAAATACCTATTATGTTTTAAAAAAGGCTAAATAAAGATTTTGTTTTAAAAATAAAAAAACTGTCTAAGAATTAAGTTATTTTGACAGTCTTTTTTATTACATTTTTAATCTAAACCGGCTTCACACGATTCTTTAACTTCGACATTTCCCGTTACTTTGGTTTGGTTATCTTTATAATTTACGCTGTAAGTTACTTCAAAATTTCCTTCTTTTTGAGTATCAAAACTTGAAAAACTAATCGTTGCTTCATTGGTTACATTCGTGCCATTAAAGTTAACCGTTACAGCACTTTTGGGATTAAGAGTCTGACCTATTTCCACACAGATATCATTCGCGGTCGCTGTTAGACCTTCTTCTACAACTGCTGGAGGGACTGAAGAAGCACCTCGAACTGTTTGTCTTGTTGAAACGCCGTTACTTTGACATCCTTTATAAATACTATATGAGCTTTTAACCACAAATTCATAAGTTCCACTAGAAGCGGTTCGATAGGTGAAAGAATTATTTCTTGTCCAACCTAAATCTCGTAGGCCATTTCCTTGTTTTAAATAAACTTGATATCCTATATCTCCAATATGGTTAGAGTTATAAGAATTATAAATTCCTAGGTAGCGATTTAGAAAATTATTATAACTATTTGGATAATTAGTCGCAAAAGACGAATATGCTTTTTGAAAATCAGCTTTTATTTTTGATTGATTAATTGTATCAGGAGTACCAATTCCATTCCATGTTATTGTAATTGTGCCATTATTATTACTTGATTGAACGTTTGATGGATCTTGTAATTGGGTAAATCTTGTTGAGGTTTCACTTGGTTCGGTACCAGCTTTAAACATAGCTGAAATTTTCATATTACTTGGTGTATTTGCGCTGGCTTTTTTTGGTGGAAGTAATTGCGATTCAATCGTTACAGTTGTAATTCCACTTGGTTTTGTAAATTTGCTTTCGGGATTATATAGATTATTAGCAAGGTAAGCACTCATTAAGGTTCTTGGAGTTCCACCAGTGCTAGAAGTGAAGTAATGTTCACTGTCAAGCTTGTCATAACCCATCCATAAAGAAATCGAATAATCAGGACTATAAGTATTAACCCAATGGTCTGGAGTCGCGTAAACACTGATGTTATTTGCTTTTGCACCTTCCTCATCAACATTAGAAGTACCAGACTTAGAAGCGACACTGCTTCGTAAATTACTATTAATATTACCACCAACACCACTGGCCGTTGCTTGTAATAAAATATCGGTAATCATATATGCTGTTTCTTCGGACATCGCCCGTTTTTTCTCGTATTTCCAAGTAATAGTTTCTTCAGTTTCAATATTAGTAATTTCTGTGAATGAATAAGGTTCTATATAATAGCCACCTCTAGCAAATGCAGCATAAGCTGCACTAGCTTCCAATGGTGAAAAACCATATTCCATTCCACCGATTGAATAAGCTTCGTTTAAATTTTCACCATAATCAATTCCCAAATTATGTACAAACTCAGCGATGTTTTTAGGATCTACTTGTTGAAAAGCTTGAAGGGCAGGGACATTTCGCGATTCAGCTAAAGCATTTTTCATTGTCATAATTCCATAATAACCATTATCCCAGTTATTAATATTCGTGCCATTATTATAAGTATAAGCATAATCTAAAAACATTTGTTGAGGCGAGGCATTATTGTATTCAATTAAAGGTCCGTAGTCGAATATTGGCTTGGCAGTTGAACCTGGTTGTTTTTTCATAACACTTCGATTTAAACCACTTGCTACATAGGCTCTTCCTGGTCCTAAAGCAACAATGGAACCATCAACACTTGAAGTAACAGCTATTCCTACCTGAACTTTATCATCTTTAAATTGCCAAGCGGCTCCATCTTCAACAGCATTAACAACTCCTTGAACTTTTAAATCAAAGGTTGTTTTAACTGAATATCCACCTCTATAGATATCAATTCCGGTTTTATTTTTAATATCATCAACGACAAAATCAATTAAATGTTGATAAGGATTTTGAGCATTGTCCGCACCTATATCACTACGAAGAAGCGATTCGACGGGAATTTTTTCGGCATCAATTTTTTCTTGTTCGGTAATATATCCATGTCTAACCATTAAACTTAAAACGGTACTTCTTCTTTCGGTTGTTGCTTCAGGGTTTGTCTGCGGATTAAAATAAGTTGGGTTATTATACATTCCGACAATAATCGCTGCTTCATTTAAAGTTATGTCTGAAACACTTTTACCAAAATAATATTGACAAGCTTGTTCAACACCATTGATGCTTCCAAAATTTGTCCCGCCATTAGCAAGCCACATAGAGTTAAAGTAAAACTCAATAATTTGTTGTTTGGTATAATTTTTTTCAATTTTGAAAATTGCCATATAAATATCGGTAAATTTTCGAATTATCCCTTCAATACCACTAGCTTCACTTGAAGTAAAGTTTTGTTTAACTAATTGCATGGTAATAGTTGATGCCCCACCGGCATCACTATTTCCGGCCATTTGGCCTAAACTAGCTTTTAAAAACCGACCAGCATCAAAACCATTATGTTGGAAAAATCTTGAATCTTCAGTTGCGACAAGCGCATCAACTAAAACTTGGGGAAATTCTTCATAAGATTTTAAAACTCGGTTTTCTTCACCAAACCTTGTTATTAAAGTTCCATCTTTTGCATATATGGCCGATGCTTCACGACTATATAATTTATCAACGGTAAATTCGGGAGCTGTAAAAACAATATATAAGCCAAAAGCTAAAACTGTTGAAGCTACTGCAATTCCAAAAACCATAATGATAATCAAAAAAGTATGCGTAGCTCTTTTTTTAATCTTTTTCTTTTTTTCTTTTTTTTCACTTTTTTTCTTTATTGGATCTTCTTTTGCTAAATTTTCTTTTTCTTTAGTCATACATCATTCTCCTTTAAAATAAATTTCATCAATAACTGCTAAATAGTCTAGGGGCGGTCTTATTTTTTCTGTAATTTTATAGCCAACTTCCTCAATGTAAGAATAGGGAATACTTTTCCGATCATTATTTTCAATAAAATTAATTAAATCTTCACCTTTTAAAACAAAATTAAAACCATTCATTTTAATTATAACGAAAACAATCCCACCGTGTTTGATAACTCGTTTAATATGTTTTAGTTGGTGTTCATGAAAATTAGCTAAAGGAAAAGCAGTTTTTAGTTTGGTTTCTTTGGCTTCAAACTCAATATAACAAGCTCGGTAAATGCCATTGTAATCTAATGTTGATGGGGCTAAAAAATATCCTTCATTAATCACGCGACCTTTACTTGTATAACTAGCTTTACTTATACCAATTGGTGTTGGTTTTTTATAAATAAGTGCTTTATCAACCTCTAAATAATATTCATTAGACTCATTAATATATTCCTCTAAATCCATCCCTCGATTAGCATAATTAATAACTTTCTTTTTTTCTTTAACAATGTTGTTTGGATATTGCATGATACCCCTCCAACCACATTATACAATAGAAATTAAATAAATGAAAAGAAAAGACGAAAAAAATTATGTAAAATAATGTAACTATGCAATCAAAAACCAAAGATATATAAATGATTAATCAAAGGAAAAAGGGGGTATTATGTTCTTGCGTTTTGCCCTAAATATTTATATAATGAGTTTGGAGGGACTTATGAAAAAAATACCATATGAAATAAGTGATTATAAAGATTTAATTTTAGGAAATTACTATTATATAGATAAAACGAAATATTTAGAAAAATTAGATGATGATAATGATACTTTAATTTATTTAAGACCAGGAAAGTTTGGCAAAAGTTTATTTACGAGTATGATGTTTTACTATTATGACCTAAATAGTAAAGATTCATTTGAAAGTTTGTTTAAAGATACTTATATTTATAATAATCCAACTCCAAGTAAAAATAATTATTATGTTTTAAAACTTGATTTTTCAAAAATAAAAGAATCTTCCAAAAATGTGTATGATAGTTTTAACGATTGTGTAGTTGCAGGGATTCGCTTTTTTTGCGAGTATTATGATTTTGATTATCAAGTAGATGAAACAAAAAATGCTAATATGATATTATTATTCTTTTTGAGTGATTGTTTTAAATTAGAAAATAAAATATATATTATAATTGATGATTATGATGCTTATATAAAATCTTTGCTTGAAGAAGATGAACAATCATTTGAAAGCATAAGTAGTATGGCTAAGGCTTTCTATGCTGTTATAAAGGAATACATTGGTTTAGGAGTAATTGGCCGTTTCTTTGCCACAGGAAATTGTCGATTAGATTTAACAACAATGACTTCGGGTTTTAATATTGCTTGGGAATTAACTGCCGATCCTCGTTATCATGATATGATTGGTTTAACTAGTGATGAAGTTCAGACTTTAATCAAAGAAGTTGTTTTCGAAAAAGACCAAGAAAAAGTATATCAATTAATGCTTGAAAACTATGGTGGTTATTTATTTAGTAAACGTGTCGAAGAAAAACTATTTAATGCCGATTTAGTTATGTATTTATTAATTAATTATGAAAAATTTAAAGAAATACCAAAAGAAATAATTGAAAAAAATAGAACTAATTGTGATGAAGCCAAAAAAATAATCGAATTAAAACATAATCCATACAGTAAAGAATTATTAGAAAAAATATTACTTAATGACCAAGTTTCTGGAACATTAAAAAGCTTTTTTATTTTAGAGTTAGATTGTGATCGGAATGATATTTTAAGTTTATTATATTACTTTGGTTATTTAACAATTGAAACTGATGAGTATGGTGATTATTATTTTAAAATACCGAATCGAATAATGAAAGAAATATTTGAAAATATAAAATAAATAATGAATATTATTTTGAAAGTGAAAAATAAGCAATTAATGGCTGTTGGTATATATTTACGAAAGAAAAGTGAATGATTGAAAATAATAAAGAAAAGAGGAATAAACATGAAAGAAATACCATATGGAAAAAATAATTTTAAGGAATTAATCGAAAAAAATTGTTATTATGTTGATAAAACAATGTATTTAGAAAAACTAGAAAATAATAAGGATACTTTAATGTATTTAAGACCCGGAAGATTTGGCAAAAGTTTATTTACAAGTATGATGTTTTACTATTATGATTTAAATAGTAAAGATTCATTTGAATCTTTATTTAAAGATACTTATATTTATAGTAATCCAACTAAAAATAAGAATAATTATTATGTCTTAAAGTTTGATTTTTCAGGACTAACAACTGGGGACAAAAATAAAAAAGAATTAGAAGAGGAATTTAAAGGATGCATAATAACAGGAATTAATAATTTATGTGACAATTATAATTTAAAATATAATATAGATGAAAATAAAAGTGTTTCGTTGATAATTAAATATTTTTTAAGTTATTTTAAAGGTTTGAAATTAGAGCATAAACTTTATATTTTAATTGACGAATATGATAATTTTACCAATGCGATATTAGAAGGCGATGCAAAACGTTTTAAAAGTGTGGTTGGAAATGGTGGATTTGTTAAAGCTTTTTATGCCGTGTTAAAAGAATATATTGGTTTAGGAGTAATTGATCGCTTTTTTGCAACCGGAATTTGTCCAATTACTTTAAATAGTATGACGACTGGTTTTAATATAGCAACCAATTTATCGACCGATATTCGTTTTAATAGCATGATTGGTTTAACCCATGAAGAGGTAAAAAAATTATTAAATGACTATGTATCCAAAGAAGATGAAGAAGAAGTATATAATGTCATGTTAGAAAATTATGATGGATATTTATTTAATGAAGAAGCAAATGAAAAAGTGTTCAATGCAACTTTAGTTATGTATTTATTAAGTAATTATGTTGACTTTAAAAAATTACCAAAGGAAATAATGGATGATAATATTGTCTTTAATCGAGGTAAAGTAGGAAATTTAATCGAATTAAAACATAATCCCTATAGTAAAGAATTATTAGAAGAAATACTACTTAATGACCAAGTTTCTGGAACGTTAAAGACAAGTTTTGATTTAGAAGTTGATTTTGACCGCGATGATATAATTAGTTTATTATATTACTTTGGTTATTTAACAATCGAACCAGATAAGTTTGGTGGTTACTTTTTTAAAATCCCTAATCGCGTCATGAAAGAAGTCTATGGTAATTATTTTATCTATAAATTAAATGAAATTGATATAAAATATGATAATAAAAAAAGAGATGAAATTTTTGCTGAAATAATAAATGAAGGAACAATAACTAAATTATGTAATTATACAAGCGAAATTTTAAAAAAAATGGATAATCGTGATTATATGCAAATGAATGAATTAATAATCAAGATAGTAATGTTTACGATTTTAATTAATAATAAATATTATTTTATAAGTGATGAACAAGTAAGCAATAATGGTTATATAGATATATATTTACGAAAGAAAAATGAATCAATTAAAGATAATATAATAATTGAATTAAAATATCTTAAAAAAGAAGAATTAAATGAAAAGAAAATAATGGAAAAATTAAGTGAAGGAACAGAACAAGTTAAAAGATATGCCGAAGATGAAAGACTAGGAAGTTGTCGAAAGTATGTAGCAATATATAGTCGTCATGAATGTTTAAAATTAGAAGAAGTAAAATAAAAGAAAAGAGGAATAAACATGAAAAAAATACCATATGAAATAAGTGATTATAAAGATTTAATTTTAAGAAATTACTATTATATAGATAAAACGAAATATTTAGAAAAATTAGATGATGATAATGATACTTTAATTTATTTAAGA
>CANQRX010000038.1 GCA_947626425.1 uncultured Bacilli bacterium | reverse complement strand
AATTGTAGAATCTTCCATTTTAATGGGGTTCTTTTTAAATCCTTAACATAACTAAATCCTTAACATAAAATAAAAAATGATACAGTCCCATCGTAACTATTCCGTCATTATCAATTCTTGTTTTAATGTTATCCTTAACAATAATGATTTTTTTAAAGGAATCATCAATATGAATTAAAGATTGCTTTTCTTGATTAGTTTTGTCCTCGTTTGTTAATTTATATGAAGATTGAATATAATATTTTTTTAATCCTTTATTAACAACAAAATCAACTTCATAATTTACTCTTATTGTTTTATTATCCTTATCTTTATCATAGGTTTCAACAATCCCTATATCAACATTATACCTTCTTGATAACAATTCATTAAAAATTATGTTTTCCATAATATGACCATCATCTATTTGGCGAAAGTTTAACCTAGCATTTCTTAAACCAATATCTTCGTAGTAATATTTATATGGAGAATTAATATAATGATTTCCTTTAATATCGTATCTTTGAACCTTTTTTATTAAAAACGCATCTTCTATATAACCAATATAACTGGCAATAGTATTTTTGTTTATCAATTCTTCGTTTTTATTTTTAGAATCTTTTAAGTATTGATTATTTATAATATTAGTAAGTCTTGTTGGATTAGTTAAAGAACCTATTTTCGATGACAAAACATCAAGTATATCATTTAAAAGTTGTTCATTTTTAATATTTCTTCTTTCTTTAATATCATCTAAATACGTTGTTTTGTATAAATTTTTTAAATAATCAATCTTTTCTTCATCAGTTTTACAATATAAAGTATATGGCATTCCTCCATATAAAACATAATCATTCCAAGCCTCATCTTTGTCCCCATTATAAGCTTCTAAATATTCTTTAAAAGTTAAAGGATAGACATGAATTATATCACCACGTCCTCTAAATTCCGTACTAATATCACTTGATAACATTTTTGAATTACTGCCAGTTACATATACATCAATATTTTCCTTATATAAAAAGCCATTAAGCACAGGTACAAAATCATTAACTTTTTGGATTTCATCTAATAAAATATAGTATTTTTCATTGTTATTTTCAATTTTACTTAATAAATATTTATTAAGTTCAGCTGGATTCCAATATTTTTTATTTTCTTCGGCATCAAGAGCCAGATAAATAATATGTTTTTCATCAGTTTCATTATTTAAGAGATATTTACGAAAAATTTTATCTAGTAAATATGACTTACCTGACCTACGTAAACCTGTTATAACTTTAATCATTCCATTATCTCTTTTTTCAATTAATCTCTCAAGATAGTTAGTTCTTTTTATTTCCATCACTACTCACCTCAAAATAAATTATATATATTTTTTTAAAATATAGCAATATTTCCATTTACTTTTTTTGTGTGTTCACACACTTTTGGTAAATGGAATTTCTTTTTGAATTAAAAAAAACTTTATTTTCGAAAGTTTCTTTTAACTAATCATACTCACAAAGTTTGGGCTGTCTTAAAGAACCATTGGAAGTATAACAAATAAATTCAACTAAACATTGGAAATTATTTTTAATATAAAAAGCTTTTTCTTGATAATTTGAAAATGGGCTTTTTTTAAAAGTTTTTTCTTTTAAAACTTTTTTAGCAATCTCCCGTTTATTTGAGGCCGTTACTTTCCCTACATATTTTAATTTTTCGTTTTCTTTTATTCCTAATAATAAAGAAATACTGTTATTTTTGTTTTTTAAATATCCCCCAATAATAAAAGATTCTCGCTGCCAATTTTTAATTTTAATCCACGCATCAGATCTAGTCGTTAATTCATAAACACTATCAATTTTTTTGGCAACAATTCCTTCTAAATTTAAGTTTTTCAACGTTTCATAAACTTTAGTCCCAAATTCTAAAATATAATGAGTTTTAATAAATTCGTCACTATCAGGATATTTTTCCAAATATTTTTTTCTTTTAATTAAAGCATAATTAATTAAATCTTGATTTTCATAAAGAATATCAAAAGCTACGAAAGTAACAGGATTTTTGACAACACCATAATTTATTTTCATTTCATTTTTTAAATGAGCCCGTTTTTGTAAATTAGCAAACGAAGGCACTCCATTTTCTAAACAAACTATCTCGCCATCAAAAATAACATTTTTTTGAACTAAAGTTTTAATGTTTTGTAATTCGGGAAATTTTTTAGTAATTTCAAGACCATGTCGATTATAAATTTCAACCTCACTTGGACTAACAAATAAAACTGCTCGCATTCCATCATATTTAGCTTCAAATAAGTAATCTTTACTATCAAAAGGCTTATTTATTTCTTTTAAAAGCATTACTTGCCAATTACGATCAACCCAAAGACTCATTTATTCTCCTTTAAACTTTTTTCTAAAGCTTTCATTAAATCACTGATTTGGGTTTTATTTTTTCTTTTTGTCCCCTTTACTGTTTTACCATTTAATTTATCATTAATAGCCTTCTTAATTTCCGTTTGGTATTCATCTTTATATTTTTCTGGTTCAAAATGACCTTTTAGAGAATCTACTAATTGAATTGCTAAATTTAATTCTTTTTCATTTACTTTTCCCGTCACTTTATGCTCCGGAAATTTAACTTCATCATGAAAATAAAGAGTAGTTAAAATAATTCCAAACTCGGTAAATCTTAAAATACAATAATAAAATTTGGTCCCCAAGACCGTTTTAGCTAAAGCAACTCGTTTCGTTTTTTTCAAAGCTTCACAAAATAACAAATAGGCTTTAGATTTATTTTCTGTTTCTAAAAGATAGCTTTTTTCAAAAAAAGTTGGTTCAATTTCACTTAATAAAACAAAGGAGATTATTTCAATTTCTTTTTCATTAATTGGTTTTAATTTATTTAATTCGCTTTTTTCAAAAGTTAAATATTCTCCTTTTTCATATTCATAACCTTTAATTATTTCCGATTCTAAAACATTTTTTTGACAATGTGGACAATATTTTAGATATTTAATTCGATTTAAACATTTTTTATGAAGTTGATTAAAAGACGTATCATTATTTTTAATCAACGGATTCATTACCACGGGAATATTTACTAACGCAAAAGAAATTGTACTATGAATATTTGGCATAAAATCACCCATGATTATTATGCCCTTTTTTTCTTATTTTATTATTTCAAACGTTGTTTTATCTTTCGCATCAATTAGTTTGATCCCTTTAGCTAGTAATTCATCGCGAATTTGGTCAGCTAAAGCATAATTTTTTTCCTTTTTAGCTTCATTTCGCATCGTTATTTTTTCTTCGATATAAGCCTCTAATTCTTTATCAATAGTTTGTTCTTTAAATAAGTCAAGTGATAAAACTTCATCCCAAGCTTTTAAAAGCGCAATTTTGGTTGAATCATTTAATTTGCTTTTTAATAAATCGTATATTAATGTCAAAGTATTTGCAGTATTCAAATCATTTGCTAAAGAATCTCTAAACATATCATCATATTTTCGATAATCATCTTCATTAATACTTCCATCTTCAGTTAAAGACTTAACTTTATTTAATAATTTTTTATAACTTTGACTAGCATTATCTAAAATTTCATAGCTAAAAATTAATTGTTTTCGATAATGACTTTCTAAACACATATAACGATATGCAAGAGGATCATAACCTTGTTCTTGTAATTTGGAAACAGTTAAAGTTGCCCCTTTACTTTTACTCATTTTTCCTGTCTGGTCCATTAAATGTTCATTATGAAACCAATACTTACACCATTGATGGCCTAAATAAGCTTCACTTTGGGCAATTTCATTCGTATGATGTGGAAAAATATTGTCAACTCCTCCCCCATGAATATCTAAATATTCGCCACAATAATGGATACTAATTCCAGAACATTCAATATGCCAACCTGGATAACCTAAACCAAAAGGAGTTTCCCATTTTAATTCTTGACTTTGAAATTTGGACTTCGTAAACCATAAAACAAAATCCGCTTGATTTTTTTTATTTTGGTCATACTCTACACCATCACGAACGCCCACGACCATTTCATCTTCTTTATGGTTAGTTAATTGGTAATAATCATCGAGTTTCGAAGTATCAAAATAAATATTACCACCTGCTTTATAAGCATAACCAGTATCTAGTAATTTGCTAATAATTTTAATATAATCATCAATATGTTCAGTCGCCGGAGCCACAATATCAGGAACTCGGTTGTTTAATAATTTAAAATCTTGAAAAAAAGCATCCGTATAAAATTTAGCAATTTCTAAAACACTTTTATTTTGCTTTTTGGCACTTTCAACCATTTTATCTTCTCCCGAATCGGAATCACTAGTTAAATGTCCAACATCGGTTATATTCATAACTCTTAAAACATCATAACCTAAATATCTCAAAGTTTTATCTAAAATGTCATGACCAATGTAATTACGCATATTACCAATGTGTTGATCATGATAAACAGTTGGCCCACAAGTATAAAATTTAACTTTCCCATTTTCATGCGGAATAAACTCTTCAACTTTTCTTGTTAATGTATTATAAAATTTCATCTTAAACACCTCTTAAAAAAATTGTATCACAAAATCACTAAAAAAAGACTATAAATAACCATTTTTCATGAATCAAAAAAAGACAAGCTTTTTCAAACTTATCTTTAATCAAAATTTAATTAATCATTTTTTTTATTTTTTTGACTAAATTTCCAAAATGAAACTAATAATCCACCTAAAGCAACCACAAATAAGACGATCATTTTCATAATGTTATCAGATGTTTGAGGGTTGATAACACTGACATTACTACTTGCTTGCTTTTTACCATAAATAGCATATTCACTTAAATGAGTAGTTGTAAATTCAACATAACCATCAACATATTTCGCATCAATTTTTTCAGCGATTTTTCCATCCTTAACATAGGCTACTTGGTAAGAATCATAATTGTTTTCATAAGGAATTTTAATTGTAAAGTTTCCATCTTTCATTTCCACAACTTTACCATCTTCTAAAACGGAAATATCATAAGTATTAATATATGTTAAATCATCAATTTCTAATTTAGCTACTTCTTCTGGCGTTTTCTCTAACTTTTTAACAGATAAAGTATATCTTCCATCAAATGCTTTTTCGCTTTCTAAAACAACATTCTCAGCCGTTAAGGTATTAGCGGTTGTTTCATCTTCTTTTTCATCAGTTGTAGTTGGTTCTTTCTTATCTTCTTCTTGATTATTATTTTCTTCCTTATTATCTGTTTCTTCTTTTTTGCTTTCTTCATCAGTTGAAGGTTTGCTAGTTTCAGTATTACTAGGTTCATCATTTTTATCAGTTGTTTCAATTGGGGCTGTTACATCAAAGAAATTAACAGTATAAGAAATTGTTGAATCTTCATTATTTTCATTTACTAAACCAGTAGCTTCAATTGTATATTCACTGTCAGCATCATAAGTATTTTTTGAAGAACTTGGTTGAACAAAGATTAATTTACTTGCACTAACTTGTAATTTACCATTGTCAACTGTACAATCATAACTTTCTTTCGTTTTATTATTTGTTACTTTAACTGTAACCTTCTTAGCATCCGTTACTTTAACTTGCGAATTATTTAGATAAACTTCCCAAGCAGATGAATTAACATTTAAAATGTTATTAGGCATATATCCTGGAACAGGGAAAGCTACATAATCTAAATCTGTTTTATTTTTAGACTCTAAAACTTCACCAATTGCAATGGAACCAGCATAACCAAATTGTAATTTTGAAACGCTTGGAGCAATTAAAGAATCACGATGACCAGTGGTATCAAAAGAATTAGTTCTCAAACTATAACCTTCATTTAACCAGCCTGTAATAGCTCCTTTTGGAGTATAATTCCATGCCAAAATGTTATGAGATGCTGTTGCTCCTAAATTCCATAAATCAGTATCCATATCCGCTGGTTTTTTATCAGAACTTACAAAATGATTAAAATCATAATTTCTAATTAAAGCTCCTGCTTGTAAGTCATCTCGATTAGTCGAAGGAGCTGTAAGTCCATCTACCCCAACTAGCCACCGATAATAATTAGTCATATTTGTCATTGTATTATGAGTATCATCCGTTAAAGTCCCTGCTTTATATGGAGCAGTTAAAGAAAACTCTTCATCATAATAAGTTTTCGAGTCATTATTTACATAACTTCCATTCTCATTAGCCTTTTTAAATTCTTGTTGGATTTCTTCTTTCGTCCGATTTTTAAAAATATCCCATTCATTAGCATTTATATTTTCAGCCATAACAACTTTATTAAAAGGAATAGCAGCTAAACTAAACACTAATAAATTTTTTAAAACTTTTTTCTTATTTACTTTCATTTTTTCACCCTTCTATCCTATATAAATATTAGCATTTATATAAACTAAATTCAAGAAAAAAATTAAATATAGGTTAAAGTTTTTTTCACAGATAAACGCATTCTGTGAATTTTAAACTTTCTTCTTTATTTTATTAAGCAACTAACTTTAATAAAATTCTGGGCCTTTTAGTCCTTTAAACTTTCATATATTTCTTCATATATTTTCAAAAAACAACTATGTTCATCTTTTACAAAATGATACTCTTTAGAACATATACCATTGCCATCACACTGATCATTCCAAAAACATACATCACACTTTGTAATTTCGTCTTTATCTTTTCTATTTATATAATTTTTATATGCCCTATTTTGTCTATCTTCATAAGTTATAAATCGTTCTTCTTCAACATCATAATAGCTCTTATCAGTTCTTTTAATACTATTTATTGAATCATAATCTATTTGTTTCATTTATTTTAAATTTATTACCATCATCGTAACCAATAACTTCAAAAATACCAAAACCAAAAAAATAGGACAATTTCCTATTCTTCCATTTTTTATCTAACAATACACTTTTTTCCACAGAATACTAATGCATATTCATGGATATTTTCAACTTTATCTAATTGTAATTCTTTGTAGTATTCTTTTTCCTTCATTTGCTTTTTGGCTTCCAAAGATTCTTCTTCCATTTCACTTTCATTTTCAGTTATTTTAAATTCAAAGATATAGCCAACAGTTCGATCAACACTTTCGATTAAAACATCAAATCTTCCTAAGCCTGCTTCTCGGTTTGATTTTACGATATATTGTCCTCTTAAAAAGCCTTGAAAGATTCCTAACATATATCCATGATAAAAGTTTTCATAATTGTCCATATATGATATACTTTCTAACATTTTATTTAAGTTATTTTCCATTTCTTCTTTATTATTTTCTAATAATGCCTCCTTAAAATCATTAATACTCCTTTTTACTGTACTACTATAATCTGCATAGGCATAACTAATAATTTTGATTATTAATTTTTTTACTTCATTATTAGGTATTTTACCTGTATATTCTTCATCATCTTCATCAATAACTTTATCTAAAGTTAAATAGCCTGAGGCATACATTAAGTTTAAAATATTATCGATACTTTGTTTTTCATCCAAATCTAAATAAGTTAATTTTTCGTTATAGGTAAATTTAATACTTTCTCCAGTTACTAATTTTTCAATGTCGATCTTATTTTCTTCATTTGTTTCACTTAATAATTTTATTATTAAATCATTTCCCGAAGTATTAACCCAATAAGACTTTAAACTTTTTTTCTTTGCATAATTTAGAATACTCCAAGGATTATAAATACTTATCCCATTCATATTATAACCATCATAAAAATCTTTAACATCACTCGTTAATTCTAAACCATAATATTCTAATAATTCTTTTGTTTCTGATTCCGTAAAACCAAATGATTCACTATAATCTAAAGTCATCATATCAACAACATCAAGATTATTTAAGTCACTGAAAATTGATTCTTTACTTACTCGTAAAACACCAGTTAGTATTCCCATCTTTAAGGAATTATTAGTTTTTAAACAGGCTGAAAAAACACTGCTGATTAAATTTACTGTTTCCTTATAAAAACCATTCAAATAACCACATTGAATTGGCACATCATATTCATCGATTAAAATTACAACTTTTTGGTTATGATATCTTTCTAACCAGATTGATAATTGATATAACGAATCTTGATATTCACTATATTTTGCTTGACCACTTTTTATTCTTTTAAATTTATTTTTTTCATCTTCATCTAATACTTCTAAAACATAACTTTTTTCCGTATATAGTTTTTCTATAAGCATCACAAACTGTTCATATACTTCATTATAAGTATTTTGTTTTAAATTTTTAAAAGTTAAACTAATAACTGGGTAACTACCAAAATCTTTAAAATATGGACTTTCGGAAATGTATAAGCCATTAAATAAATCTTTATTTTTTTCTTTTTTATCAATATCAAAAAAGTGTTCTAACATTGACATAAATAATGTTTTACCAAACCTTCTTGGTCTTGTGTATAACACCACGGTTGATTGGTTAGCTAATAAATCTTCAATAGCTTTAGTTTTATCAACATAATAACAATCGCCTCTTCTTAAATCACCAAAATTTTCTTTACCTATTGGATTAGCTCTCATAAATTCCTCCTCTTATCTAACAATGCACTTTTTACCACAGAATACTAAAGCATATTCATGGATATTTGAAACTTTATCTAATTGTAATTCTTTGTAATATTCTTTTTCTTTCATTTGGTTTTTGGCAAGACTTGCCATATTTTCCATTTCACTTTCATTATCAGCTATTTTAAATTCAAAAATATAGCCAACAGTTCGATCAACACTTTCGATTAAAACGTCGAATCTTCCTTTGCCTGCTTCACGGTTTGATTTTACTATATATTTTTCTCTTAAAAAGCCTTGAAAGATTCCTAACATATATCCATGATAAAAATTTTCGTAATTGTCCATGTATGATATACTTTCTAACATTTTATTTAAGTTATTTTCCATTTCTTCTTTATTATCATTTTTTAAAGCCTCCCCAAAATTACTAACGTATTCATCTATTTCATCATTTGCATAAGCATAACTAATAATTTTTAATATAAATATTTTTACCTCTTCATTAGGTATCTTTAAGCTGTACTTTCCAAATGCTCTATCAATTACTTTATCAATTGTTAAATAACCTGAGGCATACATTAAATTTAAAATATTATTTTTACTTGGTTTTTTATCTAAATCTAAATAAGTTAATTTATCATTATAAGTAAATGAAATACTTTCTCCAGTTGCTAATTTTTCAATTTCAATTTTATTTTCTTTACTTGTTTCACTTAATAATTTTATTATTAACTCATTTCCCGAAGTATTTATCCAATAGGAATTTAAAATTTTTTCATCAGCATAATTTAAAATGCTCCACGGATTATAGATACTTACTCCATTCATACTATATCCATCATAAAAGCCTTTTACTTCACTTGTTAATTCTAAACCATAATATTTGAGTAATTCTTTAGTTTCATTTTCTGTAAAGCCAAATGCTTCAAGATAATTAGAACTCTTCATATCATATATTTTTAAATTATTTAAGTCACTGAAAATTGATTCTTTGCTTACTCGTAAAACTCCGGTTAATATTCCCATTTTTAAGGAATTATTAGTTTTTAAACAAGCCGAAAAAACACTGCTAATTAAATCTACTGCTTCCTTATAAAAACCATTCAAATAACCACATTGAATTGGCACATCATATTCATCGATTAAAATTACAACTTTCTTTTGATGATACCTTTCCAACCATCTTGATAAAAGGAAAATTGATAATTTATATTCTTCAATCGTAACTGTTCCATTTTTTATTCCATTGAATAAATCTTTTTCGGAATCATCTAAAACTTCAAAAACATAATTTTTATCAACATATATTTGTTTTATTATAGCAACAAACTGAGCATAAACACTTTCATAAGTAGTTTGCTTTAAATTTTTAAAAGTTAAACTAATAACTGGGTAACTACCAAAATCTTTAAAATATGGACTTTTGGAGATATATAAACCATTAAATAAATCTTTATTATTTTCTTTTTTTTCAATATCAAAAAAGTGGTCTAGCATTGACATAAATAATGTTTTACCAAATCTTCGTGGTCTTGTATATAACACAACGGTTGATTGATTAGCTAATAAATCTTCAATAGCTTTAGTTTTATCAACATAATAACAATCGCCTTTTCTTAAATCGCCAAAATTTTCTTTACCTATTGGATTAGCTCTCATAAATTCCTCCTTCTATCTAACGATACATTTTTTCCCACAGAATATTAAAGCATATTCTTTTATATTTTCTATCTTTTCTAATTGTAATTCTTTGTAGTATTCTTTTTCTTTCATTTGTTTTTTGGCTTTTTTGGCCAAATTTTCCATTTCGCTTTCCTTTTCACTTATTTTAAATTCCATTATACAGCCAAACGTCCGATCAATACTTTCGATTAAAACATCAAAATTTCCTAGTCCTGCTTCTCGGTTTGATTTTACTATATATTGTCCTCTTAAAAAGCCTTGAAATATTCCTAACATATAACCATGATAAAAGTTTTCCTCTACATCCATATATAATATGTATTTTAACATTTTGTTTAAACTATTTTCCATCTCTTCTTTATTATTTTCTAATAAAGCATCTTCAAAATTATCAATCCCATTTCTTATTTCATAGCTATCATCTTCATCAACAAAAATGATAATGTCTATTATTAATTTTTTCCCTTCATTGTTTGGTATTTTAAGATAATATCTATTTCTATACCCCAATCCAAATTCATCTTCAACTTTTTTATCAATCGTTAAATATCCAGTCATATACATTAAGTTTAAAATACTATTAATATCTGGTTCTTTATCAAAATTAAAATACTTTATGTTTTTATTATAACTAAATTCAATACTTTCTCCTGTTAATAGCTTTTCAATTTTAATTTTATTTTCTTCACTTATTTCGCTTAATAATTTTATTATTAAATCATTACCAGAAGTATTTAACCAATAGGATTTTAGACTTTTATCTCGAGCATAGTTTAAAATGTTCCAAGGGTTATAAATATTTATACCATTCATATTATATTGGTAATATTCTTTAACCTCACTTGTTAATTCTAAACCATAATGTTCTAATAATTCTTTGGTTTCGTTTTCCGTAAACCCAAATGAATCTTTGTAATCATTAGACAACATATCAAAGACTAAGGCATTTATATCGCCACTAAAAGTTGAATAAACCTCTAAAACACCAATAAGAACACCAAACTTTAAAGAATCATTACATCTAAAACTAAAATATAAAAAGTTATTTATAAAATTTATTAACTCATTATAATAACCTTTACTACAACTGTATTGAATTGGGGCATCATATTCATCAATTAAAATTATGACTCTTTTCTGATGATACCTTTCTAACCAACATGACATATATTCTATTGAATTTTCATAATCATTACGTGTTGCAGTCCTATTTATTATTCGTTCAAATATTTTTAGTTCATAATCTTCTAAAACTTCTTTTACATAATACTTCTCTTGATAAATTTCTCTGATAAGAAGTTCAAACCAAGCAAAAAATTCTTCATAAGTATTCTGTTTTAAATCTTTAAAAGTTAACCTAATAACTGGGTAATTACCAAACTCTTTATAATAGGGACTTTTAAAAATGTATAAGTCTTTAAACAAGTCTTTATTTTTTTCTTTTTTATCAATATCAAAAAAATTTTCGAGCATCGAAATAAACAAACTTTTACCAAATCTTCGAGGTCTTGTATAGAGTAAAACTTCAAAGCCACTTTCTAATATTTCTTCAATAGCCTTAGTTTTATCAACATAATAACTACCATTTCTTACTAAATCTTCAAAATTATCGTTTCCTAATGATATTGGTTTCATGTTATCCCTCTTTTCTTGGTATAATTTTAGCAAATATTATTTTAAAGCTCAAGAAAATGAAAGATAATCTTAAGACATTTAATAAAAATTTATTACTAAGAATTACCATTCATAAAAAATTCATCTTTTCAAAAAAAAGAGGTGTTGAACAAAAATATTTATTGCTTCAACAGCCTCAATTTTTAAAACCAACCTAGCTTTAAAAAGTCATTTAAAAATAAAATTATTCCTGCCAAAATGGCTACAAAAATAATAATTATTAAAAATTTAATTAGGAAACTTCCTATTTTGTTTTCGGAATCTATATCATCAAAATCGGCAAAATCATCTTTTGTAAAAGTCATTGTACCATCATAGAAAGTTTGATCCATAACCTCCGTAGGTGAATCTTCCAATTTATCTTCTTCTTTGACTGGTTCACTTAATGGTTCTTCAGCCCCAGTAGCGTTATCTGTTGCGTCCTCAAAGTCCTTAGCTCCCATCACAACCGTATTTTCATTACCTCTTAAATCACTTAAAATATCTAGAGGATCCATTGGTTTTGCTTCTTCCAAAATTTCTTCTTTTAAAGCCTTAAATTCTTCATTTTTTTGATGTTCATTTAAATTAATAGTATTAATTAAATCTAATAATTCCTCTTTAGTTTTAGGATTTGCAGCCTTATTATCAACGTTATTATCTACATTTGGATCTTGTAAATTTAATTTTTTTAAAATATCGTATTGAGTATCTCGAACTTTTTTTAAACGTTCTTCTTGATAATTTACTTCTTTTTCTTCTCTTGCTTTTTCTAAAATGGCATTTATATCATACTCACGGGTTTTTTCTAAATCATAGTTTTGTTCTTCTACTTCAGTTGCCAAAGTGGACCTTCTTTTTGGTGGTTCTTGATAATTTTTTTCCAGTATTTCTTTAATTTTATCAATATCAATTTGATTTTGCTCAGCGATCACTTTAGCGTTACTACCAATGGACAAGTTATCTAGTTTAGCTTCTTTAATTTCTTCATAAAGGTGCTCATTTTTTCTAGTTCGTTTTGGTAAGTAATCCCCTTTGTCATCATGATACTTTTCAATTCTTGCTTTCATGACTATCTACCCTTTCATAACATAATATATCACATTTTAACATTTTTGAACATCTTATTTAACAAGTTTCGTTGATTTTTTTTTAGAAAACTTATATAATTAAAGGAAACAAGACATCTGGTAATATGTCAATATAAAATTTAGCAGATATTTAAATAATTTACTGCTATATCAAATAAATTATTCC
>CANQRX010000037.1 GCA_947626425.1 uncultured Bacilli bacterium | reverse complement strand
CTTATAATTTTAGTAGAAAATAGGAAGGAAAAAGATAAATGAAAATAGAAAATTATAAGTTAAAAACAAGCAAAAAAGCAAAAATTTTAATCGGAAGCATGGTAGGAATAATGGCTCTAGGGGGGGGGGTATCTACTAAATAAAAGTTTAGGAAAATACCAAGTCGAACAAAGTTTTCCCATAATGAATGGAAAAATACAAGTAAACAGTGGTGATGTCTCAATAATCGCGGTTAATGTTGATGGTCAATCTGTAGATGAAATTCCCTCTAAAGGAAAAGGAAAATATTTTGAAAGTGCCGATTGTGACAATGAGGCAATAGGTATATGGGATAATATTAATTGGGAATTTAGAATCCAAAAATTAACGAAAGTTAAGACTAAATGTAAACTAAATTTTACAACTAATCCAACTAATCAAAATGGCGAGAATAAAATGGAGAATTTATTAGGACAAGAAAACAATAATGATGAAAAGTTAGGAACAATTATTGAAGATAATCATAATAATATAAGATACATTGGCAAAAATCCCAATAATTACGTGAATTTTAATTGCAAAGATGGTAATAATTGTGAGACATGGCGGATAATTGGCTTAATGGATAATATCCAAACAGCAACTAATGGAACGCAAAAATTATTAAAAATCATAAGGGAACCATTTAGAAATTTTGAAAATGGAAAGGAAACCGGATATAGTATTAATAGAAGTTGGGATTCATCGGCCTCAAATATAAATGTTGGTTATGGAGTAAATGAATGGAGTCAAGCTGATTTAATGACCGTTTTAAATGAAGATTATTTCCAAGCTAAAAAAATTGAAGGCCACAAATGTTATAGAGGTTCAGAAAATTATGAACTTGACTGTCCCGAATGGGAAAAAATCGGCTTAAGTGAAGAAGCTCAAAATATGGTTGAGGAAGTCATATGGAATACGGGAACTTCAACCGGAGATGAAGATACATGGCAAACAGGTAATATTCCACTAGTCCAGTATATGTGGGAACGAGGTATTTATACAGGAAAACGCTGTTCTACAACTGGGAGCTATTCTTCATATTGTAGCGACGATGTTCAAAGAAAAACAACATGGACAGGCAAAGTGGGATTGATGTATCCGTCCGATTATGGCTATGCCACCGATGGTGGAGGGACAAAAATAGAAAGAAATAAATGTTTATGGAATGCAATGAGCCTTGCTAGATGGATAGACACATGTTACCAAAATGATTGGCTATATGATTCATCTATTACTTATCAATGGACAATGACCCCTGCGCCAGACTCTACGCATGCTAGCAAAGTATTCAGAGTTGAAACATTCGGGGGTGTTAGTATTGGAGATGCTTGCGATACTAGCGCAATCCGTCCTGTTGTTTATTTAAAGTCATCAGTTAAAATCTCTGGAGGAGATGGTTCTTCCGAAAATCCGTTTACTTTGACGAGCAGTTAAGAATGCATATTATCTAGTGTTTTCTCACTAGTTTTTTTATTTTGGGAAAAAGAAAAACTTTTGTAAATAATTTACTTTAAAAAATGTTAATGTTAAAATTAAGCAGGAAGTGGTTTCATGCAACCTAAAATGTTTGGAAAAATTAAATGGTTTAAAAAAAATAAAGGTTATGGTTATATTATTGGTGCGGATGAAGATACCTATTTTTTTGAAATTATTGATTGTGTTAATCCTTATGAAGATTTTGAAACTGATGATGAAGTTTTGTTTATTCCCAAGTTTGGCGAACTTGCTATAGCCTTAAAAGTAGAAAAGGTCAAAAATGAATAAATATCAACTATTTTTATTAGAAAAAAATCCTAATTTATTAAAAAAACAAATTTTAAAAATGGTTAAAGAAGGAAAGCTAGAAGAATTATTAAATGAAGCTTTTAGTTCCAAACTTTTAACTTTTTTAGAAAAAAATCATATTGTTATTGAATTAGATGGAACTAATTATCTTAACTTTTTGAAAAATCCTGAGTTTGTTGACTACGTTTTAAAATATTCGATTTCTTCTTTAAAATACATACCCGAAGAAATGATAACCATTGACCATTTAGAAAATTATGAAAGTTATTTAAAAACTGGTAATTTTCAGATTAAATCGCTTTTACCTTTAAACAATAAAATATTAAAAAACGAAAAATTAATGAATTATATTTTGAATTTTCTTAATACATCTTCTGATTTTTATGAATACCTTAACTATATTGAAGATGAAAAATATCTTTTAAAAGCTATTTTAATAGCCAATACTAAAAATCTTTATGATGAATATGATCCGATTAGAGCATCATTTTATAAAAATAAAACGGTTTTTAAAAAAATGTTTGAAAGATTTGGTTTAAGTCTTTTAATAAATGCTCCAAACTATGTTGATAATCTTGATATATTTTTACCCTTTATTGCGGACTCAATTTTAAATGAAAATTTTATAATTTTTTTTGATCGGAAAATACACGATTTTTTGAGGATGTTAAATAAACCAATTATTATTAAAGCTATTTTAAATTCTTCTAATATTGACAGGATGTTTTCTATTTTTGAACATTTAAAAATTGATGTTGAACAGTTAAATAATCAAGAACTAGAAAAATATATAAATATTATTAAAAACTTCTCCGAACCAATTAAAGAAAGAATTATTCCTAGAAATAGTTCTAAACTTTTAAAGGTCATTTTAGAAACTAAAAATTATGAATTATTAAAATTCTTTGATAACGAAGCTTTTAGTGAAGATTGTATGCTTAAATTGGCTGACCTATTAAAAAATGAAGATTTTGATAACATTGTTCTTATTATTAGGATAATTTCTTTAAAAAATCTCGATAATTTTTACCTTTTTCAAAGTTTAAAGGAAATTTTAAGGAAAAAGTCAGAAATTAAAGACTGGCAAGAACCTTGCTTAAATTGTTATTTAAAATGGTGTTTAAAACATAATTTTGAAGAAGAAATTAGCTTCTGTGTTCAAAAAGCTCAAAATGACCATTTTTGCCTTGATTATGATTTAAAATCATCGCCCGTAATTTTTCAAGAAGCTCTAAAAGAAAAATGTTTGGATGTAATAGAACAAATGACTGAATCTATTTATACAAAAGAAAATATTAATAAAATGTATCAAAATTTATCTTTAACTGATTTTTTAAATGTTTCATATGTAATAAATAATTCGGATTCGGTTATTCAAAATCTTGATTTAGAAGAAGATGATTACTTAGTTATATTTTCTAATCTTTTTCAAAATAATGGGAAAGATGAAATTGTTTTTTGTTTTATAAAAAAATACCAAGAAAATAATTTTCAAAATCAAGAAATTGCAAAATTGCTAAAATATTTTTGGCAAAAAACTGTCAATAATTTAGTTCAAAAATGTAATGACCAACAGATGGCAATGTCCTTGATTAAGCAAATTTTATCGGGAGAAAAAGCGGTTGAAAACTTAAAATATACAGATACCTTTAAAAAAATTTCTTGTGCCACTTATTTAAACAATATAACTTCAACTACCTGTGCCTTAAATATCGAAAATATTCCTTTAACTATTTTTGAAAATGCGAATCAAAAACATATCAGAATGATAATTAAACTTCTTCAAGCTAAAAATGTTGAAAACGATTTAATTGTTAACTTAGCTTATAATATTTATCTATCTCTTGGCTTTGCGAGGGCTCGTGACCTATTAAATCCCAATCTTTCTAAAAGTTATGGTCCGATTAATCAAGAACAAATTGTCCAAATTTTTAAAAATATAAATCTTAATAATTTAATTCTCAAAAAAGATGGAAATAGTTATGTTCCGGTCTTAAATGAAGAATGGCTAAAATTAGTATTCGGGGAAAATTATAAAATTAAAAATACCCCAATTAGAAACTTTTTAAATGCCAATCAAGATAAAATTCAGGAAATAGAAGCTTTAAAATATAAAATTACCCAAGATTTAACTTTAACAATTGAAGAAAAAGAAAAGAAGCAAGAACAATTAGATAACAAAATAGAAAAATATCGTCAAGAATTAGAAGTCTTTTTTAATCAATGTGCGAATATCTTTAATGAATGGGATATTGTTATTGAAGAATATTTAAAAAGTGTTAATAAATCAAAATTAAAATATAAATTAAATATAAGTAAAGCAAATGAAATATATAAATTATTAAGAAATAAAAGAAATCTTCCCGATTTAGGAGTTGCTGATGAACTTTTAATTCAAAGTGATCTTTTTGATTACGTCGGCTATGACAGTCAATTTACATATTATCCAGAAAAAGCTTGCATCCGGGCGGTTGAAATTTCAAGGCAAATGAATGTTTATCAAAAGAAATTTCCTAATATAACTATAAGGAAAGATAATTTAATTTTAAATGTTTATAATCCTCAAGATCGGCGCCTTTTAAGTGCTGGTTATCGGTCAAAATGTTGTTTCAGACCTAATGGGGATGCTGATGATAAAGGAAAAAATACTTCTTTACTTTATTACTGTGCTACGACTGAATATGGGGGAGGCTTAGAAATTCAAGATGAATCGGGTAATACAATCATGTTTTCGCCCATTCTTCGAAATGGTAATGTTTTAATGATCCATAGTATTGAAACAAAAGGATTGGGTTGGTATAAAAAAACAGTTCATGAATTGTTACAAGAATATGCCAACCAAACTATTATGGCAAGTATCCAAAATAATGACAATATCGAGTTTGTTTTTATAACTGATTTACATAACTTAAACTATGATTATACAATGGGTAAAATTCCCGAAAAATACCGCTTTAAAATTTATGATCCCAACAAACTATACAAAGGAATGTATAATAATTTAGATTGTGAACATTATTTGTTAGCCAAGAAAGATGGAAAATATTTTGAAGATATGGAGTATGAAAATGAGGGATTATCCTATGAATATCCCAAAATAACTATTTCTTTAGGTATAACAATAACTGATGAAGAATTTCACTTAATCAATCACTTGCAAAATTTGCAAAACTTAAGGATTCAACTAGCTAATCAAAGATATTTGGCTTTAAAAAATGGTGATGAACCCACAGCTTATGAATTACTCGAAAAAATTAGTAAATTAAAAAAAGAATATTTAATCCACTATCGGGAATTATTAAAAAGACGACCAAGCCGTGATTTATACCAAGAATATAAAAAAGTAACTAACTTTATTCAAATAATAAATGATCAATTAAAGATTGAAATAAAGGCTAATTTAGTTGATATTATGGTGGGAACAGATTGGTATATAGCCTTTGATGAACAAGGTTTAATGTACGCGAATGCCCTAGAAAGTGGCCAAAAAGATTTATCCAAAAAATTAAAACAACTTCGCAATTTAAGGAAAAATAAAAAAGAAGAAGAACATCATATAAAAAAATGAATTTGGTAATCTGTGAGTAACAATTGCCAACTTAAAATAATGCCTCTATAAATTTTGGGAAAATTATGTTAAAATGTTTAAGAATAAAGAAGGTGTGTTGATGAAACAAATAACAATTACTTACAACCATGAAGAAAAGTCTTTTACTGAACCAATTAACCTTTATCAAATAAGTCAAGCCTATCAAATAGATCATCCAATGGCAGCAATCGTTGAACGGGAAATGGTTTCTTTACAAGAAAATATGCATCGTTCTTGTTCGGTTGAATTTATTGATTTAACTAAAGTAACTGGTTATAAAATTTATCAAAATGGTTTAAAATATCTTTTTATAACGGCGGTCAATAATTTATTTAAAAATAATGAAGTTCGTTTTTTACACAGTGTTCCTAAAGGCATTTTAGCCGAAGTTTGTTTTGATCGGATGCTCACGAAAGAAGATGTTGGTAAAATTAAAGGGCAAATGGCCAAAATTGTTAGTGACAAAGAACCTTTAGTTCCTTATCATTTAAAACCAGAAGAGGCTTACCAATATTTATTAAAAAAACAAGAACCAGAAAAAGCCAAAATGATTCCTTTTTTATCGCATGACTTAATAACTATGTATCGTTTAAAAAATAACTTAAATAATTTTTATACAATTATGCCTTATGATACATCTTTAATTGATCGTTTTGACCTAAAATATATTGGCAAAAATCAAGTTGTGTTAGTTTGTCCAAACATAGCTTTACATGGTCAAGTACCAGAGTATGTTCATTATGAAAACATCATTGCTAATTTTACTGCTTCTCAAAAGTGGTTAAGATTGTTAAATACCCCTTATTTAGCTCAGTTAAATCAAAAAGTTGCAGATTATCAAATAAAAGATTTTATTGAAGTCAATGAATTAAAATTTTCTAATGATATTTTAGAAGCTTGTGAAGCAGTTTTAGATAAACCAGATGTCAAGTTTGTTTTAATTGCAGGTCCTAGTAGTAGTGGCAAAACGACAACTACCAAACGGTTAAGTACCTTTTTTAAAAGCCATGGTTATGAACCTATTTTACTGTCAACTGATGATTTTTTTGTCAATAAAGTTGACACTCCGAAAGATGAGTTTGGCGAATATAACTTTGAATGTTTACAGGCTATTGACTTAGATACTTTTAATCAAGTTTTAAAACAACTTTTAAATGGTGAAGAAGTTGATTTACCCGAATATGATTTTGTTCAAGGTATTCGAATTTATAAAGGACGAAAAGCTAAATTAAAGGAAAATAGCATTGTTTTAATTGAAGGACTCCATTGCCTAAATGATGATTTACTTCCTTTTATTGAAGCAAAATACAAATATAAAATATATTTAAGTCCTTTTATGCCTTTAAGTATTGACCGTCATAATTATATTTCCACTTTAGACTTGCGTTTAATAAGACGAATAACAAGAGACCGCAGAAGCAGGGGAAAAAAGGTGGAAGATACGATTAATGAATGGAAGTACGTTCGAAAAGGTGAAGAAGAATATATTTTCCCTTATATTTATCAAGCAGATAAAATAATTAATACAGCTCTTGCTTATGAAATGGGCGTTTTAAAAGTTTATGCGTTACCTTTGTTACATTCTGTTACCTATGATAGCGTCTGTTATTCAGAGGCCCGGCGGTTAATTAAAATGTTTGAGCCGTATTTTACAATAACGAGTGAATTAGTTCCCAAAGATTCCATTTTACGAGAATTTATTGGTTAAAATAGAGAAATATTCCAATACTAAAAAGGAGAGGATTGATAAAAATGATAAAAGTAGCAATTAATGGATTTGGAAGAATCGGCCGTTTGGCATTACGAAAGATGTTGTTGACAACAGATTTTGATGTGGTGGCCATTAACGACTTAGTCGCCGCCGAAGATTTAGCTTATTTACTAAAGTATGATACGACGCATGGTCGGTATCATGAAGATATTATTGGTTTTGAAAGTAATTGTTTAGTTATAAACCAAACTAAAAAAATTCCCGTTTTTAGTGAAAAAGACCCTAAAAATTTACCTTGGAAAGATTTAGAAGTTGATTTAGTTTTAGAATGTACTGGCTTATTTACTAAAAAAGAAGATGCGGAAAGTCATATTCTCGCGGGAGCCAAAAAAGTTTTAATAAGTGCTCCTGGAAAAGGGGATATGAAAACGATTGTTTATGGAGTAAATGAAAATATTTTGGATGGTACGGAAACCATTGTTTCTGCGGCAAGTTGTACGACTAATTGTCTTGCCCCCGTTTTAAAAGCTTTAGAAGATTTCGATATTAAAAAAGGTTTTATGAGTACTATTCATGCTTATACCAATGACCAAGCAACTTTAGATATTGCCCATAAAAAAGGTTATAAATCGCGAAGAGGTCGGGCCTGCGCTGCCAATATTGTCCCAACTAGTACAGGGGCTGCTGAAGCTATTGGCAAAGTCATTCCCGCTTTAAATGGTAAATTAATTGGTGGAGCATATCGTGTTCCTGTTACCGATGGTTCAATGATTGACGTAACATTAGAAATTGGTCGGAAAACAACAGTTGAAGAAATTAACAATACTTTTAAACAAAAAGAAAATGAAACTTTAAAATTTACAATGGAACCGCTTGTTTCTAGTGATGTCATTGGCACCGAATGTGGTGCGGTCGTTGATGGATTATCAACCAAAATTATTGAAAGTGAAAATACATCTTTACTAAATGTTGTTGCTTGGTATGACAATGAATATGGTTATACGAATCAAATGCTTCGAACTGCCAAAAAGATGTTTACACTTTAAAAAAAATAAAAGTTGCCAAATTAAACAAGGGCAAGATATAATTGGTTTAGAATTGTAGGGGATTAGATGAAAAAATGTTTACAAGATGTTAACGTCAAAAACAAAAAAGTTTTAGTACGTGTGGATTTTAACGTCCCAATCGCTAATGGGAAAATTTTAGATGACACCAAAATTAAAGCCGTTTTTGATACATTTTATTATTTATTACAAGAAAATTGTAAAATAATTTTAATAAGTCACTTAGGAAAAGTTCGGTCGCAAGCTGATAAAAAAAAGTATTCGCTCGAACCAGTTGCTAATTACTTAAAAGAACAATTAAATCGGGAAGAAGTTTATTTTTCAAAAGAAAACTATGGAATTGAAGTTTTAAACCGCATTAATGAAATGTTACCTCGAGATATTTTAGTTTTAGAAAATACCCGTTTTATGGATGTTCCTAATAAATTAGAAAGTAATTGTGATGCTCAATTAGCCGAATTTTGGGCAAGTTTATGTGATGTATTTGTCAATGAAGCTTTTGGTGCATCACATCGGAAACATGCTTCAACTTATGGCATTGCCCTTTATGTGCCAAGTTGCTTAGGTTTTCTGATGCAAAAAGAAATTGGAATGTTAAATCGGTTAGTCATTCATCCGGTTCATCCTTTTACGGTTATTATGGGGGGAGCGAAATTAGATGATAAAATGGCTTTAATTGAAAGTTTATTACCAAAATGTGATTATATCCTTTGTGGTGGTGGCATTGCTAATACTTGCCTAAAAGCCCTTGGTTTTTCGGTTGGCGAATCTTTAGTCAGTGACAGCGAAGAAACTATCGAAAAAATTAAAAAGTTATTATTTCAATACAAAGAAAAATTTATGTTACCTTTGGATGCCATTGTTAGTAGTACCTACGATTATAATTTTGTTCAATATAAATTAATCAATAAAATTCAAGATAATGAAATGATTTTAGATATTGGAACTAAAACTTTGCAAAAATATTCCACAGCCATTATGAACAGTAAAACAATTTTTTTAAATGGGACCGTTGGAGCTTACGAAAATGAAAAATTTGCAAATGGAACTAAAGAATTATTAAGCATGTTAAAAAAAAGTGGGGCTGTCGTTGTTGTTGGGGGCGGAGATGCTGCTAGTTCCGTTAAAAATTTAGGTTATGGTAATGCCTTTACCTATATTTCTACCGGTGGTGGAGCAACTTTAACCTACATTTCTTCGGAAAACCTTGTAGCCCTTGAATCAATAAGTGAAGGAGCTGATTAAAAATGCGTAAACTAATTTGCAATTTCAAAATGAATTTTAGTTTATTTGATATTTTGGAATATAAAAAACAGCTTGAAAAAAACGGTGTAATTGATGGACTTATTCTGTGTCCATCTTTTTGCTATCTTCCTGTTTTACATTCGAAAAACTACCAAATAGGCGCGCAGGATGTTAGCCAATATGATGATTTTGCGCACACTGGTCAAGTAAGTGCTTCCATGTTAAAAAGCCTTGGCATCTCTTGTATTTTATTAAATCACTTTGAATGCCAAAATTCTAAGGAAGAAGTTAAAGCTAAATTACAACAAGCCCTAAAATATAAAATACCCGTTTATCTTTTTGTAAGCGAAACCTTAGAGGAACATAACTATCAATACACTGTTCCTAAAGTTGTTGAGCAAATAAAATACTTTTTAGAAGGTATTGACCCCCAATACTATCCTTTAATATCCTTTGTTTATGAGCCTCATTGGTTAATTGGCTCCGACACCAGTTTACCAGAAGAAAATATTAAATATATATTTTACATGTTAAGAAAAAAATGTTTTTTTGAATTTCATTATATGTTTTCTTTTCTATATGGAGGTGGCTTAACTAAAAAAGATGTTTTAAGTTTTCAAGATGCCTCATATATCGATGGAATCGTTTTAGGTAATGCGGCCAAAAGCGTTGAAAACGTCATTGAAATAGCCAAAATGCTAAAATTCGACACGACTCGACAAAACTAGACAGTACTTTACAAAGTATTTTCTAGTAATTCGTCAAATTCTTTGTTATTATTTTCTTGGGTGTTGTAAATTAGAGTACTAAAAAGGAGAAAAGAAAATGAAAAAAATTAAAGCATTAGTAGTAGATGATAATAAGGAATTTACGAATAATGTCTTGGAGTATTTTAAAGACAACGCGAATGTAGAAATAACTAAAGTTATTAACAGAGGCGATCAAGTAATTGAATACTTGCAAAGCCATGAGGAAATAGATATTGTATATTTAGACTTTATCATGCCTGGTATGGATGGAGTTGCCATCTTAGAAGAAATGCAAAAGCAAAATATTAAGAAAAAAGTTATAATTTTAACAAGCTTTTTAGAAGAATATACAATGCAAATGATTAAAAAATATCATGTTGATTATTACATGCTAAAACCAATCAGTTTTGCATCTTTAGAAAAACGAACACTAGAAATATTAAATACAACTCAATCAAGACTTAATGAACCAAAAGAAATAAGTAATGAGTTAGAAATTAAAACTAGTGAACTTCTTCATAATTTAGGAGTTCCATCTCAAGTCAAAGGCTACCAGTATTTACGAGAAGGAATATTAATGTTATACAGCAGTACCAGTTTCATTGGTGGTATTACAAGAAACTTATATCCGGAAATAGCTAAAAGACATGATACCACTGCTAGTCGAGTTGAAAGAGCGATTCGTCATGCGATTGAAATTTCTTGGAACCGTGGTGATTATCAAACAATGAATAAACTATTTGGCCATAGTATTGATTTTGACCGTTCTAAACCTACCAATTCCGAATTTTTAGTAACGGTAAGTGATGCGTTAAGATTAGGAAATAATGCTATTTTTACATCTTGAAAATCTTTTTTCAGGATTTTTTTTAAATAACTATTAAGAGGTGTTATAATGTTTATGGTGATTAATCATGATATATCAAATTACAAAAAATAATTTATCTTTAGAAGAAACGGTTTTAACCGCCGAGGCTCATAATCTTATCGGTATTTTTACAGCCAAAGAATGGGAAGAAACTAATCCTTTTCCCATTCCCATTTATACTGATGCGATTTACTTTAATAAAATAGAAGATATGAAAACTTATATTTATGGAAGTTTTTGTTTACCAATCAAAGATAAATATCCTGCCAATGTCAAAATTCGGTTTTATATTTATAATAGCAATCTTATTTTTATTGATGATAAAGGTGTTGTTCAAAACCTTATTGAAACTATTAGGGAAAGTAACCGCATTAAAGACTACAACGTCGGCAAATTTTTCCATGATTTTTTAGAGCGAATTATTAAAGACGATTCTCTTTATCTTTTACAAATTGAAGAAAAATTATCAAAATTAGAAGAAAGAATCACAATGGAAGAAGATGAAGATTTAAATTCCCAAATAATTAAATATAAAAAAGAAATTTTAAAACTTTATCATTACTATGATCAATTAATCGATATTGGCGAATATTTATCCGAAAAAGAAAAAGAAGTTTTTAAAAGTAGTAATGTTAGTCTTAATTTCCATATCTTTTTGGAAAGATCAACGCGTTTACAAAACGAAACTTTGCTTTTACGAGAATATGCTCATCAATTAGAAGATTTATATAAATCTCAAATCAATATTCGACAAAATAATATCATGAAAATTTTAACCATTGTTACCACGATCTTTTTGCCCTTAAATCTTATTACGGGTTGGTATGGAATGAATTTTCATCATATGCCTGAATTAGCATGGGAATTTAGTTATCCATTTATTATGATCATTTTTATAATCGTTATTATAATATGTTTAATAATATTTAAACGAAAAAAATTTTGGTAAGAAAAAAGCTAGAAAGTTAATTAATGCTAAGAAGATAGTGTTAAAATATGTTTTAACACTATCATTTTTTTCCTTGTCTTGTGCTTTAAAATAATATTTGCTAAAATTATAAACAAGAGAAAAGAGGGATAACATGAGAGCAAATCCAATAGGTAAAGAACATTTTGGGGATTTAAGAAGAGGCGATTGCTATTATGTTGATAAAACTAAAGCTATTGAAGATTTATTAGCTAACCAATCAACTGTTGTGTTATACACGAGACCCAGAAGATTTGGTAAAACATTATTTATATCAATGCTAGAACATTTTTTTGATATTGATGAATCTTGTAATAACAAAGATTTATTTAATGGTTTATATATATCCAAAAGTCCATATTTTAAAGATTTTGGAAGTTTCCCTGTGATTAGTTTAACTTTTAAAAATTTAAAACAAAACACATATGAAAGCGTGTATGCTCAATTTGTTGCTATAATAAAACAAATATATGTTGATAAAAATTATGTTTTTGATGTTTTAGATGAAGATGAAAAAAATAAATTCAAAAGAATAAAAAGCGGTCAAGCAAAATATAGTGAATATAAAGATTCGTTATATCAATTATCAATATGGTTAGAAAGATATCATCACCAAAAAGTAATAATCTTAATTGATGAATATGATGTCCCAATTCAATGTGGCTATTTGAATGGTTTTTATAAGGAAGTAGTAAATTTAATTAGCAGTGTCTTTTCAGCTTGTTTAAAAACTAATAAATCTTTAAAGATGGGAGTATTAACTGGTGTTTTAAGAGTAAGCAAAGAATCAATTTTTAGTGATTTAAATAATTTAGATGTTATTGATATGATGACTCCAACTTATAGTGAGGCCTTTGGTTTTAATGAAAAGGAAACTAAAGAATTATTAGAATACTATGGCTTAGAATTAACGAGTGTTGTTAAAAATAATTATGATGGTTACAATATTGGGGGAGTAAGTATTTATAATCCATGGAGTATTTTAAGTTATGCTAGTAAAAAAGTAATTGAGCCTTATTGGATAAATACTTCAAGTAATGATTTAATTAAAGATTTATTAAGTAAAATAAGTGAAGAAGATAAAATTGAAGTCGAAAAATTATTGGAAGGAGAAAGTATAAGTTTTACCTATAATAAGCAAATAACTTATTTAGATTTTCATGATTCCGAAAATATTAATAGTATTTTAAGTTTAATGTTTATGAGTGGTTATTTAACTTTTGA
>CANQRX010000036.1 GCA_947626425.1 uncultured Bacilli bacterium | reverse complement strand
AAATAGTAATACTTTAGTAAATGATTCTTTTTTTGCTAATCCCATTGTTACCTTAGTTATGGAAAGATTAAAATAAAAACAAGTGAACAACCCTATTAAATCCAAAAATATGTGATATAATTTATCTATACTTATGATATTTTGATTTTAAAACTTGAATTTTAAAAAGTATGAGAAGAGAGGTAATTATGAATTATATTTTTGGGATTTTTATTGTAATTATTATTCTTTATATTGGGATAACTTATAATAAATTAGTTAAATTAAACAATGAAACTAAAGAAGCTTTTGGCACTATGGATGTTTATTTAAAAAAAAGATGGGATTTAATTCCTAATATCGTTGAGGTTGTTAAAGGTTATGCTAAACATGAAAAAGAAACATTGCAAGAAATAGTTTCTATAAGAAACAATGTTTCAACCTATGATACATTATCTGATGAAGAAAAAATTAAAACTAATGAGCAAATAACTGGGCAAATTACTAAATTAATGGCTTTGGCCGAAGCTTATCCTAATTTAAAAGCTAATAATCAATTTCTAAATTTACAACAATCATTGAGTAAAATTGAAGATGAAATAGCTCAGTCACGAAAGTATTACAATGCCGTTGTTAGAAATTATAATAATAAAGTGGAAATGTTTCCTAGTAATATTCTTGCCAAAATATTAAGCTTTAAGCCAAAATCAATGTTTCAAGCAAGTGATTCAGAAAGAAATAACGTTGAGGTGAAAATATAATGGCCAAAATAACGAAAAAAATAAGTAATTTTTTTGGAACTTTATTTGGATTCGTATGGATAAGTTATTTTATTATTATGTTGTTTGCCTTTGTTATTACAGGTTTAAATCAATTTTTTGGTGATGATATAGGTTCTACAAACCTAGCAGATGGGTTTACTATTTCAGCTTACAATGTTATTTTAGATGTTCAAAAAGATAATAAAATAAATGTTACAGAGAATATAACTGTTGATTGGAATGAAAGAAATCATCATGGCATCTATAAATTTACGCCTTTATGGCTTCAATATACTAATAAAAAAGGTCAAACTTATAAACGAAAATCAACAATTTCTAACTATCAAGCGGTTGGTGAGCCTTACACTTTAGATACTGTTAAAAGAAAAGCTCGTATTAAAATCGGTGATCCTAATGAGTATGTCGCTCTTGGTGAAAAAACTTATGTTATTAAATATACCTATGATATGGGTAAAGATCCTTTCAAAGGTTTTGATGAATTTATTTTCCATGCTTATGGTGATTATTGGGGAACAGAAATTAAAAATGCTTCCCTTCTAGTTAGAATGCCAGATAATATTGAAGACTACAACGTTAATTTCTTTACTGATAAATTAAGAGAAAATAATGTTACTGATGTTGTGGATTATCAAGTCTCTGGAAATACTTTAATTGCCAATTTTAACGAAATTAAAAATTACCAAAAACAATATGCAAGTTATTGCGAAGAAAGTTGGCATCAAAATGAAGATGGTACTTGTAATGATGAATATTTTGAAACCTATTATCAACCTTTAGAAAAATCTTTAACAGTTGATATTGAGCTACCCGAAGGCTATTTTGTTGGAGGTAGTTGGAATTATGGTTGGCTATCTTTTATTATCTCAATGCTAATTTTTATTTTAACAGCTTGGACCATTTATAAATGGATTAAATATGGAAAAGACTTTCCAAAAAAAGCCCAGACAGTCGAATTTTATCCACCCGATGATTTAAATGCCGCGGAAGTAGGATATGTTTACAATAAACATCAGGCCAGTAAGAAATTTACAATAGCTTTAATTGTTCAACTAGCTAGTAAAGGATATATTAAAATTGATGAATTAAAAGATAAAGATAACAATATCCAAATAACTAATTTACTTATCAAACCACGTAAAATAAAAGATTTTGAAGATACCTTGCCAAAACGCCAAATAGAAGTAAAAAAATTAAAAGACGTAAATAGTTATTTAAATAAATCGGAAACCACAATGATGAATTATTTATTTAAAAAAGGCGATACGAAAATTTTAAAAACTGATACGAGCATTGATCAATTTTTAAAAGTTCAAGATAAACTAGTAAATGAGGGATATATCGAAATAATTAATGATAATAGATATACTAGATATCAAGATTTAAAGATAAAACAAGAAGCTTATGATAAGGAAGTAGCACAATATAATCAAAATATGGAAAAATATACTATCGAAGCTTCTAAACTTCCTAAATTAACTGAACTAGAACAAATTGTCTATGACCGATTGTTTGAAAGCAAAGATGTCGTTATTATAAGTGAACACCATACCTTGTATAAGGCCTTTGATGATGTTTCATCTAAATTAAAAAGTAGCTTTAAAGATAAAGTTCATGATAGCTTAGCTACCAAACAACTTGGTGGGGCGATTCTTAGAAATATTTTAATTTTAATATTAAGTACGATATCATTTGTTTATGTTGAAGATTTAGATCCGAATTGGTCCATTTTATATTATTTAGCTTTTGCTTGTAATTTTATAAATTTATTCTTTGTCTTGTTTATGAAACGAAAAACCGAATATGGCGAAGTAATTTCGGCTCGTGTGAAAGGATTTAGGCATTTTCTAATCACGGCTGAAAAAGAACGTTTGGAAGCTTTAGTTTCTGAAAATCCAGCTTATTTTTACAACATTTTACCATATACTTATGCGTTAAATATTTCGAAAAAATGGATTAAGAAGTTTGAAAATATACCAGTTCCCGAAATGGACATGGGTTCGTTTGATTATGGAAGTGATTATGCTTATTATTCTTTATATAATAATGTTTACGTTCCAGCTCCTGTTCATTCGTCAAGTAGTAGTTCTGGTTGTTCTTCCTGTGGCGGCGGTTGTTCTTCTTGTGGTGGCGGATGTTCTTCTTGCGGAGGTGGTGGCTCTTGGTAAAACGCTTCATTTTGCAATGGCATTTAAGTGAAAATTGTAATTTAAAATGCTTACATTGTTATCAAGAAACTCATAAACCGATTCAATTAAAATACGACCAATTAGTTAGCATTTATAACCAATTTAAAGAATTATTAAAAGAATTAAATATGAAAGGCCATATAAATTTAACAGGCGGCGAACCATTATGCAATCCTTATTTCTTTAAAATTTTAGACTTTATCCAAAAAGACCAAGATTTAATTAGTTTTTCGATTCTTACTAATGGCACTTTAATTACGGAAAGTATTGCTCAAAAAATTAAGATTTATAATCCTTATTATGTGCAAGTAAGTTTAGAAGGTGGCCAAAAAACTAATGACTATATAAGAGGGAAGGGGACTTATCAAAAAATAGCCCAAGGTATTATTAATTTAAGAAAACAAGATATTTTCACTTCCATCTCTTTTACAGCTACTAGTTTAAATTATCAAGAATTTCCTAAAGTTGTTAAATATGCTAAAAAATATGGAGTAAATAATGTTTGGTCCGACAGGTATATTCCTTTAGGTGATTCTTTAGACCGCAATTTAGCTTTAAATTTTGATCAAACCCAAAAGTATTTAGAAATTATGAATAAAGAACGAATTAAATTAGCCAAAAATAAAAATAATCATTTAACTATTTCTATGTATCGGGCTTTGCAATTTCAAATGACTAATGATTTTGCCTATGGTTGCACAGCTGGTGATACTTTATTGACTGTTATGGAAAATGGTGATTTAGTTCCTTGTCGAAGAATGCCTGTTGTTGTTGGTAATTTATTGACAACTAAAATGGTTGATTTATATAAAAATAATAAATTTTTAAAAGAATTAAGACAGAAAAAAATTCCTGATGATTGTTGTAATTGCGAACACGCTGAGATGTGTCATGGTGGATTAAAATGTCTTACATATGCTCTTTATAAAAATTTAAACCATAAAGATGTGGGCTGCAGTATCGACAATTAATTTATAAAAAAAGCCATTGTCAAAGAGCCTAATAAATTATTAAAATTTTTCAAAATTCAATTTTGTTTTTTGAATTTTTTTTTGTTAATCATCTTCTAAAAAATAATTAACCATTTTTTCATAATTATCTTGACTATTTAAGCAAGTATCAATTAAATAACCTTTCTCATTATTAATTTGATATTCTTTAATACCTCTTATATAAAATTCCTTATTTCTATCTTCAATAAAAAAAGGCATTATGTTATTGGATAAACATTCTCTAAACATTATCATTCTTCCACCTCGACCATTTCCATCTTGAAAAGGATGAATTTTTTCGAATTTTACATGAAATTCAATAATATCCTCAATCGTTTTATTGGATATTTTATCATACCACTTTAATAATTCTTTCATATCGTTTGCTACTTCATTTGGTAAAGATGTTGTCTTTTTCGTTATCAGTAAGAGTTCCATTTTTTAAAATAAAGTGAAATTTTTTTATCATTTCTTCGGATAATTTGTCATCAATAGTATCTAACATGTATTTAAATAAAGTAAAATGATTTTTTATTTCCGTTGCATCTTTAAGAACAATAACTTTTTCACTACTTGTTAAAATAGTTCCTGTGTCATAGACACTTGCTGTTTCATCAGGAGTTATAGTGGAAACTTCCATATGATTCGAATTATAAGCAAAATCAAGTTGAGTTTTGTGATAAAGATTCCCAGATAAGCCAATATTTTTTTGCTCAATCAATGCTTTTTTAATTTCACTTATTTCCATATTTTTAATTATTCCTTTCTGTGTCATTGTGTTTTTATTCAAGATTACACAACCATAAAAATATTTATTCTTAAAAAGAAAAAAGGAACCTCAGTTCCTTCTTCCCCCGTTAGAAACGGAATTTAATTACATATTCATGATATCATATTTTAATATGCTTGTAAATATGTTTAAAATATGTAACCAGGATAAATTCATCGAATCGCAAAAATTAAGAAGAAGTTAAAAGATTAGTAATTTCATTTTCAAAATCCATACTTATCAAATGGCGAATTTTTTTTTAAAAGTCTTTCCTATTTTCTATTTTGAGAAAAAAACATTTTACATTTTGAGAAAAAATACTTTTCAAAAAAAGAAAAAAGATTGATTTTTACTTATTTAATAACCAATCTATTACATTAATTTTTGTTATGCCATTATAATCGGCTTCTAAGTCCATGTCCATTGTTATTAAATATTTTGGATAATAATCACCAGTTTTTTCCAGTGATTTTAATTCTCTTTCTAAAACTTTTTTATCTCTTACCGATAAAGCAACCTGATAGTATTTTAAACCTTCTTTATTGCTTGCTACAAAATCAATTTCTAAATCATTGACTTTACCAACATATACTTTATAGCCTCTTCTTAATAGTTCAAGATAAACTATATTTTCCAAAATATGACCCATATCACTATTAGCTTTTTTTCCTAATAAATAACTTCTTAATCCTTGATCAACGACATAGTATTTATATTCTCTAGCAAGTAAATTTTTTCCTTTAACATCGAACCTTTCTGCTTTGTATATTAAAAAACTTTCTAGGAATGCTGTTATATAATTTTCTACAGTATGATTGCTTGTTGCCATTCCCTTACTTGTCAGAGTATCACTTATTTTTTTAGCCGATATAGGACTTCCTACACAATCAAAAATATATTTTAAAACTCCTTCTAGTACCATTTTGGAAGTTTTATTTCGAGTAATTATATCCTTATAAACTATGGTACTAAATATTCCTTCTAAATACATATCTAAATCATCAGGGTTATTTTTAAGGATAGTTATATTTCCGGGCATACCTCCATTTTGCATATAATCTAAAAAATGTTCATAACGACTTTTATTAGAATTACTAAAAGCACTTAAATATTCTTTAAATGATAATGGCAACATTTTAATTTCGACATATCTTCCTGATAATAAGGTTGCTAATTCTCCCGACAAAAGATAAGCATTAGAACCAGTTATATAAACATCCACATTTTTCTTTATATATAAACTATCCACCGCTTTTTGAAACTTATCCACATTTTGGACTTCATCTAAAAAAATATAAAAATTTTTTTGTGAATTTAGTTGATTATTTACATAATTATAAAGTTCTTTGTAATTTTCAAAATTATAGTTGGCATCTTCTAAATTGATATTTATTATTTGGTCTTCTTGTATCCCATTTTCTTTTAAATAATCTATAGGGGGTTGAGTAAAAACCTCTCTAGCAAAAAAGTTTTATTCCCATTTAATCTAAGTTAAATTTTTTTAAGAATAGGTTTTGTCGCAACCCCCTATAAATAATGAAAATAAAGTGGATTTACCACATCGCCTTATTCCAGTTACAACTTTAATTAAATCCGTATCTTTAAATCTTTTTAACTGCTCAAGATATTCACTTCTTTCAATCATGATCTTCACCTCTTTAAATAAGTATATATTAAAAATGCAAGTTTTGGAAAAATATTTCCAATACTCATTCAATTTAAATAGTTTTGGAATTAAATTTAATGTTTAATTTTTTTAACATTTAAACTTTTGAAAAAATATTTATTTAATTTCGAAAATGATGTAATATTAAAAAGAAAATAGGTGAGAAAATGGTTAAACAAATTTTAAAATCAGTTAGAGAATATAAAAGCAAATCTTTATTAACTTTAATTTTTATTACTTTGGAAGTTTTTTTAGATGTTTTAATTCCTATTTTTATGACTAAAATTATTGATGAGGGAATTAATCAAGGCGATATTAAATCTATTTTTATAATAGGTGGTATTTTAGTTTTAATTTCTTTATTTTCATTGCTTTTTGGTTTTTTGGCGGGTAAATATTCGGCTGAGGCTTCCGCGGGTATTGCTAAAAATTTAAGACACGATATGTTTTTTAAAATTCAAGATTATTCGTTTGCTAATATTGAAAAATTTTCATCTTCTAGCTTAGTAACGCGTCTAACAACTGATGTTAATAATGTTCAAATGACATATGAAATGTTAATTCGGATTGCTATTCGGTCACCTTTAATGTTTTTGTTTTCTTTGTTTATGGTTTTTTCCATTCATGCCAAATTGTCTTTAATTTTTTTAATTATTGCTCCATTATTAGGATTTTTCTTAATTTTTATTGCTAATCATGCGCATCCTTTATTTGCCCAAGTATTTCAAACATATGATGACTTAAATAATCGCGTTCAAGAAAATGTCCAAGCGATTCATGTTGTTAAATCGTATGTTCAAGAAGATACGGAAATAGCTAAATTTAATTCGATTTCCCAAAAAATTTATCATGATTTTACCCAAGCTGAAAAATTAGTGGTTTTAAATAATCCTATCATGCGTTTATGTATTTATTCTTCAATAATTATCATTCTTTTAGTTGGTTCTCACTTAGTTATAAATCAAGAAATTACGACTGGAGAATTAACAGGGGTTATAACTTATGCAGCCCAAATATTAAACAGTCTTATGATGTTATCAATGGTTTATGTAACTTTTATTATTTCTATTCCTTCGATGCGAAGGATTGTCGAAGTTTTAAATGAGAAACCTACTATTTTAAATTCTTCCAAAAATATTAAAACTGTGAAAGATGGTTCAATCAATTTTCAAAATGTGTCTTTTGCTTATGGTAATTGTCAAGTTTTAGAAAATATTAATTTAACTATTAATTCGGGTGAGATGATTGGTATAATTGGACCTATTGGTTCTAGTAAAAGCACTTTGGTCAATTTAATTCCTCGTTTGTATGATGTCACAAAAGGAAGTCTATCTGTTGGTTCGGTCGATGTTCGTGATTATAACTTACAAGTTCTTCGAGATTCTGTCGCGGTTGTTTTACAAAAAAGTGTTCTTTTTAAAGGAACCATTGCCGAAAATTTACGATGGGGTAATCCCAAGGCTACTGTTAAAGATTTTGACCGGGCTTGTAAAATCGCCTGTTGTGCTGAATTTATTTCTCAATTTCCAGATGGTTATGATACTTATATCGACCAAGGTGGAACCAATTTAAGTGGTGGTCAAAAACAACGTCTATGTTTAGCAATGGCTCTTTTAAAAAATCCTAAAATAATTATTTTAGATGATTCGACTAGTGCTGTCGATACCAAAACCGATAAATCAATTCGTGAATCTTTGCAAAATAGTCTTCCTGATGTTACCAAAATTATTATTTCGCAGCGTATAACTAGTATAAAAGATTGTCACCGAGTTATTGTTTTAAACAATGGTCATATCGAAGATTATGATACTCCAGCTAATTTACTAAAAAAGAACCAACTATACCAAAAAATCTATTATTCGCAATGTCAAGAAGGTGATGAAAATGAGTAAAAGTCCTTTATATCGTTTAATTAAATATATTAGTAAACATTTTAAAAAGTTGTTAATTATTATAATTATTTCTATTATCATTAGCTCAATTTGTCATGTTTATGGACAATTATTTTTGCAAGTTTTAATAGATGATTATCTAACACCCTTACTTAAAGATTCCAATCCCGTTTTTACGCCTTTACTTAAAGCTATTGGTTGGATGTCATTTGTTTATTTAATTGGGGTAATAGCAACTTTTATATATTCGCATTTAACGGTTTATGTTAGTCAAGGAGTTTTAAAAATAATTCGGAATACTATGTTTAGTCATATGGAAACTTTACCAATTCGTTATTTTGATGAAAATACTCACGGCAATATAATGAGTTATTATCTTAATGATACTGACACTTTAAGAGAATTAATTTCCCAAAGCCTTCCCGATTTTATAGCTAATGGCTTAATCCTTGTTGCGGCTTTTATTGCTATGTTATCTTTAAATGTTTTTTTAACGATTATGATAATTCTTGGCGTTGTTATTATGTTATTAATCGCAAACACCTTAAATACTAAAGCTTCCACTGCCTTTTTTTCAAGGCAAAAAAGTGTTGCTGAAGTAAATGGTTATTTAGAAGAAATGATTGCCGGTCAAAAAGTTGTTCAAGTTTTTAATCATGAGCAAGCGGTTAAAGAAAATTTTGATCTTTTAAATGAAGAATTATTTAAACAATCTAAAAATGCCGATCTTTATGCAAATATCTTAATGCCAATTATGGGTAACATTGGTTATCTAATCTATGTTCTAATTGCTATTTTTGGTGGAATAATTGCGATTAAAACAACCAATTTAACGATTGGTGAGATTGCCTCTTTTCTATTATTAACGAGAAGTTTTACGATGCATACCAACCAACTATCCCAAATATATACTACCTTGGCCCCTGCTTTTGCCGGAGCGAAACGAATTTTTCAATTAATTGATGAACAAAGCGAAGAAAATAAAGGTCTTATAACTTTAGTTAATGTTACCAAAGATTCTGCTGGTCATCTTACGAAAACCAAAGAACATACGAATCACTGGGCCTGGTATAATCCCCAAACCCAAGAACTTATCGAATTAAAAGGGAATATTGAATTTCGAAATGTTACTTTTTCTTATCAAAAAAATAAAAAAGTTTTAGAAAATATTTCTTTAAAAGCCAAAGAGGGACAAAAAATTGCCTTAGTTGGGGCAACAGGTGCTGGAAAAACTACCATTGCGAATTTAATAAATCGCTTTTATGATCTTGATGAAGGCCTTATTTTATATGATGGAATTGATATTCGGCAAATTAATAAAAAAGATTTAAGAAAATCATTAGGAATGGTTCTTCAAGATGTTTTTCTTTTTACCGGAACAATTATGGATAATTTATGCTATGGCAAACAAAATGCTACAGAAGAAGAATGTCGGGCTGCCTCAAAGTTAGCCAATGCCACATCTTTCATTGAAAAATTACCTGATGGTTATAATACTTTTATTAGTAATAATGGGGATAATCTTTCCCAAGGTGAACGGCAACTTCTTTCCATTGCCCGTTGTGCGGTTAGTAATCCTCCTGTCATGATTTTAGATGAAGCAACCTCTAGTATTGATACCCAAACTGAAAAAATAGTTCAAGAAGGAATGGATAAACTTATGCAAAATCGAACCGTTTTTGTTATTGCTCACCGCTTATCAACAATCCGTAATGCCTCTTTAATAGTTGTTTTAGAGCACGGAAAAATAATTGAACAAGGAACACACGACCAATTAATTAAGAAAAAAGGTAAATATTATGAACTATATACAGGTGCTTTTGAACTAGAGTAGCCATAAGGTAATTTAGGAAAAAATTTTAAAAATGTAATAAATACTTTCCCTGAAAAAAGTTGGTTAAGAGAAAACTTAAATATTTTCAAAATTTTTAAAGAGTTAAACATTGTAAAAATTTCTAAAATGAATTAAAAAACAAGAAAAGTTAATAAATAAAGCTGTTAATTTAATTAAGCATTAAAAAATAAAATAAACCAATCAAAAAAACTAGGAAATACAATCTTTACATGTTATACTATCCCCGACAAGCGAATAAATTTAATATGCAGTGTTTCTGCCTAATAAACTAGATTCTACAGAATTAAAAATTATGTTAAATAGGGGAGGTAGTAATTATTAAGAGTTTTTCATTTTTTAAAAATGTTTATAATAAATTAAACAAATTTGAATCTTTGGCTAACAATTCCAACTTAAATCAATATTTAAGCAAGTATAATCAATTAAATACGTTAATAACCAAATTAGAAAAAAATAATGTTTATTTAATTAACCTTAATTCTTTGGAAAATTACCAAAAACAACTTGAAAAATGTGATAAAGAAATAGCCTCTTTAAATGATCAATTAAGCAATTTCGAAAAAATAATTAAATTTCAAAATAAAAATCAATTAAAAGTTTTAAAATTTCAAATTAATCAAATTAAAGCTCAAAATCAAGAACTGTTAAGGAAAAAAGTGCAAATTAATCAAGCTTGGAATATAAATAAAAAAATTAAAGTTTTAGAAACCAAAATAATTCAAAACATAAAAATACCGATTAGAAAAAAGCAAATTTCTTTTGAAAAATTGTTTACAGCTCCCCATAATAATTTAGAATTAAAACTTTATCTTGATGCTTTATGTCTTTATTTATATAAAAAAAATCTTCGAAATACTTTAATTGTTAAAACTCCGAATGAATTAAAAAACGACTTTCAATTAAATATTTTACCATCTGAAATTAAAAAGAACGTTTTAATGGTTATCGAAGAACAAAAAATAAAAATAAATAATAGTCTTATCATGACTGATCAATATTTAGTTGATGTTATAACTAGTCGCCCGCCAAATCAATCATTTAAAAAACCTATTAAAAAAACAAAGCAGGAAGTTAAAAAAATAAATAATGTTTCCTTTAAAAAAAGTAATTATTCGCTATTGAAAAAAGTTAAGGCTACTAAATGAGCCAATTTTTTAATTTAAGAAATTTATGGGAAAACAAATTAATTTTATTTTTAACTATCACGTAAAGTTTTAGTTTCGTTATTTCATATGTTAAATGTAAAATAATAAAAGTAGAAAAAGTAATAACCAAATTATTTAAAAATAACCAGTAATTTTAACTGGCATTTTTAAATAATATTTTGAATAACTCTACATTCATTACCTACAAAAATAATTAAATATTTCTTTAAATTATTTATTTCTAAATTATAACTTTTTAATTGCTTTGTTCCTTCTTCGATTTTTTCTTTTAATAAACTTTCATTAAATTCACTTTTCTTAATATATTTAAATTCAATCATTAAATTGTATTTTGCCATTTCATGTTTACTAAAAATCATTAAATCAACATAACCCATTCCAATTGGTTCTTCTAGTTTTATTTCTAACATAGGATGTTTTAAGATAAATTTAAATAATACTTGAATATTTTTTTCACTGAAATTTAAAAACATTCGACTTCCATATTCTGTAAGCATTTCACTTGCATAAGTTGTGGCATAAGTAATATCACCATTTAATATTACTTCTTCTCTTGCTTTATCTAATTTTGAATCAACAAATACAATATTTTTACTTTCTAATAATTTAATAAAATAGTTTTCATAAGTATCTTCCATTACTTTATTAGGAACTTTAAAAACAATTTTGGCTTTTAAAGGATCATATCTTGAAACTGTTAAACAACCAAAGTAATATAATAAATTAATTAAAGTATTTTTATTAACATTTTCAGCCAAATTAAATTTATCAATAATAACTCCATTAATTTCATTATTTTTCAGAATTTCGTTAGTAATTTCGGGATAAAAATTATTATTTTGCAGTTTTAATAAATTATCAATTTTATCATAATTAACAATAATATTCGCATCATAAAGGCTCTTGGGTATACTATCATAATTTTCATAGTAATCTAAAAAGTACATAACTAAAGTAGCATTAAAAACTCGTTCCTTGGCATCTTCATTAAATAAATATCCATCATAATATTCAATCATTAAGTTATAAGCATCTTCTTGTTCTTCTTTTTTGACAATTTCTTTGATTAAAGATTTAACCTCTTCATGGGTTAAACCAATCATTTCATTAAAAAGATAATCTCTTGATAAATCAGTAGCGATATTAAAACCAGTTGTCATACTATTTAATGTTATTGGACATATTCCGGTTGCAAAGAAACGATCAATTATCGTACCCATATTTTCTTTTATAACAGCATAAAAAGATTTAATTGCGCCATTTTTACCTAATAAATCTTTAAAAATTGAGGCATCACCTTCTAAAATGGCATTAGTAAAATTATCATATTCATCAATTAACATATATATTTTGTTAGACAATTTTAAAGTTTCAAAAGAAGTTAAAAAGTTAGTTAAAATAATATTAGAATCATATTGTTCATCTATTTTTAAATCAAAATTATATCTATTATTAAATTTTCTTAATCCATCAATTACTTTTATTTTAAAGTTAAGTTCTAAATCTTCTTTTTTAATAAAAGTACTTTTTAAACCTGAAAAATCAAACTTTAAAACATAATAATTATTTTTATTAGGCGTTGGATTTTGATATACATAAGTTTCTTTGAATAAATTTTCAAATAAATCCTTACTATTTAGATCATAGTAATAAAACATCATACTTGTAAATAAACTTTTGCCAAATCTTCCCGGTCTTAAATAAATTAAAGTATCATTATTATTTTCAAGTTTTTCTAAATACATTGTCTTATCAACGTACATTAAATTTTTTTCTTTTAATTTTTTATAATCACTTATGCCATACGGTATTTTTTTCATTTTTATGCCTTCTTTCTAATTAATTTCTTTTGTACTTTTACATTCATTACCTACAAAAACAACTAAATATTTTTTTAACGGTAATTTACTTTCTAAATTGTAATTTTTTAATTGGTTTGTTCCTTCTTCAATTTTTTCTTTTAATAAATTTTCATTAAATTCATTTTTCTTTAAATATTTAAATTCAATCATTAAATTGTATTTAGCCATTTCCTCATTACTAAAAATCATTAAATCAACATAACCCATTCCAACTGGATACTCCGTTTTAACATTTAAAACAGGATGTTT
>CANQRX010000035.1 GCA_947626425.1 uncultured Bacilli bacterium | reverse complement strand
AATCCTGTGATAGTTTAAAAAGTGAAAATTTTAAAAATTCTCACTCTTTTCTTGGTGCAAGTCACAAAACAGTAACTTGAAAATAATTTTGGTAATCCTAATAAAAAACTCGACAATATTCATCTTGTTTTTGTTCTTTACCAATTTTATCAGTTTTATTAATACTTATTACTTCGGCATCATGAAAAATTTCTTCAATGTCGGTATCAATATAAGATTGATAAGTCCGAAAAACAAACTCATAATTTGCACCAACGACAACATTATTAACTATTGTTTTCTTTAATTTTACAGTGTAAACATCATCTTCATCTTCAATTGTTAAATAAACATAATCCATATTTTTATCATTTTGAATGTTAATAACTTTATAAGTTCGAATAAATTCACATGATGAATAATGACTTAAAGCATGATAGTATTTTTGCCGAAGAGTTTTAATTGCTAAGATATTTTTTTGATTTGCTTTAATCGTTATCTGGGGATTTAAGTAATAGTTATAAATTTTCTTTTCTTGAAGGTCTTTAATTATTTGTTTAATTAATTTACTTTCTAAATGAAAGCTATCTAGTTGCCAATCTAAATGGATGCCGTCCCGATTTTTCCAAATGTTGGTTCTAATTTTCGTTCCATTAGAATAATATTCATAAACTACTTGAACATTGTTTAGACTTTCATCGACTACGAAATTACTTATGTTTCCTAATAAAGGCATTTCTTCTTCAAAAGGAATTTCTTCGGTTAAAGTTTCCCTTTCTAAATTTTGGGATGGTTTATTAATAAAGCTTGTTTGGGCTAAATCAAATAAGGCTAAAAAACTACCGATTCCTAAGAAAATGAATGTAACTACAAATTCAATTACTAATTTTTTTCCTTTTAAAGGCCTGTCGATAACAAAAGAAAACAAAATTTTAAAAAATAAGGCGCCTAGGATAAACAAAACTAACATTATTAAATATAAACCTATATATGTTACTTTGTTTATTAATAAATATAGGCAAATACCTAGAATAAGGCCCATAACAATGAGATAAATGCTTAAGCCAAATAAAAGACAAATAGCCATAAATTTTCCTAAAATGACCATAATTTTTACAATTGATTTTTTGGTTTTTAAATTATCAACTACGACAGGGGTTTTCGTTTTTTTGGACTGTTTTTCAAAAGAAGGAGTTAAATAACGTTTCGAAATAAAACGAATGGTAAAGACAACTACTAAAGCAAAATAAATAATTTCTAGAATAAAATTCCAAATGATATAAAATAATTGGTTTATTGGATTACTTAAAATATAAAAAACAGATTTTCCTAGTTGTTCAAGTAAAGAAATAGGTAAATGAAAAATGCCTAACATGATAAATAGTAACAATAACTCAATAATTATTTGCATAATTTCTTTAGGTTCTTTATCTTTTAGCATATTAAAAAATATTTCAATAGTATTAATTAGTTTGTCGCTGATATTATTGATTATATCTTTATTTTGTTTAACATTTATTTTATAGGACTTTAAAATTTCCGTTACTAGTAAATCAATATTTCCAAAAGAAGCCACTGCTTCTTGTTCTGTTTGGCCATTTTCCATTTTTTCATCAATATAATTACTATATTCCGCGATTATATTATTAACTTCATTTTTTTCTAAAATTGTTAATTTATTTTTTAATGAATCTAAAAATTTTTTTTTACTCATAGCATCTCTTCCTTAAAGAAAATATAACGCATTTATCTTAGGATAGTCAATCATTTCTTTGCAAATTTTTATTGTGTTATAAAAGTCACAAATATCATTTAAGTCTAAAATTATTTGTATTAAAAATCGATGTTTGGTACAATTGTTATAGGAATATTTAACAGTTGAGTGCTTGCCAACTTCTTGAAGGAAGGAGGCTGGTAGTATGTCTAAGAAAGATTTTTTTATTTTAACTTATTCTTATTATCTTTTTACTAATAGCTTTACTTTTTACTTTTGTAATATAGTAATTCTATGTAAAAGAAAAGCACTCAATTTACTTTCAGTAGATTAAGTGCAAACCAATCTTTGGCGAGTACTCAACACTGCGATGTTAAGTATTCCCTTTTTTATTTTATGCAAGTTCCCTTGACATATTCATAATAACAAAAAAACGCCTTTTTTACAAGAAATTTTCAATTGCGATAGTGTTAAAACGTTTGGAATTAAAAAAAGAAAAACTTTGTAATATACTAAAATATCAATAATAAAGGAACATATAACTAATTATAGAATACGATAGTCAAACGAAAAATAAAATCATAATTTAACAACTTTTGAAACATACGATAAACTTTGCCTTATTTGAAAATTTAAATTAAATATATTCGATCGGAACCATGTAGTTGTCATCGTCATAGGCAATAATATCTTTTGTCATACACAAAACTATACCATTTCCTTTTTTGGTTTCAAAATTATTTACGACATCAAAGTTTTTAATAGCATCTTTGCGAGGACTCGCACTTTTTTTGATTTCGATTGGATAAATAATATTGTTATAGTTAATAAGTAAATCGATTTCTTTTTGGTTGTTATCTCGATAATAATATAAATGTTTTCTAGCATCTTTTCCATGATTGGTAAAAGATTTAATTATTTCATTTACGACGTATGTTTCAAATATGGCTCCACTGTAAGCACTTTTTTCTAATGTTACAGGATCAACATAACCTGCTAAATAACAAGCAAGCCCTGTGTCTGTAAAATATATTTTTTCTCTTTTTATAGCTCTTCCAACACTATTATTCATATATGGTTGTAATAAATAGATTATACCGGTACTTTTTAATATTGATAACCAAGAATTGGCCGTTTTGTCATCAATTTCTACTTCGGATGCGATTGTCGTAGCAATAAATTCTTGACCAGTTCGAGCTGCTAGGGATGACACAAATTTAATAAATTTATTTTCATTTTTAATGTTTAGGGATTTTCTTATATCTTTTTCAATAAAAGTTCGAAAATAATCACTATAATATTGTTCAATATCTTTATTGGTTGTATATAATTCGGGATAAGATCCTTTATATATTTTTTTATAAAGATCGATAGTAGATTTATATTCAGTTCTTTCTCTCTTTTTAAGATCATCAATATTTGGTATAAATAGTTTACTTTCTTTTTTTTCTATTTCTCTTTCTGATAATCCATATAAATCTAATATACCTACTCGTCCCGCGAGAGATTCAGATATACTTTCCATGGTTTCAAATATTTGACTACCTGTTAAAAAATATAAAGTTTCAACTTTGGCTTTTTCCCCAAAAGTTATTTTTTCATTATCATTATCTACAATCATTTTAATATATGATAAAAGTTTTGGAGCCCTTTGGAACTCATCAATTATAAGTGGTGTTTCATGGGTTCTTAAAAATAATTCAGGGTCTTCTTGAGCTTGATTTCTAAGAATTAAATCATCTAATGTTACTCTATTAATTTTTTTATCCATTTTTCTCGCAATAAAATTTAATAATGTGCTTTTACCAACTTGTCTTGGACCAGTTATCATAATAACTTGGTAATTATCAATCATGGAAATTAATTTTTTTTCCATAGTTCTTGAAATATATTTCATACTATCACCTAAAATAATGGTAGCAAACTTAAGTTAAAAAGTCAACAAATTCGGAGTACAATTCCGAAAATGTATAAAATTTAAATGAAAACTTTCTTAATTACTTTAAGCTATTTTTAAGAACCATTTGAGTAAAATTTAAAAATAGTATCTTCCTAATGATTCCTATTTTACCTATTAAATTTTTTATGACCTTGCTAAAGATAGTAAATAACTTTCGTTAATATAATCCATAATTTCTTCATCGCTTATCGTATTATCAAGAATAATAGTTATCCAATTCTTTTTATTCATATGATATGCTGGATAAAAGTTTTCTCTAGTTAATAATGTTTTAATTTTTTCAGGATTTAACTTAATATTTAAAATGTCTACCTGTTCATCGCTTACATCTATTTTATTTTTGGTTATTCGGGCAAAAAGACCATACCATTTTTGATTTTTTTGATTGCGAAAAACGCCAAATTCTGGGGAATTTTCCCATAAAAATTCTGGATAATCATCATATTTGGCTATTATTAAATCAGCTAAGCGATTAGCTTGATCACCGACAAAATAAGAGAAAGTTAAACACTTTTCTTTAATGTCATTGAAAATATTTTCGACTTCATGCCTAATTTTATTAACAAATGCTCCATTTTGTTCGGGTATTTTTACTAAGATGTATTCTTCACCAAATTGTAAATCCATAACTTGATAAGAAAGTTTTCCTTTAAAATCAATAGTAATATTAACTTGAAATTGGTTATTTAAAATATTTTGTGAAAAAAAGTAATTAGTAGCATTTTTTTGAAATCCATAATTTAATAACTTTTCATAATTTATTTGGTCTTTGGTTAAGAAATCTTGCTCCATAATATCCTGCTCTCCTTTTTAATCTTAAATATTTTCATTATCTCTTTCATTAATAATATTATAACCCATTTTTTGCAACAGAAAATAAATTGGTCGACGCGTCTAATTAATCGGAAGTTATGATTTATTATTTAAAATTATTAGGAAATTATTTTACTTTATCCTTTTTAATCTTAAAGCATTAAAGACGACACATAAGCTCGATAACATCATCGCTAAACTAGCAAGCATCGGATTAATTTCTAATCCAATATTTTTAAAGAAACCTATTGCAATGGGAATCATCAAAGTATTATAAAAGAAAGCCCAAAATAAATTTTGTTTGATATTTACTAAAGTTTTGTGCCCAATCTTTAAGAAAGTTAGGATCCTATCAAGTTTATCATTGGTAATTATGACACCAGCACAGTTGGCAGCAATATCCGTGCTACTTTGAAAACTAACCCCAATATCCGCGGTAGTTAAGCTTGGAGCATCATTAATTCCATCACCTACCATCATTACTTTATTACCATTTTCTTTTAACTCTTTTAAATAATTAACTTTTTGACTTGGTAAAACATTAGCAATGACATTAGAAATTCCTAATTCCTCACCAATAATGGTCGCGGTGGTTTCATTATCACCAGTTAGCATTACAACTTTATAACCGGCTTCTTGTAATTTTTTAATTGTTTTAGGTGCTTCTTTTTTTATTGTATCTTTTACCCCGATTAAACCGATAATTTGCTCATTTTCCGCAACAAAAATAAGGCTATTACCTAAGTTAGCTAATTCTTTGGCTACCTCTTGATAAGCTTGAGAAATTTTATTTACGATTTTGGAATTGCCTAATTTATAATTTTTTTCGCCTATCTTAGCAGTTACCCCTACTCCTGATAAATCCTGATAATTACTAATTTCTAGTTTTTGCTGAAAATATTTATCAAACGCTTGGGCAATGGGATGCGTTGAATTTTTTTCAATATTACTAACAATATTTAAAAGATCGGCATCGGAATAAGATGAATAATTATAAATTTTATTAACTTGTAATTGGCCATAGGTTAAAGTCCCCGTTTTATCAAAAACAATGGTTTTAATATGCGAAGCAATTTCTAAAGTTTCACTAGTTTTAATTAAAATATTTTCTTTTGAAGCTTTACCAATCGCCACAATGATGGCTAAAGGAGTAGCTAGACCTAAAGCACAAGGACAGGCAACGACTAAAACTGTTACCATATGGATAATGGCTTCATTTAAAGAAAACCCTAATATTAGATAACCACCAAAAGTTAGTAAAGAAATTAGCATATTTAACGGAACAAAATAAGAACTAACCTTATCGGCAAGCTTAGAAATAGGCATTTTAGAATTACTTGCTTCTAGTACTAAATGTACCATCTCACTGATCGTCGATTTAGGGCCAATTTTTTCGGCTTCATACCATATCATTCCATCATAATTAATGGAACCCGCGACAACATGGTCGTTAACTGTTTTTTTAACAGGTTGCGATTCTCCGTTAATAAAAGATTCATCAAAGTGAGCCGAGCCTTTAACAATTTTGCCGTCCACCGCAATTTTCATCCCAGCTTTCGCAATCAAAATATCGCCAACTTTAACTTCATCAATCGTAATTTTTTCCTCACCATTTTTCGTTTTAAGTAAAGCATAAGCAGGTGTAACACCCACTAATTCCTTAATCGCTTCTTTTGTTTTTTCTTTACTATTTTGATCAATATAACGGCCTAATTTAATAAAGAAAATAATCATACAGACTGATTCAAAATACAAATTTTTAACATATTGAGTTTGGCCAAGCATTACCAAAATTAGATTGATAAAACTGTAAATAAAACTCGTTAAAACCCCAACTGCCACAAGTGTATCCATATTAGGAGACTTATGAAATAAATTTTTAATTCCTCGAATTAAAATATCACTCCCATATATTAAATAAAGGATAGTAAGTGAGGCTAAAAATAAAACATAATTTTGAGGATGCACCATCATATTTAAAAAAGGAATGCTAGGTAAATTAAGCATATGACCCATTGTTAGATACATAATAAAAATGATTAAAATACCAAATCCTATTAAATAAATTAACTGATTGTCTTTTTTATTTTCAAGTTTTTCATCATAAATGCCACCAAATTTATAGCCAGATTGCTCAATATATTGCCCAAGAGTTTCAATACTTATATCATCTTCATAATGAATTAAAGCTTGAGCTAAAACTAAATTAACCGAAGCATCAATAACCCCTTTTTGTTTATTTAAATATTTTTCCACGTGATTAGAACAAGCTGAACAACTCATTCCTTCCACTTTTAAAATAATTTTTTTCATTTATTTGCTCTCCTTAAAAAAATTTTTATTATCTATAACTTTGATATTGTTTTTAATCATTCGCATATAACAAGTATAAGAATATTCCCCTACTTCGTTTGGAGTAAATTCGATGATATTTTCTCCAACATGCAATTTTTCATCAATGCTAAAATCAGGAATTAAAATTTCATTATTACATTCTGTTAAGTACTTTTCTTCAACATTAATTATTATTCGCACCGGAATATTTTTTTGAACTAAAATGTCTTCATAACTGCTATACTTTAAAGAAAAATTAACCACTTGTACATCGTTTTGCATAACAGCAGCAACATAATTATCATAATCACTAGTTTTAAAGAAGTCAATATTTAAAAATAATAGCCCACGATTTAACATTATGATAGATAAAATTAAAATTAAAACAGCTGAAATTTCGTTGATTAGAACTTTCCACTTTCCTTTTAAAATATTAAATAATAAACCAAAACTTAACATCAAAGGAATGGTTCCTAAACAAAACAAAAACATTGCTAAGGCTCCAGCCCAAAAAGATTGAGTTGATAAAGCATAAACTTGCATTGCTTGCAAAGGTCCACAAGGCATTAATCCATTTAATAGACCAATTACAAAAGCATTAGAAATAGAAAATTTTTGACGACCAAAACAAATAAATTTAAAATTTATAAACCCTAGGATTTTTAAAGCCATTAAAAACATAAGTATTGAAGATATTATTATTACTACTCCACTTAAAGTTTCATTAAAGGCCATGGTTTTTCCTAAAAATCCAACAATTCCGCCTAAAAGAGTATAACTGATAAGCCTTCCTAAATTATAAAAAATTGGTTTGGAAAAATCTTTTTTATCATTATAAATAGCTAATAAATTTAAAGAACCACACATGCTTAAACAATGAATACTTGTAAAAAAGCCCGTTATAAATAACATACTGTAGGTAATACTACTATCAATTTTGGGAATAACGTTGAAAATGTTATAACCAAAAACTTTGTTTAAAAGGAATAATATTCCTAAAATAATAATTGCAATTAAAAAAAATTCTTTTTTATTAGTTTCCGGTTTAAAAGTGGAAATATATTCTTCTTTCGTAAAATAATCTAAATCGGTAATTATTTTAATAATTTCTTTATTTTTTAAATTTTTTTGACATTCAATGGTGGCTAAATTTTTAGTTATTTTAACCTTAGTTATTTTTTTATTTTCTAATAAAGCTTTTTTTATTTTTTTTCGGCATTCATCACAAGAAATTCCTTTTATTTTTACATATTTTATCAATTCTTTCACCTCTTAGATTAATTTAGAAAATATTTTGCTAAAATTAAATAAAAAGATAGTTGAATAGCCTTCAACTAGAGGTTGAAATTCCACAACTATCATCACTAATCTCAATGGGTATTTTATAAGTTATCGTTCGGTTTTGCTTATCTAAGGCACTTATTTCGATTGAAATCGAGGAAGTAGTAAACATTGGACAATTTACCGTAACATGGTCCATTTTTATTTTCAAATTTTCAAGGTATTCAATTAAGGTTTTGTTATTATCATTATCACAAACCGTAATTAAATTTTTTACATTGTCTTTTTCTTCATATAAATTACAACTTAGTTTTTGATAAACTGTAAAATCCGCCTCGCCCGTATAATTGACATTATTAATGATAAGAGAAGTTCGATTAAGACTTTTTACAACACTTCCTGAAACTTGAAAATCATTGTTAAGAGATTTTATTTCATTAAATTCAAAATTATTTTCTAAGTTTAAGTTTTTAAAAATAATGACATTAATTAAAATAAGAAAAAGAATAATTATAAGAATCAAATAATATTTTTTCTTTTTGCTTTTCGGCGTCAAAGCCCCTTCAATAATTTCATCAATATTAACATTAAATTGTTTTTTTATTTCTTGTAAAGTTGAAATATCTGGTAAATTTTTACCATTTTCCCACTTACTAACAGCTTGAAAAGAAACCCCTAATTTTTGAGCAAAGGCTTGCTGGGATAAGTTATGGTCTTTTCGAATTTTTTTAATAAACTTGCCTATTTTTTCTTGATTCATAAAATCATCTTCCATTTCCTCATAATTTTAACAAAACTAAATTAAAATGTACATTTCTTAAAATAATTTTCTAACAATGATTCAATCAGAATTTTGTCTTTACACTTTATTAACATATTTAAACAATAATTTTAATCTTAAAGACATATCTTTATAAAAAAAAGTTCTTTTAAGGAACTTAATTTCTTTAATTTTAATAAAACTAATGTTAAATATTTTTAATCCTCGTCAAACACTTCATTTAATTTTAAAACAGCTTCTCTAACACTTTCCATATCTGGATTCATAACATAAAGGTTTTGATTTGGATAACTATATGTAGGTTGCATGCCTCCCGTTCCATCTACATTCGCACTTTCAATTTTCCAACCTCGCATATCGTCCAGTTGCATTTTTACCAAGCTAGTAATTTCATCGGTTGTTAAATTACTTTGAAAAGTTCCATTTAAAGCATTTAAAATATCAGTGTAACTATTGATAATCGTACTCGAACTCGTAACTTTATCAATTACTAATTCAATAACTTGCTCCTGATTTTCTCCACGATGCCGATCCCCAGTTTCATAAGCATGCCGTTCCCTAGCAAAAGCTAAAGCACATTTACCATTAACACTATTTATCCCTGGATTAAAGACACAACTACGATCTGTCCAACAACTAAAAGAATAATTTACATCAGAATTAATATCAATACCACCTATTGCATCTACCAAATTTACAACTGCATTAAAATTAACTCTTACATAATAAGGGATATTTATTTCTAATAAATCTTCTACGGTTGCCATAGACAGTTCAATACCACCTAATGTCCCCGAATGAGTTAATTTATCTTTTAAACCAGATGTCCCATGAATTTGAACGTAATAATCTCTTGGAATATGAATCATTAAAATTTTTCTAGTATTAGGATTTATAGCTAAAATAATATTAACATCACTTAAACTTCGAGAAGGCAAATAATCACTTCGAGTATCAATTCCACTTAAATAAATAGCAAACGGTTCTTTAGTAATATTTATCCCTGTATCAACTTGTTCTATTTCGGTTACAATTTCTACCGAACCGATTATTCTAACACTACTTTCAAACTTTTCATCAGCCTCGGCCATTGCTTCATAATTTCCAGAATTAACTAAAACAATTAATTCTTCATCATTGCTAATTTGCTCTAATAAATCCACAACATTTTGTTCATATATTAAATTAACATCAGCCTTTCTTTTAACAGCTTGCTCAAAATTTAATTTATCATCAAAATCTTCAACTGTTTTAACATCTTTGCCATTTAATTCATCAATTACGAGATAAGATGAAGAGTTGTTAACTAAAAAATAATAAACATTTGTTTCAAAATGAGCTCCCAAATTTTCTCTTAAAAACTGAATTGTATCATTTATTTTCGTAATAGCAAATGTTTCTAAACCCATAAATAATATAGCTAGTAAGCATAATGTTATTAATATTCCTTTGCCAGTTTTTTTTCTCATAACTAAGAAACCATGAATAGATAATAATAACACTAAAACAACAACAATAGCTAAATAATATTTAAATGGTAAAATATTTGCATCATAAATAAAATAACCTAAAACAACCATAAAAATGATTGATAATATCCAAACTATTTTACTAAATGTTACTAATTTACTTTTGACTTTTTTATTCTTTTTTTGCATTTTACAACCTCGCTATAATAAGATTATATCATAAAAATTTCTCTTTTACTACACAATCCAATTTTAAGCTTTTTAAAAATACCATATGCTTTTATTTTTTTAATTGCCTTTTTTAATGAACAGTATTCTACCATTTCTTATAACAAGGCTTTTTTCTCGCTTTTTGCTTTTATAAAATTTGTTCAAAATAAAAATATTAAAAATAATGGTAATAAAGTTTTTTATGGTACAATAGATTCGGTGAAGTTTTTATGTTTAAATATACGCTTGATAATAAACAATATCATACCTTAAATTATTTTTATAAAAATAAATTTGGCAAAAAAGTTTTTAAAGTTAGTTTAAATCCTGGGTTTGGTTGTCCGCATCAAAAAAATGGCAAAGGTTGTATTTTCTGTGCAAAAGAAAGTGGTGAATTTGCCGGTAGTCCACTAGATCCTCTTTCAATTCAATTTGAAAAAGTTAAAACTGTAATGGAAAAAAAATGGCCTAATAGTTATTACATCGGTTACTTTCAAGCGGGAACCAATACTTATGCTCCTTTACCAGTTTTAAAAAAATGCTACGAAGAAATTTTAAATATTCCTAATGTTGTAGGTCTTTCCATTGCCACGCGAAGCGATGCCATCAACGATGATGTTTTAGATTATTTAGAACAATTAAACAAAAAAACTTTTTTAACAGTTGAACTAGGATTACAAACTATTCATGACAAAACTTTAAAATTAATCAATCGAGGTCATGACTTAAATAATTTTGTTCAATGCTTTCATAAACTAAAATCCCGGGGAATAAATGTTGTTGTTCATATAATTAATGGTTTACCTGGCGAGACAAAAGAAGATATGATTGCCACAGTTAAATACTTAAATGATTTAAAAATTGATGGTATCAAAATTCATATGCTCCATATTTTAAAAAATACGACTTTAGAAGAACTTTACAATCAAAAGCCTTTTCATGTTTTAACAAAAGAAGAATATATCGACATCGTCTGCGATCAATTAACTTATTTAGACCCTAAAATAGTAATTCATCGCATTACAGGCGACCCATCAATTACCGAGTTAATTGAACCAACTTGGCTTCTTAAAAAGTTTTGCGTTCTAAACGATATTGATAAAGAAATGAAAAAAAGAGGCATCACCCAAGGAAGCCGCTTAAATAATTAATCTAATATACTAACCGAAACAATCGGAAATCCTTTTAAAATGGTCGTTCTTGCTATTTCATCATGCCCATTTTCACTCAAAAATTCTTCATATTTTTTTTGGAATAATTCAAAAGAAGTTTCAATATTAGAACCTCTGGCATAATCACAAAAATCCGTCGTGCAAATTTTAGTAATTCGATTAGCTAATTGCTTTTCTTTAACAAACTCCACAAACTTATTACTATTTAAATTTTGAAAACTAATTTGATTTTTTTCTAAACCATTTGTTTCCCCTATTTCCGTTGTAAAAAAGATAACAATTAAAAATAACATAAAAATAAAATATTTTTTCATAGACTCACCCTGTTAATAGGATGAATCTTTACTAAAAATTTATTTTGGAATTTTTTACCATTAATAAATTATTTGGTAACCGTCACTTTCTAATGTTTCTTTTTGGTATTTAAAGTTTTTACTTTTTTCCACAATTTTCACAATTTTATTATTTTGCCGATCATTATTTACTTTTTTTAATAATGATTTTTTTTCTTCTTTTGAAATATTTTTATCAAAAACATAACATAATTTTTCTTTTGTATGTGGAACTTCAAAACCACTTTCTTCTAAAAGCAATAAAAGTCTTTCAAAGCCAACGGAAAAACCACAAGCAGGAACCGACATATTTATATAATTTTCTAACATATGGTCATAACGACCACCACCACCAATCGCCGAAGTTAACCCATCTGCATAAATTTCAAAAATACAACCCGTATAGTACCCCATTCCTCTTACTAAAGTCGGATCAAAAACTAAATTAGCTTGCGAATTTACATTATCAATTATTTCTAATAAATTTGCAACATATTCATCCGCGATGGGTAAATCCTTACAAAAAGCAAAAAGATCCTTTTTCTCATTAAATAAACTCAAATATTTAGTAATTGCTTCGTCTGGTATTTCTAGTTTTTGTAATTCCTCTCGAACTCCATCAATTCCAATTTTATCCATTTTGTCTAAAGAAATCAAAATTTTATCCATTAACTCTAAAGGCATATTAGCATAGTTTAACATTGCTTTTAAAATTTGCCGATCATTTATTTTAATAGTAAATTGTTTAAAATTTAATTTTTGTAAAAATGTAATAACCGCTGTAATTAATTCGATTTCGGCTAAATTACTTTTCTCACCAATAATATCTAAATCACATTGCATTAATTCACGGTATCTTCCTCTTTGGGGACGTTCAGCCCGATAAGAAAAACCGGTTTGAAAAGCCCGAAAAGGCATCGGAAGATTTTGCATATTATTAGCATATAATCTTGTCAAAGGAACCGTTAAATCATATCTTAAACCACAATCCACTAATTCATCTAAATTAGAAGAATCAGCATTACTAAGTTTTTCCCCTCTTTTCATGATTTTAAAAATTAATTTTTCATTTTCACCACCTTGTTTACTAGTTAAATTTTCAATATGTTCCACAACAGGGGTGGCAATTTTTTGAAAACCAAAATTTTCATAAGTATCACTCATAATTTTTAAAACATAATCTCGTAATTCCATCTCTTTTGGTAAAAAATCTCGCATTCCTTTGGTTGGAGTTTTAATAAATGTCATTTTAAACGCCTCTTTCTTTATTTGTATTGTATCAAAATGACTTTAAATTGTCGATAAAAGTGATTAAAAATTATTGCAATATTTCTTTTTTTTTGCTATATTAATTGTGCAAATGAAAAAATGCAGGTGTGGTTCAGTGGCTAGAATGCGACCTTGCCAAGGTTGAGACGGGAGTTCGATTCTCCTCACTTGCTCCAGTGACGTTTCTGTTCGAACTTTTATAGTTTGAACTTAA
>CANQRX010000034.1 GCA_947626425.1 uncultured Bacilli bacterium | reverse complement strand
AAAGACGCTTGGGAAAAGAATAAAAAAATAAAACTTACAATAAATACTGATGAAGAAATATATGAAGATGCAACATATGAAATTGATTTGAGTGAGCTTAGATTCCAAGGAGACTCTGAGGTAGAAATTAAGCTAAATAATGCAAGCACTAAAGATAAAGAAACTTTTGATGAATGGGGTTATAATGCTGAAGCAAATCAAAATTTACAATTTGAAAAAGGAAACTTAACAGGAACACTAGTAGAACAAATTTTAAATAGTGAGTATGCTTTTGGCAAAGACAAAAAGGATGGATATTATTTTGACTTCACCTTTGATATACCAGATGACATAGATATTTCTAAAGTGAAAATTTCTCGAGTAAAAGATGCAAGTACTAAAGAAGAATTAAAATCATTTACTCAAAAAAATTATGATGAAAATAACAATTTAACAATTTTATATCGTTTTGATTCAACTACTACCCAATGTACAAACAATTGTAAATTATATTATTTAGTTGATTTTGATGGAGAAGGAAAAGAATATTTACCAACTATTTATACTATTGATTATAGTAAGGTAATATTTGAAAAAACATCTTTATTCACAGTTGAAGCTTTGCCATCTAGTGATGCCGATGAATTTGAAGATAATACGGGTTGGTATGATACAACTAATGGTTATAATGTTAAAGTAGAACAGGATAAAGATACAAATAACAAATATAAAGTAACAGGAGTTTTACCAATATTTAATGATGATAGTTGGGAAGAAAAAGATCCGTTTGATATAAAAAATAAAACTTTATATTATCTAGGTTTACAACTAAAATTAACAAAAGCTGATGGTATTACTTCATCTGCTGAAAATAAAATAAATGTTAAATTCTTTCATGGTGATGAAGAGGATACTCAACATTTAGAAGTATTTGCTGATGATTTTGACTCTTCAAAAGAACTTTATATTTTAAAAGCATTAAGTGAAGCAGCTATGGATGGTTCGACAATTGCTGATGAAGATAAAGTATTCACAATTACTTTAGATTTAGATGGTGATGAAAATACTTATGCACCATATAGTGTAACGATTGATTGGAGTGGTTTAAAACTACAAGATACATCAAGAGGAGATTTTGGAAATTATGAATTAGCAAAATCTAAAGATGAGTTAGAAGAAGATGAAGACGCTAAGAAAGATTTAGAAACATATGGTTTTGAATTTGATGCAGATAAAGATGTCAATATTAAAACCGAAAATGATCCGGAAAATGGGGAAATTAAACAAGGCTTAGAAGGTACAATTAAAGAGCAACAATTAGAATCTGGTTTTAATGAATTACAAGGTTACTATGTACCAATTAAAGTTCATTTCCCTGGTAAAGACATTGAGGGCTTAGAGAAATATGCTAATACTTGGACTCTAATATTAAATACAGAAGATGGTAAAACCAAGGAATATACTCCAACAGCCGAAGAGTATAAACAAGGTTGGGTACTAGTATTATTTAAAATTTATAAAAATGGAAAACCTGATAATGATAAGACAATTAGATATCAAATAGACTATGATGGCCCAGATAAATTTGAATATATCCCAGAAGAATATACTATTAAATATGATAATTTAAACTTTGAAACAGAAGGTAAATTAACATATAAGTATCGTGATAACACTGGAAAAATGCAAACGGAAATACTTAAGGAATATGAAGGAGAGGCTATAGATTTAAAAGATTTATCTGATTTAGAAACTGATTATCGTAAATTTGATGGATGGTATAAAAATGATAATTCTAAAGTTGAAAATTTAACTTTAGGTGAACATGAAAATATAACTCTTACTGCTCATTGGAAAATAGATGCTGAAACATTCTTTAATGGTGTTGTTGAGGATTTAAATAGCAAACAAACTACTTATTCAGATGATTTTTCTGATAAATTCAGTTTAGAAAAAGATGAACAAAATATTACAATTAATCTTAATAGTCCAAAAGTACCATTAGGAAAATTAGCAGATACTTCAATCCCTGGTACAATTGCTTACATTCTACAAAAAGGAGAAATTAAAGATATTACTTTAAGTGTTGAAGGAGAAGATGCTAAATTTACATCAAGTTATACTTCTGAGTATAAAAAAGAATATAATGATAGTGCTGATCGTGATCAAGATTTACTTGGAGAAAATGGATTAAAATTAAAACAAGAAATTGTAAAAGGTGCAAAAGATTTATTTGATGATAAATTAGCAGACAAAGAAGATAAAGCAACGCTAGACCAATTAGAATATGAAAATAAATCATTTACAATTAAACTTGGTGAAGCTGATGAGACTGTTAGCTTAGTTAATGCCGATGGTACACCATTAGAAGAAGAAAATAAAACTTATACCTTTAAATTTGATTCCGATTTTGTTGTAGTAGACAAAGAACCACAATCAAATATAGGTGCTAAGAAAATTGAAGATGCTTTAAAAAATGAACATAATTATAATACTGTTTATGTAGATAGTGATATTAATGCTGAAGAACCAATATCTGTTGAAAAAGATGTTACTATTACAACTACTCCTAGTATTGAAGGTATTAGCTTAATGGGCACTAACGACAAAACAATAACTGTTTCTGATAAAGATTATGTTTTTAATGTAAAAAATGGAGCTAATGTAACTATTTCGGATTTACATTTAAAAGGAGCAAAAAAAGCTGAAATTAAAGTTGGAGAAACTTCAGCAAAAAATGATATTAAACCTAAAACAACTGTTACTGCTAATAATCTAGTATTAGAAAAAGGTGCTGATATAGAAGCAGGTATCTTAGTAGAATCAACTTCAAGTTTAGAAGCTAATAATATAACCTTTGATGGAGAAACTTCTGATATACCGGCTGTTAGAGCTATAAACTTAAGTGTGTTTGATGATAATAAACATGTTTTTGTCAGCCAAATCGGACAAGTTAATATGCCAAATTCAACCAAACTTGAGTATGCTATTTATAATATTACTCAACATGATAAACAATGGTGTACTGATGAAAATGGCGATAAAAATAATTTAGAAAGTTGTACTAAAAAGAGCTATTCAGATGAATATACAAGTACATCAGACACATTCTATTATGTAAATCCAAGTAATAAAAAAGATTATATTCGATTTGTATTTAGTGATTACGAAAGTGGTAAATTGCGTGGAATGGACAAAGTTTTTGAAAAGGGTAAACCAGTAAAACCAACTGAGTATGCTGAAGAAGATAAAACTGTGACAAAAAATGATAAAACTTATTATTTCGTTGGTTGGGGAAGAGTTAGAACTGATGCCGCCTATAGAAATTATGCAGATTTGATAACAGATTGGAGCAATAAAACAGCAGAAAATACGGAAATGTACCATGCATATTATGTAGAACAAGATAAGCAAATAACCATAAATACAAGTTCTTATGATAAAGATGGTATTAATGAATATAATAATAAACAATATCATACTTATAAATTTGCTGATAAAAAAGATGGTATGACTATTGCGGAATTAAAAACAATTGATAAAGAATTTGCTGAAGCTTGGGATGCTCTAGATAAATTTGTGAAATCTTCTGAGGGCATGATGCAAATAAGATATTACACTACAAATGACCATGATACTCAAGAAGCAACTGAAGATACTAAAGTGAGTGATAATATTACTCTAGTAATTGGTACCCCTGTTAGTTTTTCACCAGCTAATATTTCTATTGATAGCAATAAATCATATACTATAGGTAGTAATAATAAATTATCAGGAATAGCGAAAACTCAAAGTGAAGATGGTAAATATTATATTCCAGTAAATATATCTTCTCAAAGTTTTCAAGATAATTCTTCAATAACTATAACTAATCCTAATAACGAAAAAACAAATTATATATATAATTCTAATGATAATAATATTAATTTAAATTTAGAAATTCTTAAACAATCAGATATTACAACTAAAAATGGTAAAGTGTATAATATTGATGTTGATTATGATGGAAATAAAAAAAGTGATGCCAGTTATCAAATTGATTATAGTAACTTAAAGACTTTAGAAGAATTAATTAATAAAGCAGCAGAGAATACTCAAAATGCTCAAAATATAACAATTATAAAAAATAATAAAATTAAAAATGGTAAAGAATATTTTACTTACAAATATGATAAAGATAAAAATTATACTAATACAATTTTAACTGACACTAAAGCAGAACAATATACTTTTAGTGTTAAAGATATTGATAGTAATCATGTTGGAACAGCAAGTATAGTTGTTAGTAAAAAGCCAACTGATTATAAATGTGATAGTAATTGTCAACCAGAATTAAATGATTGGTTATTTACTAGCACAATTCAAAAAATTAAAATGGGTTCTGTTGAGTTATCTTTACTAAAAGATGTGATTAGTAAAAATTTAAGAGCTATAGAAAAAGTTAATGAAATTAATACTAATAAATATGAAGTAACATTAAATAAAGATAGTTTCGTGAATTGGTTAAACGATACTTATATAACTGAACAAGATAATAAAATAACCAGTGGTGATGAAACTGAAGAAATAAAATTAATTGTTGAATTAACTGATGATAATAAATATGTAAAGACTATTAAAACAGTAAGTAATTTTACAATTAAATCTATAAGCTCTGATAATAGTATTGATGTTAAATTTGATAATATTAATAAAACTAAAATAGCAAGTCCTAATGAGTTTTTAGGAAAAGATGGCATGAATGTTACAAATGAACAATTGAAAGATTTTTATGAAAAGGGAATTAAATATTGGGAAAAACATACTTCTTCAACAGTCGTAAAATAATAATTTAAAGGTGTGATAACCACACCTTTAAAACCCAATTTAGGAGATAGTTATGAAAAAAATAGTAATTATAATGATAATGTTTATGATGTTTCCTTTAATGCCTAAAGCTATTGTTACTAATTCTTCTTATAATAATTTAAAAATATATTATTTTGGAGAAAATAATTCTACAGAATATAAACAAGTAGAAAAATGGCTAAATGAGTTAGATGATAAAAAAATAATATTAGAAAATATTGATATAAATGATAATAAAAAATTAAATGAACAAGTTAGAACAAAACTTAAAATAAAAAATAAAAATTCTTTAATAATAGTGGGTTCTAGTTATTATACTAGTTTTAATAATCGTATTAAAAAAGAATTAAAAAAAAGTATTGAAAATTATGAAAAAGAAAATAATTATTGTGATTTAGTAAATAAAGTTAAAAATAATGAAGATATAGAAGATTGTATTGCTGAAAATAAAAAAATAGATAATCAAAAAAAAATAATGAATCCTTATATAAAAATAGTTATGGCAATATGCATAGTAGGAGTAGTGTTATTAACCATTTTTACCCTTAAGAATAAAGAATGTAAATAAGTTATAAAATCATGACTTTGTTTATGAGGTGTAAAATAAGGTGTAAAACTGACGTGAATGGCTATTTTTTGGAAAGTAGGGGGAGATTTATGAGAAATTAAAATAAACTTTTATAATGCATATAAATTTAGTAGGAGGAAAAATATGGATAATCAAAAAAAGAAAAATATTATTATTGGTGTGGTTTTGGGTTTAATTGCTATCGCTGCTGTTATTTTATTACTTGTACGTGGATGCGATAAAAAAGAATATTTAGTAAAATTCATATCAGAAAATAAAGTTGTTCAAACTGAAAAAGTTAAAGAAAATGAAACAGTAGCAAAACCAATTGATCCAACTAGAGAAGGATATAGTTTTGTTGGGTGGTATTTAGGTAATAAGGAATTTGATTTTAAAACTAAAATTACTAAAGATATTACTTTAAAAGCTAAATGGAAAAGTGCTGAATTAAAATTAAAAGCCAGTGAAATCGAACTTAAAGTTGGAGAAGAAAAATTAATTGAGTTATTAGATCTACCTGAAGGTGTAACTAAAGACGATATCATTTATGAAGTAAGTGATGATAGTATTGCAACAGTTGATAAGAATGGTAATTTAGTAGCTAAAAAAGCTGGAAAAGTAAAAGTTACAGTAAAAACTAAAGATGGTAAATATAAAGGTGCTGTAACAGTAACTGTAAAAGAAGAAGAAAAAAGTAGTGAAGAGGTAGCTCCAACTAATCAGACAACTACAAATACAACAACAAGTAAGAAAACAACATCTAAAAAATCATCAGGTAGTGCAGCAAACAATAGTGGAAGTTCTACTCCTGCACCAAGTAACCCACAACCATCACAACCTGCTCAACCATCACAACCTCAAAAAGCTGATTCTTATACTATTTCTATAGTGAAATTACAAACCCAGGATGGTTCTATTTATCAATATCAAGTAGGTGGAGCAACAAAAAATGGTTCGACAATTAGCTTTAGTACAGTAAAATTAGGTAATTCTTATTATACGCAAGGAATGAATGTTGATAGTAGTATTGGTACACCATCATCAGCTACTTTAATGATTAATGGTCAAGCATTCAATGCTACAATAAGTTGGTCAACTAGAACTGTACAATAAAAAAGGAAGGAGAAAAAAGAATGAAAAAATATGGGAAGAAGGTAATGGTTGGATTAGTGGCTTTAACTGCTGGAATATTGACTGCAAATGCCAAGGATGTAACTGTTAAAGAATTTTTAGAAGAAGTTGAGGCAAAAAACCCAACAGCTCAAGATGTATACATAATAGGAGATTATGCTTTTACATCTAAACATTCAGTAACATCTCAAGATATAATGTTATCAGCTAAAAGTATTAATATTTCTTCGATAGCAAATAATACTAGTTTAGCTAATAGAACTAATAAAGGCGACGTTTATAAAGAGATGTTAATGCAACATTTAAATAGAACAATGGATGCAAATGGCAAATATAGTGCTTGGTCTATAGTTAATCCTAAAATTGGAACTGCAGATAAAAAAATAGATAATAATAAGACATTAAGTATTCATTTTATAGATTATGAACTTGTCAATGATGTAACTGCTGATGTTGAGGATCAATTAAAAAAAGATGCTGAGGAGTTAAATAAACCTGACGAATTAAAAAAGTATGGATTTAATAGTATAACTTATGAAAATAATACTTTAACATTTGATATTGCTGATATTAATAAAGGTTTAGTCGATTATAAAGATAGTGGTATTGTAAAAATGTTTAAAGATATAGTTAGTGGTAATTATGGTTTTACTTCAATTACTTATACAGGAGTAAGTGAAGAAGGGCAACCAACTACTAAAACAGCTGAAGATTTAAAAAGCGCTACTGATGATGATATTATAAAACTTGCTGCAGATGTTTTACTAGGTTTAGTAACTAAAGAAGGTGGTCAAGCTAATACTTTAACATATTTAGATGTGGCTAATAAATCAACAACTGCTAAAGTTGTATATACTGATGAATATGGGACTCATGAAGTAACATATACTTTAAAATTTACTTATGATATCGAAGAAGAAAAAGATAAAGATTTAACAAATGCTGCCAGTACTCTAAATAACAATGCCATAACTTATGGATTTAAATCAATAAGGTATGCAAATAAAACCGCAACCTTTGAAATTAGTGATACCCAAAAACCATTAGCAGAATTTGCTAAAAGTGGTATTTTAGATATGTTTAAACAATATATTGCTGGAGCAACTAAAATAGAATATACAATTGGCGATAAAAAAGTAACAATAGAAGAAATTAATGCTGAAGATGGTGTCAAATACGCTGCTCAATTGTTATGTTTAATGGCTAATAATGGAACAGAAGATACATGTAAAACTGATGAAGGAATTTTAACTGCTGCACAATTAAAATTAGGTGATGTTGCAGGTAAAAATGCAACTGCTAACTTTACATATACCATTGGTAGTGAAACACAAACAATTCCTTATATATTAGATTTTAAATATGATTTAGAAGAAGAAAAGAACGAAACACTAACTCATTATGCTGATGGATTAAATCAAAAAATTTCAACTGAAGGAGATCAATCTGGATTTAGTTCTATTAAATATAATGCAGATAGTCGTATAGCTACTTTTACAATTAAAGATGGTAATAAACTATTAAAAGATTTTAGTGGTAAAGAAGATATTATTAATATGTTCCAAGTATTTGTTCAAGATGCTGAAGAAATAACATGGAATGCTGGTTCTAAAAAAGAACAAAAAGTTGAAAAGAATAATATGAATGAAACTACTGTTTTAACTTTAGCAAAAGATTTATTATGTGCTATGGCTGAAAAAGATAGTAATTGTGATCCAACTAGTTTAAAATTAAGTGATGTTCAAGGTAAAACAGCAACAGCTACAATTTCTTATAAAGTTGGAAGTGTTACAGGCACTCAAACTTATACTTTAGAATTTGTTGCTGATTCATCAGTTTCAGCTATAACTGGATTAAATCACGAGTTATTTAACATAAATAAAAAACTAAATTAGAATGTAGTTAAAGGCTCGATTTCGATATGAAACGAGCTTTTTCCATACATAATAGTACGAGGGGAGATAAAAATGAACTCCAAAAGTAAGACAAAAAAAAATATATATTCAATACTTGCGCTTTTAATTATTATCATAATTATTCTTTTTGGCTTGCAAATATTTAATCATAAAGATTATAATGTTACGATGTTTATTGATGGTAAAAAATTTAAAAGTAGTACAATAGAAAAAAATAAAAAAATATCATTACCTAAAGCACCAGAAAAAGCTGGTTATGATTTTGTTGGTTGGTATGTGAATGGTAAAAAATTTGATGGAAATACTAAAATAACAAAAGATTTGAAACTTAAAGCAAAATATGTTAAAAAAACATATGTTATTACTTTTGATGATGGTTTAGGTAACAAGGAAAAGGTTAAAGTAAAATATAAAGAATTAGTTGCAGAGCCTAGTGAACCAATTAAAGAGAATTATATTTTTACTGGTTGGTATTTAGGAAATGAAAAATTTGATTTTAATAATAAGATTTCTTCTAATATTAAACTTAAAGCTAAATGGGATAGAATTATAGCCAATTATAAAGTTGAACACTTTTTAATGCACAAAGATGGAACTTATAGTAATACACCTGATGAAGTGGAAACTTTAAGAGGAAATGCTGGAAGCACCTTGGAAGTTAAAACGAATAATTATAAAGGTTATAGTAGTCCTAAAAGTAAAGAAATTACTATAAATAAAGATGGCTCTACAATAATTAAATATTATTATACTATCAATAAATATACTTTAAATCTAATTGGAGATAAAGGAATCGAAAATACAAGTGGCTCTGGTTCATATTTTTATGGTGATAATATCAACTTATCATATGTATTAAAAGAAGGTTATTCATTTAATGGATATGATAATAATGTTAATAACAATACCTTTATTATGCCTGATAGTAATATTACTATTAAAGTTAATACTAAAGCTAATAATGATACCAAATACATTGTAAAACATTATAAAATGAATATTGATGGTACATATGCTAGTCCTTTTATTGAAGTAAAAACAGGCACTACTGATAATAAGATTACTCCAAAAGTAGAAAACTATCTTGGTTTTACTTCTCCAAAAGCAAAGACAGCTAATATTAATGGTGATGGTTCAACTACTATAGAATACTATTACAAAAGAAATAAATACTCTTTAAATATTGAAAAAGATAAGGGAATTAAAGAAACAATTGGTACTGGTGAGTACTATTTTGAAGAAGAAGTAGATGTTAGTGCTATCCTTAAAGATGGTTATAGTTTTGCTGGTTGGTCAAATGATGAAAATGATTTAGAATTTACTCATCAAATAGGAACTGAAAACGAAACAATTCAAGCTAATACTATTGTAAATACTTATAACATTACTTATAATTTAAATGGTGGAACTTTAAAAAATCAAGTAAATACTTATACAGTTGAAACAAAAGATTTTAATTTAGGTACGCCTACAAAAGCTGGCTATACATTTACTGGTTGGATAGTGAATGGCGAAAAAAGTAATGGCATTATAAAAGAAGGCACATTTGATGACTTAAAGGTAGAAGCAACTTATAAAGCAAACGAAGATACTAAATATAAAATAGAATATTATTTTATGGATATTACTGGTCAAAATTATATTAAAAATGAAGGAATGTCTAGAACAGAAAAAGGTATAACTGATACACTTATTAATTGTAATCCAGAAAATGTATCTGGTTTTGAAAACCCTATTTTAAAAGATAAAAATGAAACTGAAGTCGATTTTAACACTTTAGTAATTGAAGGTGACGGTTCAACTATCTTAAAATATTATTATCCACGTAAAAAATATGATTTAACTGTTTCATATGTTAATACTTTAGATAATAATGATAAAGAAGGAATTAAAGAAATTAGTAATAGTGGAAATTATTATTATGAAGAAAAAGTAAAATTAAGCGTTGAAGTTGAAGACGGATTTGAATTTGAAAAATGGTCAAATGGAGAAACTAATACAAATATTACATATCTAATGACTTCAGATGATAATCAAACAATAATAGCTAATATTAAAAGAAAAGGATATAATGTTACTTTTGATTCAAAAGGTGGTTCTAAGGTAGATAAAAAAGAAGTTCTATATGGAAAAAAAGTTGAAGCACCAACAAATCCAACAAGAGCAGGTTATGATTTTGTTGGATGGTATTATAAAGTAAATGAGGAAGAAAAACAGTGGAATTTTGAAACTGATTTTATGCCTCATGAAGATTTATGTTTATACGCTAAATGGAATATTCATAAAAATACTGTAGTTTTTGATGCTAATGGTGGAACATTTAGCGGTGAAAAAAAGGAATTAGATGTGTTAAATCAAGAACAAGGTTCAACTATAACAAAAATAGAAGAAGAGCCAACTAAGTTAGGATATACATTTGCTGGTTGGTATAAAGATCAAGATGGAAAAGACGAATGGAAATTCGAAACTGATAATATGCCTGATGAAGCTTTATATTTATATGCTAAATGGAAGGCTAACACTTATTACATTGAATATGAAGGTAATACTAGTACATTAGGTAGTATGAAAAAGACAACTTGTACTTACGACAAAGAATGTTCTTTAACTCCAAATGGCTTTGAAAAAGAATACACTATTACATATAATGATGGTTATAAAAATAAAGATAATACGACTCAAACTGTAAAATACAATTTTACAAATTGGACTAATGGTGCTACAACATATGCTGATAATGCTAGTGTTACAAATTTAACTGCTGAAGCTAATAAAACAATTACTTTAACAGCACAATGGGAAATAAATTCAGAAACAACATTCTTAAAAGAAATTGATAGAACTGGTTATACTTTTAGTGGTTGGTATAATAATGATACAATACAAGAGAGTTTAAATGATGTATCTACAAACTTGGAATTAACTGCTCATTGGGAAGCTAATAAGTATCAAGTTAAGTATGATTCTAACAAAGGTAATGGTAGTACGGTACCAAACGGTAATGTTGAAAATACAACTCATACTTATGATACAAAAAATAATTTAAGTAATAATTCTTATTCAAGAGAAGGATATAAGTTTTTAGGTTGGAGTAAAACGCAACATACCGAATCAGTTGATGATTGTAAAGATTGTATTACCGAAGCAAATAATTTAACTGCAGAAAATAATACTGAGATTATCTTATATGCTGTATGGAAAGCCAATACTTATACTATTACATATAATGGTAATTATAACACTTCTGGAGATATGCAAAATACGACTTGTACTTTTGATAAAGAATGTACTTTAGCTGAAAATAAATTTGTAAAAGAATATACTATTACTTATGATAAAAATGATAAAGCTAGAGTTACAAATGATACGCAAAAAGTAGAATATGATTTTAAAGATTGGAAAAATGAAGATAATACATACAATAATCAAGCTAAAGTTACAAATTTGACTAGCGAAGAAAATGGAAAAGTTACATTAAATGCTGAATGGCTAGTTGATGAATCTACAACTAAGTTAAAGGATGCAAAGCGTACTGGTTATGATTTTGATGGTTGGTTTAAAGATAATCAAAAATTAGATAATTTAAATTCAATTACTAAAAATCTAACTATTCAAGCCCATTGGACACCTATTACTTATACAATCGTTTTTGATGGTAATGGTGGAACTAAAGATGGCAAAGAACAAGTAGAAGTAACAGCTACTTATGATAAAGAGGAAGAAGCATTAGAGGCATTTAATAAATCATATATATTAACGTATGATTATGATAATGGACAAGGGAATAAAACTGAAAGTAAGAATGCTACGTTTAATAATTGGAAATTAGAAGATAAAACTTATAATGCTGGAGATAGTTTAAAGAACTTAACAGCAACTAAGGGCGATAAAGTAACTTTAACAGCTCAATATACTAATCCTAAAGTTACCATAGAAGAAAATAACCCATCAAAAGATAGTACAGAGAGTTATTATACATATGAATTTAAAGATTGGTCTGATGGTAATAATACTTACCAAAAAGAAGGGGAAGTTACTTTAGATAGAAATATCACGTTAACAGCTGAATATTTGAAATCTATTGATACTGATAAATATGTACAAGAAAAAATGATAACAAATACTAGATCAGATATAAAAACAACCCATTCTACTGGACATAATTATAATGTTGATATAATAAATGTAAATGATCCAATTTTAATCAATACTGATACGGATAAAATAGAAAACATATTATCTACTAATGAAGTAAAAGATGTAAAATTTACATCAGAAAATAAATCAGTAATTATTACAGATGATGCTAGTGCAGAAGAAAAAATAAAAGAATTTGTAAGTGAAATTACTGGCACTACTGCTGATAAATTAGAAACAGAAAAGCATTTAAGTTCACTTTATAAGAAAAATTTATCAATTACAGTTGATTTTGATAGTGAATACGCACATACAAAGAATAATCAAAATAGTGTCACTTATAATTTAAATTATACAAATAGTAATAAACATATTATTGAAAAAGCTACTTTAAAATCTTGGTCGACTAATGCTGCTAATGTTGTTAAAGCTTATAAGGTGACAGTAGATTTTGATAAAAGTTTAATTTTGGTTACATATTCTGATCCTAATGGTAAGCCTATGAGCGCATTAACTGGTGGAGGGACTGGTTTGTTAGCAACACTACAACAATATTTAGGACATACTGAAATAGATCATATTCAAACAATCGTTCAAGATAAAAATGATAAAACAAAATATCACACAGCTGATATGAATTTAGCTGATGTTACAGGAGATAAGTATACAGTAGCATTCGCACTTTTAGGTAGATTCCAACCTCTTGTAAGTAATTTGACAAATTCATCTATTTATAGTGTTAAAAATGCAGAATTAAATAATACTTCATTTAAAGTTAAAACCTATTTAAAAGCAGATTATGCCTTTGAAGATGGTATTGTTGAATATACTATATTATTTCAAGAACAAAAGTAATAGTTTATTAATATATTTTGTGAGCTTTCATTCGAGAGCTCTATTTTTTTTCTGCTAATAAATTTCTGGTTTTTTTATTTTTTTGTAAAAAAATAAAGGAAATCACCAACTTTTCTATAATAATGTAAGTAGAAGGGAGGTGATAAAAAATCATGAAAATAC
>CANQRX010000033.1 GCA_947626425.1 uncultured Bacilli bacterium | reverse complement strand
GAAAATTAAAAATGGAAGCAAAGAGAAATAGTTTTAATAAATACTTGGGGGGGGGGGGCAGTAATATTATTTGTCCTAGCAATAGGAATGTTTGGAGTTTCTTTTGCCCTTTGGAGCTTGTCAGTTCCTCAAACATCTACTAATACATTTACAAGTGGTTGTTTAAATTTAACGCTTACAGATAAGAATAGTTCTGCTATAAATTTAAGTGCTCAATATCCAATAACAGATGAAGTTGCTAATGGCTTGACGCCTTACACATTTGAGGTCAAAAACACTTGTTCAACTGAAGAGAATTATAGAATTGACTTAGACGTTATGAAGACTAGTACCTTGGATATAAAAAATATTAAATTTAAGTTTGATAGTGATAGTCCTGCTATGCTAAGTGGTGCTTTAGCATCTACACCTTATGATGCAACAGCTACTATAGCTAAAACATTAAAATCTGGTGTAATTAAAGGAAATACTACTGAATCTCATACTTTAACACTTTGGATGGCTGATTCAGTAACACTAAGTAGTGAAGTTCAAGAAAAAACGTTTAATGCTAAAATAGTTGTAACTGCTACGCCAAAGACTAATTAAAATTACTTATATTAGTAGTAATTTTTTCTATTGAATAGTTTAATCACTTACTAAATTGTGGTTGCCTAACTAAATCTTTATGTATAAATTTTAATTAATAAAATTTAATAAGTATAAAGCATCGTTTGGTATTGAGAATTCAACCATTTTAAATAATTTTGATGTCTAAATATTGCAAAAGAGCTACAAGGATTTATAAAATAATTTTTTAGTAACTACATAAAAAATATTTAGAAAGGTGATTAAAATGTTAAATAAAAAAAATAAATATTTAATATTAGGAATGTCGTGTTTGTTCGTTTTAGTTTTAGGGATTATTGGTGTAAGTTTTGCTTATTGGAGTGTTAATTTAGAGCAAACTAATTCAAATGTTATCACTACTGGATGTGTAAAATTGAACACTCTAAAGGAAGGTGCTCCAATTAGTTTGACTAATGCTTATCCAATAAGTGATACGGAAGGTCAAGCAAAATCGCCATTTACATTTACTATTCAAAATGCCTGTGCGAATGAAATTAGTTATCAATTAAATTTAGATATTTTGACTAGTTCTACTATGCCTTTAACAAGTATTAAATATCAATTAGATACTGATAATCCTACTTTGTTAAGTGGTGCCAAAGATGCGACACCTTATAATAAATATACTAGTGGAGTATCTGCTAGTAGTTCTAAAAATTTAAAAAGTGGAACTTTAGCTGCTAATGCTGAACTGACTTTTAATTTAAGATTATGGATTGATAGCGGTACGACAATAGAGACGCTGAGTGCTACTACTGGAAGTAAGACTTTTAATGCAAAATTAGTTGTAACAGCAACACCAAAAGCTTAATAGTTATAGAAAGGACATTGAAAAATTTTTAATAATTTTTTGATGTTTTTTTTTACAAAATAAATTTTTTTAATGTGTTTTTGGTATTTAATTTTGAAAGTTTATTTTAATGCTAAATTAAACTGAATTGATATTTCTGTTTTAAAACTTAAAAAACTTTTACAAAAGGAATTTAAACCTATGATATAATTAAAAAAGATAAGTTTTAATGTATTAAGAATAAGAACTTTTTATTGAAAGGGATTGGTTGTATGAAAAAAGTATGTCATTATTTATTATCTTTTTTAATTCCTTTAATTCTTTTTACATTGGCTATGTTTTTTTTGCATTTATATCCTTTTGGTAATTATTCTTTACGGATAAGCGATGCATTAAATCAATATCCAGCTTTTTTTGAAGGTTTAAAACAAATGAACATTTTTACCTTTAATATTGGTTTAGGAATGAACTTTTATCATATTTTAACAACCTATTTAATGTCGCCATTAAATATTATTTATTTCTTTTTTAAAAAGGAAAATTTTGATCTGTTTTTTGTAATATTAATTTTGATAAAAATTGGTTTAATGGGATTAACAATGAATTTATTTTTAAATTATCAAAAAAAAGAAACTAGATGTTCTTTAATTTTTTCAACTATTTATGCTTTATCGGGATTCACAACACTTTATCATTTTAATTATCAATTTTTAGATGCTATCTATATGTTACCTATAGTTATGCTTGGTTTAAAAAAATTAATAAAAGAAGAAAGAGATGTTTTGTATTATTTTTCTTTAACATTAGCAATTATTTTTAATTATTACACAGGTTATATAGTTTGTCTTTTTTCGTTAATTTATTTTTTCTTTATTTTATATAATGAGAGTTTACCTTATGAAAAGGAGAAAAAAATAATTAAAAACTTTTTTCTTACTTCTATTTTAAGTGGATTCACTGCTTCTTTTATTTTAATTCCGACAGCTTTTAGTTTTATGCAGGGAAGAAGTGGATATTTTGATATTTTAAAAATCTTTAATATTAATATTGATGGTTTGTTAAGTCTTTATCGTCTTGCTCCATTATCGTCAAGTCGCCTTGATTATTCGAATTATTCTTTACCAATTTATACTAGCCTTTTTATTGTTGTTTCGACAATTTTAACTATTATAAATAAAAATGGTAATGAACGTTTAAAAAGATCTTTGTTAGTTGTAACAGGTATTTATTTATTATCAATGATTTTATATCCTTTTTATCTTACTTGGCATGTTTTTCAATTGCCGGTAGGTAATCCAGGAAGGTTTGTTTTTTGTTTTTCTTTTTTCTATATAAGTTTAGCATATCAAACTTATATGGAAAATCAAAAATTAAAGGTTTTAGGAAAATCAAAAATAATAGCTTTTATAAGTTTAATATTAGTAATAATGGGTTGTTTAATTTTTAAAAATTATCCTACTATTAGTCAAATGCAAAAAATAGCAATTTTATTTATGGTTTTTTTAATTATTGTTTATTTACAGTTTTATAAAACTAAAAAATATGCTTTTCTTTTATACATTATTATTTTTATAGAAATATTAACTAATACTGTTTGGGATCTTAATATTAATCAATCTTATAATGGATATAATCCGATTCTTGTGGATGAAGAAAAAGAGAAAATTAAGAGTCTTTCGCGACTCTCTGAAAAAATCAATGATGAAGAGTTTAGTCGAAGCGAAATACTTTATGGGCAAAATGATAGTATGTTTTATAACTTAAATGGGGTAAGTTTTTATTCATCGATATTTAATAATAATATTAATCAATTTATTCCTCTTTACAATATTAATACTGGTTATGGTTATGCTCATTATTATTGTTATCAACCAGCTCTATTAATGGATGCCTTTCTAGGAATTAAAAGAGTTATTAATTATGAAAAAAGATATATTCCCGTATCTAAGGAAAATGATTATTATATTAAAAGCCTTGGTTTTGCGGTATCAAACAATTTAAAAGAAAAATTAAAAAATAGAATATTAAGCATCGAAGAAACTTTATTTGATTTAACTAATATTTTAATTGAGGCCAAAGAAGGCAAGCCTAAAATTACTTTAACAAATGTAGAAAATAGTGATTACAATTATGAAAAAATTGATAAAAGCAAAGAAGGAAAAATTAAATTAGTTTATTCTTTTGATGAGTCGGTGGTGGCAAGAATAAATTTCTTAAGAGGACAGTTTAGTACAGATAATAATAATCAAAAAATTTATTTTAGTGATATAGTTAAGACTTATCCTTATGAAAGTGAAAAAGAAAGTATTACTATTTTAAAAAATAATCAACTACAAGTGGAAATAACTTTACCAGTTGGTTTAGATTATGCTACTAAACAACTTGGGCAATTAACATATGTTAATCAAGAAATTTTTGTGAAAATATTAAATTATTTAAATGAAAATCGTCTATATAATATTAAGGTAAATCATTATGGTTTTACAGGGCAAATAACCACAACTGATGGAAAAAATTTGCTATTGTTAACTATTCCTTATGATGATTCAATTATTATAAAAGTTGATGGGCAAGAACAACCTTATGAAAAATACTTAAATGGAATAATTGGTTTGGAATTAGAGAAGGGTGATCATCAGGTAGAATTTATTTATCATGTTAAAGGTTTAAAATTAGGAATAATTATTTCCTTTTTAAGTTCGGTCACTTTTATCTTAAAAATGAGAAAGAAGCGGGGTAGTTGACATTTTGGAGGTTATATATTATTATCTTAACTTAAGTGATGGTGATTGTAATGAATAGTGAACAATATGGAATAATTGTAAAACGTAGTAAACAAGAAAATTACGGTTTTCCAATGGATTTAAAAATGATTGATAATTTAACTACTACTTATAGTCCGAAAGAATTAATGGAACAAATTAAAAATTCAAATATTATTCCTTACTTAGATGTTATACATGATACTTTAAGCATTGCTAAAAATCGCCAAGGCAAATGGGTTGAAGATAAAACTACACCTCTTATTACAGATGGTTTAATTTTTACCTATGACTTTAGACAATTTATTTTGGCTAACAAAACGAACTTTCCTAGTTATGCAAGAACTATTTACAGTAATTTATATTATTTATTAGGTAAAAACTATATTAATGAAGAATTAAAACACGCGATTTTGTCTTTAAAGGCATTACCAGATACATTTTTAGATGTTTACGAAAATTTAAGTTATCATGATCAAAGATTGTTTAGATATTTGTTTTATCAACAATATGAAATAGAAAAAAACTTAATAGGAAAAAATCCCAATTTACAACGAAAGAAAGATGAAGTTTAAATAGGTTTATTGCCTATTTTTTTACTTTTTTTAAAATATTACACATATATTTAGGTAGGTGAGGTTATGCATCTATATAAATCAATAAAAAATTTTTTATTTGATCAAGATTATTTCATCGACATATGGGGTAGTAATGTTCATATTTTTAATTTTATTGATATATTAACCTTAAATGATCAAAATGTTTCTCTCCAATTAGAAAAATTTAAGTTGGATATTTTAGGTAGTGAATTTCGGGTTTTAAAATTAACGAAAAATGAAATTTTAATTCAAGGTAATATTAAGGAAATGAGGTTTACAGAGTGAATTATTTTTGGATAAGCATTAATCAAAAAGAACAAGATCGTTTCTTGCTAAAATGTTACAAACAAAATATTGTTATTTATGAAAGTGTAACATCATCAAAAAGATGTTTATTTAAAATTGCGGCTGCAGATTATCCTAAAGTATCAAAAATGTATTTTGCTAAAGTAAGAGTTGAAGATGCAACGGGAACACCAAAAATCAAAAAATTTCTTAAAAAATATTTTTTCTTTATTATAAGTAGTCTTTTAGGACTTTTTCTTTTCTTTTTCTTAACTCATATTATTGTTAAAGTTGAAGTTATCCATTCGAATAAAGATATTCGAGATTTATTAACAACTGCTTTAGCCGAGAAAGGCATTAAAAAAAATACTTGGAAAAAATCATTTTCTGAATTAGAGCAAATTAAAAAAGAAATTTTAAACCAATATCCAGACCGATTAGAATGGTTAGAAATTGAAACGCAAGGCATGAATTATTATGTGCGAGTCGAAGAACGGAAATTAAAAGAAGAAGAACAAAAAATGGAAAGGTGTCACTTGGTGGCGACGAAAGATGGCATCTTAAAAAAATTAATTTATTCGAAAGGCGAAGCTTTATTAAAGACCAATGATTATGTAAAAAAAGGGGATATAATTGTCACCGGAATTTTAAAAAAAGATGAGGAGACAAAAGAAGTTTTATGTGCGAGTGGAAAAGCTTATGCTGAGGTTTGGTATAAAGCTACCATAAAAGTTCCGAAAAAAAGGATGGAATCTAAAGAAACCGGTAAAATTAGATGGAATATCTTGCTTAAAAATAATTCTTACAATGATTTTCTTTTTCGAAGTCGCTTAGAAAATTATCAAACGGAAACAAAATCACTTTTTAAAATTTTTAATACCGAAGTTTTTTTTGCCAAACAAAAAGAAGTAGTAAACACTATTATAGAAAAAAACGAAGCTGAACTATTAGATGAAGCAACAACAAAAATGCAAGAAAAAATTAAATTAACTTTACAAGAAGATGAAGAAATTTTAAATCAAAAAATATTAAGTCAAAATGAAACTGATGATTATTTAGAAGTCCAATTTTTTGTCGCTGTTTTAGAACAAATAGGGAAACAACAAGAATTTACACTAGATAGTGATTTAGACACACACAGTCCAAATTTATCGGAATAAATAGAATGTCATATTTTGGGGATAAGCAATAGAGAAAAGCTAAAGAAAAAGGAAAAACCGCTGTTTTAGTAAATTTAATATTTTTTTAAGAAAACTACTTTACTATGCTTATTTTAGCAATGTTATATTACCTTTTTTGTATTTTTTTGATACTTTTAGAATCCGGCATAATTCAAAAAGTATGTATAATTCAAAGAGTATTGACACAATCTATAATATTTGATATATCTTATATCGAGCGGTACCTAGGAAACTTTTGAAGCCCTAGGTCATTTTTTATTTAAAAGGAGGTATAATAGTCTGAAAGAATATAAAACTAATGAGGAATTACTTAATTATTTGGAAACTAAAAATGTTATTATCAATGAATTTTAGCAATATTATATTACCTTTTTGTATTTTTTTGATACTTTTAGACACTGTCGCAATTGAAAATTCCTTGTAAAAAAGGTGTTTTTTTGTTATGATGAATATGTCAAGGAAACTTGCATAAAATAAAAAAGGGAATACTTAACATCACAGTGTTTTAGTACTCACCATAAATGGGTTTGCACTTAATCTTGTTTAATTGAGTGCTTTTCTTTTACATAGAATTACTATATTACAAAAGTAAAAAGTAAGGCTATTAGTAAAAAGATAATAAGAATAAGTTAAAATAAAAAAATCTTTCTTAGACATACTATCAGCCTCCTTCCTTCAAGAAGTTGGCAAGCACTCAACTGTTAAATATTCCTTTGAAATTATAGCAAATATCGTTTTTTAATACAATAATTTTAGACTTACTTTTATAACACATAGACGGAGTACAAATTTATCGGAATAAATAAAAATGCCCTATTTATGTGGGATAAGCAATATAACGAATATCTAAAGAAAAAGAAAAAGCCAATGTCTTAATAGTAATACTGAAATAAATAATTTTTCGATTTATGACGAGATTATTCAAAACTATATTTTTAATTAGACAAAATTTTGGTTACTAAATTTTTAAAATTTATGATAATATCTTTTTAAGAGAACTACATTACTATGCTTATTTTAGCAATATTATATTACCTTTTTGTATTTTACGATACTTTTAGACTCCGTCAACACATAATTAAATTTGAAAAAAAGCTAATTTAATAGTACAATATGCTTAGAAGTGATGTGATTTAATGGAATTAAAAATTTTAGGCAATACTTTAAAAGAAATCTGGCCAATGTTAATAATTTTTTTGGTTGTAATTGCAAGTATTCGTTTTACCTCAATTAAGGTCAATAATGAAAAATTTCTTTTTTATAAAGAATTTTTAAATATTGTTTTTATTTTATATGCGATGCTTTTATTTCAATTACTTACGGACACCGAGTTAAATATTACAAGCGGAATAAACTTAGTTCCTTTTACCGAAATTATGCGTTATGAAGTTGGTACTCAAGCTTTTAAAATGAATGTAATTGGTAATATTTTAATTTTTATTCCTTTTGGTTACTTTGTATCTAGTTATGTTAAAGCTAGTAAAATTAATCACATTTTATTCGTAAGTGCCTTAACATCTTTTACGGTCGAGTTTATTCAGCATTATATCGGGCGTAGTTTTGATATTGATGACATTATTTTAAATGTTTTAGGTTCTATTATTGGTTTTCTTTTATACATTGCCTTAAATGCTATTGAAAAACATTTACCGCGTTTTTTTCGAAGTACAACATTTTATAACATCGTATGTATTGTGATGTTACTTGTTTTTGTGGTATACTTTACACGACTTATTGGATTAGGGTGGTTTTAATGAATTTTGAAATAAATGATGAATTTGGTTATGAAAAAGATATTACTTATTTAGATGATGTTTTAAATAAAACTTTAGAATTAGAAAACGTTAAAGATGCCATTTTTTCAATTATCTTCGTTGATGAACCAACAATTCAAAAAATAAACAAAGATTATCGAGGATTAGATAAAGTTACGGATGTTATTAGTTTTGCCTTTCAAGATAATGAAAAGGTAGTTTTGCCGGTGCGACTTCTAGGGGAAATTTATATATGTATTCCCAAAATGATTGAGCAAGCTAAGGAGTACGGTCATAGTGAAAAACGAGAGCTTTCTTTTTTGGCAGTTCATGGACTATTGCATCTTTTAGGTTATGATCATACCTTAAGTGCTGAAGATGAGAAAGTTATGTTTCAAAAACAAGATGATATTTTAAATAGTTTACAAATAACAAAATAGAAAGTTGGTGAGGAAATGAAAAGTGGATTTGTAAGTATAATTGGTCGTCCTAACGTTGGTAAATCAACTTTGCTAAATTCGATTTTAAATTATAAAGTGGCAATTACTTCTAATAAAGCTCAAACAACTCGGAATATTATTCAAGGAATTTATAATGAAAAAGATTACCAAATTATTTTTTTAGATACACCAGGAATATCGAAACCTGAAACCAAACTAGGGCGGATTTTAAATAAGGAAAGTTATTCATTAACGAAAGACATTGATGTTATTTTGTTTGTCATTGATGCTTCAAAAGGAATTGGGGGTGGCGACAAGTTCATCATGGAATCTTTAAAGAAAAGTAATTCGCCGGTTTTTCTCATTTTAAATAAGATTGACAAAATTAGTCGGGATACCTTGTTTTTAATGATTAAAGAATATCAAAGTTATTTTCCTTTTGCCGAAATTGTGCCCATTAGTGCTTTAAAAAATGATAATATTACTCATTTAATTGAGGTTATTAAAAAGTATTTAAATGACAATGTTAAATATTTCGATGATGATACAGTGACAAGTAGTTCCTTAAATTTTATGATAAGCGAAATTGTTCGGGAAAAAATTCTTTACTTAACCGAAGATGAAGTTCCGCATAGTATTACTTGTTTAACAACCAAGTACGAAGAAAAAAAAGATATAATTAATATCAGTGTAGATATCATTGTCGATCGTGATTCTTTAAAAAAAATAATCATTGGTAAAGGGGGCGAGATGTTAAAAAACATCGGCACTTTGGCGCGAAAAGAGTTTGAAGCTTGGTTAGGCCAAAAAGTTTATTTAGAATTATATGTTAAAACGGTTAAAAACTGGCGGGAAAAAGAGCATTATTTAAAAGAATTAGGTTTTAATGAATTAAATTTTAAATAAAGATGAATAAAAAAAATAATCCCTGCACAAAATAATAATAGAAAGAGGGATTATATGGATAAAAAAGAAGCCTGGGAATTATTTAAAGAAACAGGAAAAATTGAATATTATTTGAAATACAAAGGAAAGATGTGAAACAATTATGATTACTAAGGTTGAAGGATTTATATTAAGTACCGTAAATTATGGGGAATCATCTTTAGTAATTAATTTGTTTACCAAAGAATATGGAATCATTGGTTTAATGGGGAAAGGTGTTAAAAGTTTGAAAAATAAACTGCATGCTTTAACCCAAAGATATACCTATGGTTTTTTTTATATTTTTTATAAGGAAAATAAACTTTCGATTTTAAAAGAAGTTGACCTTATTAATCCTTTACGGCATTTACATGAAGATCTTTTTTTAATTTCTTACTTAAGTTATCTTAGCGATTTAACTAATCAAGTTTTTAAACAAAGTAATGACTCCGAAATTTATGATCTATTTATGACAACTATTTTAAAAATGAACGAAGGCTATGATCCTTATGTTTTAACAAATATTTTAGAAGTTAAATATTTAAAATATTTAGGAATTGAACTGCGTTTGGATTGTTGTGAAGAATGTGGTTCTAAAACGAATATTGTTACGATTGTTGATGGGGGACTAGTGTGTCAAAATTGTTTTAGGGGTGGTTCTATTGTAAGTTCTAAAACCATTCAAATGCTTCGGTTGTATAACTTAGTTGATATTGCCAAAATAACGAAAATTAACTTTGCTTTAAAAGATAAAGAAGCTGTTAATCTTTTTTTAGAAAAATATTATCAAGATTACACGGGATTATATTTAAAAAGTAAAGATTTTTTAACAAAATTAAAAGAAACGTTTTAGAAATGTCAAATTTCTGTCAATATTGTTTAATCCCAATGAGTAAGGAAACCTAGTTTCTTTACTTTTTTTAAGTGTTCGTGTATTATTAAGCTAAGCAATGGTATTGGAATGGGGGATTTATTTATGAAAGACCGTTTAAAAAAATTATTTATAGTTAAAAATTCTTATATCATTGACAATTCCATTTTCGTTCGAGGTCAAGGATTATGAAACATTATTCAGTTTTAAAAAAAGAAGCTATTGAAGCCTTAAATATTAAAGAAGATGGAATTTATGTTGATGCCACCCTAGGTTATGCAGGGGACGCGAGTGAAATACTAAAGAGAATAAAAAGGGGTAAATTATTCGCCTTTGATAAAGACCTAGAAGCCATCAATTATTCAAAAGAAATTTTGCAAAAGATTGGTTCATCGTATGAAATTATTCACCGTGATTTTGTTTATATGAAAGAAGAATTAGCAAAAAGAAATATCCAAAAAGTAGATGGTATTTTATTTGACTTAGGAGTTTCGTCACCCCAATTAGATGAAGATCGTGGTTTTTCTTTCATGCGATGTGAAAAGTTAGATATGCGTATGGACCAATCTAGTCAATTTTCAGCTTGCGAATTAATTGCTAATTATTCTTATGAGCAATTAAAAAATATATTTTTTGCTTATGGCGAAGAAAAGCAAAGTGCGTTAATAGCTAAAAAAATAGTTGAAAAAAGAAGTAAGCAGGAAATTTTAACGACCTTTGATTTATTAGATTGTATTAAAGAGGCCGTTGGTTCTAATTATTTTTATAAGAAACATCCCGAACGTAATATTTTTCAAGCTATTCGGATTGAAGTTAACAAAGAATTAGATCATTTAGTTCAAATATTACCAATCGCGGTTGATTTATTAAATAAAAATGGGCGCTTGGTGGTTATTACTTTTCATTCGCTTGAAGATCGAATTACCAAAAAGGTTTTTCATGATTTAAGTGAAGTTGATCCTTTGGTAAAAGGATTGCCACAGATACCCCAAGAATATCAGCCTAAATTAAAATTAATTAATAAAAAAGTAATTTTGCCGAGTGAGGAAGAATTACAAGAAAATTCGCGGAGTGCTAGTGCCAAGATGCGAGTTGTAGAAAGGATGTGATAACTTTTGAAAACCACTAAAACAAAAAAAATTAAACTTTTAAAAGGCGAGAAAATTTTGTATTTTTTAATAATTTTATTGTTAGTAACATTTCCTATTTTAACGGTTTTTACAAAAGCTGTTTTATCCGAGACAAATATTGAAGTGGAGCAATTAAAGGCCCAAATATCTGATCAAGAGGGAATAAATGAATCACTTAATATGCAAATTGATGAATTAGCTAGTCTTGATAAAATCCAAGAAGTTGCAATGGAGCAGGGTTTATCTTATAATAATACTAATATTAAAAATATTAATGAATAGGAGTATTTTTTATGAAGAAAGAAAGACGTGTGGTAAGAATTTATTTAAATTTAAAACTGATGATGCTATTTATCGGTCTTTTTTTCTGTTTAATTGTTATTCGGTTATGTTATATATGTCTTAGTCCCAAGATTGATGGTATAAATTTAACAGAGTTTGCTAATAATCGAAATACGACCAAACAAACCCTTTATGCCGAACGAGGGACTATATATGATCGGGATGGTAATCCCTTAGCTAAAAATGCCAATTCTTATAAAATAATTGCTTTTTTATCGCCTTCAAGGACAACTGATATGAAAGAACCGCATCATGTTATTGATAAAGAAAATACGGCCGCTTCTTTGTGTAATGTTTTAGCCGACAATGATGAAGATAAAAAAAAGTGTAATGAGGCTTTAAAAAGTTATTTTAATCAAGATTTATACCAAGTTGAATTAGGCTCTTGGGGAAAAATTAGCGAAGAACAAAAAAGGTCAATTGAAAAACTAAATTTACCAGGGATTGACTTTATCACTTTAGCGAAAAAAAGGCAATACATTAATTCTTCCTGGGCAAGCTATATTTTAGGTTATGCAAGAGGTGATGAAGATGGCCAAATCAGTGGCGAAATGGGGATTGAAGCTTTTTATAATGATACTTTAAAAGGAACAGATGGATTTATCGAATATCAAAAAGATGCCTTTGGTTATAAAATGGCAAACACACCCGAAAATAAAACCGAAGCAGTTTCCGGTTCTGATATTTATTTAACAATTAATAGTGATATTCAAAATGTTTTAGAAAATGCGATTGCCACTTTTTCAAAAGATAATACGTTAGATTGGGCTTTATTTGCTGTGATGGATGCCAAAACAGGGGAAATTGTAGGCAGTGCTACTAATCCAAGTTTTAATCCTAATAATTTAAACAATTTAAACAGTTACTTAAATCCTTTGGTTGGTTATTCCTATGAACCTGGTAGTACGATGAAAACTTTTTCGTGGATGGCGGCCATGGAAGCTGGCATTTATAACGGTGATGAAAAATATTTATCAGGTAGTTTAAAATTAAGTGATAATACACCAGTAAATGATTTTAACAAAGTTGGTTGGGGTATGATTAGTTTTGATACTGGTTATGCTTATTCGTCAAATGTTGCCGCGGCTAACTTGGCATTAAAATTAGGAACAGCCAAACTTATTGATTTTTATACTTCTTGCGGTTTTGGCGAAAAAACGGGAATAAGCTTACCAGCCGAAGAAACTGGTTTAATTGATTTTAATTATGAATCAGAACTAGCCAATGCAAGCTTTGGGCAAGGCGTTTTAGTAACACCTATTCAAATGCTTCAAGCTTTAACCATTATTGCTAACGATGGCGTTATGTTAAAACCAGAAATAGTTTCCAAAATTGTTGATAGTAATGGGAAAACTACTTACGAAGCCAAAAGAACCGAACTTGGCCAAATTGTTTCAAAAGAAACAGCTAGTAAAATGAAACAACTAATGTATAATGTTGTGCATGCGGGTTTTGATTATAACAAACCATATTCTCCTGATAATATTACCTTAATTGGGAAAACGGGAACGGCTGAAATTGCCAGTGAAACAGGGGGATACTTAACTGGTACCAATGACTATATTAGAAGCTTTGCCGGAATGTTTCCTTTTGAAGACCCGAAATACATCATTTACTTTGCAACCAAAAGAAATACCGGGGGAGATATTGCCGGAACGGTTCGAAATGTTGTATCAGACATTGCTGCAGTTACTAATTTATCAAATGCTAAAAATGATGTTGACCAAACAAAAATTGTTACAATTCCAAATTACTTAAATCAACAACTAAATAAAGTAATTGAAGATGTAAACAAAAGGAAGTTAATACCAGTTCCAATCGGTAATGGCGAAGTGGTAATTAGTCAATTTCCAAACGTTAATACCACAACTATTGATCAAAGCAAAATATTTTTAAAAACCAATGGAGGCGAGATAAAAATGCCTGATGTTACCAATTGGAGTACTAATGAAATCGTTAGTTTTTGTAATTTCATTGGTTTAAAATATAGTATTAATGGCAATGGAAAAGTTAAACAAGTATCAATTCCTAAAGATACGGTAATTGATTTAAAAAGCATGAAATTAGACATAACTCTTGGGTAAAAAATATAGTGGCTTTAGTAAGCTCTTTTTTTTATAATTGACAGACGGGGGGGGGGTATATGATAAAATTAGTTAAGAGTAAGGTGTTGGAGATGAAAAAAATTATTATTAGTATAATTGGTTTAATAATATTAGTTATAGCTTTTTTAAGAGTAACGTATGCCTATTGGAATGTAACAATAAATCAAACCAATAAAAATGCTGTAAAATCAGTTTGTTTAAAAGTAAGTATGGCTAAAGATGAAAATGAAATAAGTCTACCTAAAGCTATGCCCATAAGTGACGAAGAAGGTTTAGCTTTAGAACCATATACCTTTAGTATAAAAAATACTTGTAATGATAATGCCAGTTTCCAAATAAATTTAGAGTCCTTATCCAAAATCAGTGGAACAGAAGAAATACCTTCTAATGATAGATTAGCACCCAAATATGTTCGATTTAAATTAAATGAAACTACAAAACCAGATGAAGGAACGTTACTGTTTACAGTCCGAATGTAGCTTAAAATAAAATTATATGAAAAATAATCTTTAAATAAAAGGCTTTTTAAACCTTTGAAAAAGTGATAAGCTT
>CANQRX010000032.1 GCA_947626425.1 uncultured Bacilli bacterium | reverse complement strand
CGGGTACGTCTTTCTAGGTTGGATTTCCACCAACTAAATTATTTGACCTAACACGGTCGCACTGGACAGTCTGTTGTTGATTCGCCAGGACTACTATAACATTTTTCAGTTCCTTTTTGACCATTAAAATAATCACCATTTAATACTGTCTTTATATCAGCTTGGCTCCATTCATTTATTCCCCAACCATTATTTACACTAGAAGCTGATGAGTCCCAACTTAATTTTTTAACGTTTCCACTTGTATCTGTTAAAGGTTCTCTTATAATTTTTAATAATCTTTGAGTTCCATTATTAACTGTTTTTACATTATCCATTAAACCGATGATCCGCCATGTTTCACAATTTCCACTTTCATCGCAATTAAATTTCACATAATTACTTGGATCAGTTCCAATATATCTGATATTGTTATTATCATCACTGACAATAGTTATTCCTGATCCTTTATCTTCCTCTTTAGATAATAAATCTTCCATTTTATTTGCACTACTTTGTTCACCTGTTGTACTTTTTGTTGTTGTAAAATTTAATGTACATTTGGTTTTCTTTTTCGTTAATTTTTGAATTCGAAATTCCCAATTAGTTCGGTCCCATAAACCTATTGCTTCATTATCACATTCCGCACTTTCAAAATATTTTCCATCTCCTTTAGCTGGAATTTCATCTACTACAGCTCCATCAACTTTAATAGCAATGATTGAAACATCGCCACTGTTTGCCTGAATCTTTCCATTCATTATGGGAAAACTTTGTTCGACTTGGTATTTTCCTAAACTTTTATTTAGTAGATACCCCCCCCCCTAGAGCCATTATTCCTACCATACTTCCGATTAAAATCTTTGTTATTTTGCTTGTTTTTAACTTATAATTTTCTATTTTCATTTATCTTTTTCCTTCCTATTTTCTATTAAAATTATAAGTTAATAACTTTCTTTTTTCAAGATGAAATGTGCTTTATTATGACGAAAGATTTTTAAATATTTATTTACATTTTTTCTTTTTTAAAATATTTTCTAAATGAAAAAAGAACAAACTTTCTAGATTTATTCTTTTTATAAAGTGATGTCACAAAACAGTTTACTAATTTTGAAAATTACCTAATTTAAAATAATTTTGTTAATTACTCTACTAATCATCTCGCTAATGATTTTGACATCTTCTTCTAAATTTAATTTTGTATAAAAAGCTTTTTTTTGTTTCCATAAAGTTGGATAGCCAATAGTTAAAACAGGAATTCCAAAAGTTTTTTGGTTAATGTATTTATTATCTCTTATGGCATCTGCATAAATCATGCCACAGTCATTTACTTCTAAAGATCGATTTAAATGGCTTGGATTATCAGTTGTTAAAGCATCAATTAATAAAATTAAATCAGGTTTTAAGTTTTTAACAACCATGGAAATTAAAGAAAAAGAAGAAATTCCCGTTTTATTTGTAGTTTCAGGACTAAATAAAGCTACTTTCGGAACTGTATAAATATCATTATAATGATTGGTAGCAATTATATTTTGAAGTGATTTTACCCCAAAAGAATCTCCTAAAATAGAAGAATTACCTAAGCCAACAATCAAAATCGTTCCTCCTTTATGATACTTTTTTAAAAACATTTTTAAAATTTTTCTTAAGATTCGTTCTAAAACTTGATTTTCTTGATAAAGGACAACATCATCAAAATTTAAAGTAAAGTAATCTCCCTTATCATGTTTTAATTGTTTTTCTAAACTTTCTTTAACATAATAATGCTTAATTAAAACATTTTTTTCTTTCTTTTTTTCAATTAAACAATCTGCTTCCAAAGGGATGGCTGCATCTAAAAACAATTTTTGTTTCATAAACCTCACCACTAGTATTATGAACAAAATTTTTCTTTCTATACCATTTTTACAAGATAGTATTTTTTCTTACCTCTTTTAATAACATGATAGATTTTTGCATCATTTAAAGTTAATTCTTCATCATTTACTACTTCTCCATCTAATTTAATCGCGTTATTAGATAGAAATTCCCGAGCTTCTCTTTTAGAAGAAGCCATTTTACCATTTACTAAAATATCAATTAATTTTTCAGTTTTCGATGTTTCATAAACCGGCATTTGGTTAAAAATCGTTAAAATATCTTGGTCTGTTAAATTTTTAACATTCCCGGTAAATAAAGCTTGGGACATTTCCTTGGCATGAAGATATTCTTTCTCGCCATGAATATCAGTAATCATTTCTTTTGCTAAAGTTTCTTGGGCAATTCTTTTTTCCGGAGCTTCATTTTGTTGTTGTTCAATCTTTTCTATTTCTTCTTTGCTTAAAAAAGTAAAGACTTTTAAATAATCAATAACCATTGCATCATCGGTATTAATTAAATACTGGTATAATTCATAGGAAGAAGTTTTATTAATATCTAACCATAAAGCATTACCTTCGCTTTTGCCGAATTTTTTACCATTTTTATCTAAAATTAAAGGCATTGTAAAGCCATAAGCTTCTTTACCTAATTTCTTTTTAATTAATTCAATTCCGGTTGTAATATTTCCCCATTGATCGGAACCTTCAACTTGTAAAACACAGTTTTCTTCGGTAAATAAATGTAGAAAATCATAACCTTGTAATAAAGTATAAGAAAACTCCGCATAAGTTATGCCACTTTCTAGCCTTCTTCTAATAATATCTTTATCAAGCATATAATTAACATTAATATATTTTCCGTAATCTCTTAAAAAAGTTAAATAAGACATATCTTTTGTCCAATCATAATTATTTACCAATTTTGCTTGGCCATTAAAAAGTTTGTCAATTTGGTTATGGATTCCTTCTAAATTATGAGCAACTTGTTCCAAAGAAATTATTTCTCTTTCAGCATTCGGTCTAGGGTCACCAATCAAACCTGTTGAACCACCAACCAATAAAATTGGTTTATGACCATAATTTGCTAAGCGTTTGGCGGTTACTAGGGAGCTGTAATGTCCTAAATGAAGGCTGTCAGCAGAAGGATCGGTTCCCCAGTAAAAAGTTATTTTTTCATTATTTAATAAATCTTTTAACAAAGGACTTGATACATCTTTTACTACTCCCCGGTATTCTAAATCTTCCCATAAATTCATATTTTTTCTCCTTCTTTCTTCGTAATTTTAGTATAACATAAAATACTTAAAATAAGTGTAGGAATTATCCCAACCCATAAATATTTACAAATCATATTAATAAAATAGTTGATAAAAACTATCGCCCCTTCTAAACGGTTCATCATCGCCTTTTTTAAAACGGTCGCGAAGATAATATCTGATAAAATCATTAATGATGCATAAACGGCAAAAAGGGTTAAATAAAAGTGAAAATAAAGATTACTTTTTTTATTTAGATAATAAATGCCTAACAAACTTAAATCAAACAAAATTACCATTATTAGTAAAGCCTTATCACTAAACAAAAAGGCAAAAGTTATTAAAATCTGATAAAAGTTAATATTTTTATAAACTAATAAATTATTTTTTTCAAACTCTTCTAACAAGCTTTTTGAAGTTGGAAAAGTAGCAATTATTTTGGCACTGTAAAGATTTAAATAAGTGTTTGCTAAAAATTCAAAAGCCATAATTTTATCTAAATTATAATCCCCTTTTTCTTTTAAAACTTTCAAATTGCTTTGCAATAAAACCTCTAAATCTTCTTTAGTAACAATTACTTTATCTTCATTTTCTAAAATGGCTCGCAAGGCATTACCCAAATAAACACTTAAAAAATGCTTAGTTCCATCAGAATCAAGAATTAAATCTATATCTTCATCCTTAATAGCATTGACTTTTAAAACTTCATGAGTCCGTTTATAAATTTCCTTTTTTTCAATTCCTAACGTTTTTAAGGTTTTTGAGATATCTTCATTCATAATTATTTGCTCAAGTAACTGCGATTGAACCATTTTATTAACAAGCAAATTCGCGGTTACTCCCAAAAGCAAACAAAGGGCAAAGGTAGCTACTAAACCACTTAAAAACAACTTTAATTTTTTCATGCAAACCTCGTTTCTTTAGTTTGCTTATTATATCAAAACATTTTAAAGATGTACATCATGACAAATACTCTTTAACTTGCAATCTTGGCACTTAGGATTAATGGCCTTACATTGATAACGACCAAATAAAACCATTTGATGATGAAACCTACTCCACTTTTCCTTTGAAATTTTTTTCATTAATTTTTTTTCAACTTGGAAAACATCATCATTTTGATAAGCCAAACCTAATCTTTTACTTACCCGATTAACATGTGTATCCACAGCGATAGCAGGAACATCATAAATATTAGAAAGCACAACATTACATGTTTTACGTCCCACCCCTGGCAAAGATTCTAAAAAAGAACGGTCATTGGGAACCGAACCATTACAATCATTTTCTATTTTTTGGGCTATTGTTTTAATATAAAAAGCCTTTTTTGTATAACTTCCAACTGGTCTAATCAAACTTTCGATTTCGCTAATATCAGCTTCCGCTAGGTCTTTTAATGAATATTTTTGCCAAAGTTTTTCGGTCACTTGATTAACTCTTGCATCGGTACATTGAGCTGATAATACGGTCGCAATTAATAATTCATAATCTTTATTATAATTTAGTTCACAACGGGCATCAGGATATAACTGGTCTAAATAATCTAAAATAAGTTCTATTTTTTTATTCTTCATCTAGCCAATTATAATCGAACAGTTCAACATTTTTCTTATTTGAACTTCGATTTTCTAATCCTTTTTTTACATCATTCATATCCTTATACCCTTTCTTATGCCATTCAAACAAAATGCGGTCAATATATTTTAAGCCATTTGCCCCCGAATAAATCGCTTCTTTTAAAGCTCCTAAAATAAGTTCATCACTAAAACCTTTTTCCAACCAAGCATTAATTATTTCATACTCCATTGGCGAAATATTTCTTCCCAATTCTTTTTGGAAAGTATCGTATAAATCTTCTTTTTTAACTTCATTTTCTTTTTTATTTTTCTTTTCCACAATCGCTTTATACATTGGCACTAAGCTAATAATATCACAATGCCGGTTTTTGGCATCTTTACTAGATTCCATTTTAATTAAATTTAGATTAAGTAATTTATTAAAAGCCCCTAAAATATCGGCTTCATTTACCGAAAGAACTTTACATATTTTTCCGACATCAAACGTTTTATCTGTCGCATCTTCAAAATACATCAAAAGTAAAAATTCCGTTAAAGATAACTCAAGAGAAATAGCCACTTGAATTAAATGAGTTGAAACACTAAATCTTTTTTCCGTTAAAAATTCAATCATCGGCATGAACAATCTTCCTCTCTAAATATCTTATAAGGTCGCGGGGCTTGTTTTTAAGCGTTCGGTCTAAAATCTTTTTTTCTAAATCTGTAAATATTTGGCCAATTTCTTGATTTTGACAATTAGTAACTTTTTGGAGTAACATTGGACTTATTTTAATATCTTGCCGGGTTTTAATAGGCAACTTACGATACATAGCCATGACCTTTTTTCGCTCCACATTTAAAATGCCGGCTGCGACAACTGAAACATAAAAACCATTCTTATATAAAACCCATGGTGTAATTGTACCACATTTTAGGATATTATTTATCTTTTTTATATTAGTTTTTAATTCTTTTTCTAATGGAAAATTACTAAATTCAGGAATTTGGGCCCATAAACCTGCTAAATCATGAACATAGCAAATGTTATCCAAGGTAATGTTAAGTAATTCATCAAAATGAAATTCTTTAAGTAACCAAAAACCATTAGCCAAAAAAATCCCATCTAGTTCTTTTTTTATGCGTTCTTTTGACAAACTTAAAATTTCCTTTCTATTTTGAATAATAGCTTTTTTAAGATTTTCATCTAATTGCATATCTAATTTAATAGCAAACCGAATGGCTCTTAAAATTCGTAAGGGATCTTCTTTTAATTTAACAAAAGCATCCCCTATACAAACAATTTTTTTTGCTTTTATATGTTCAATTCCATTATAAATATCAATTTTCTCACCATGCCGATTTTCATAAATAGCATTCATTGTAAAATCGCGTCTTTCTACATCTAAAAGCATATTATTGGTATATGTAATATTAGTTGGGTGCCTTTTTAAATAATCCATTTCTAAACGGTAAGTTGTTATATCAATATTAATACCTTGTTGTAAAATATTAATACTTCCGTACTGCCCAAGATTTTTCGAAACTTGAAAAATTTTTATTAAATCACTCGGCAAAGCATTGGTCGCAATATCAAAATCATTGGTTTTTTTCCCTAAAAGCGAATCTCGAACCGCCCCACCAACTAAATAAGCTTCAAACCCGTTTTTCTCCAAAGTTTTTAAAACATTTTTAACTAAAATATTTTTCAAATACTACCACCTATATTCAGTATACTATATCTTCAACTATTTTTTAAGAAAAATTTGCCTTTAAAAAGACCATTACTATTATATGAAAAAAATAATGGTCAGTTAAGTATTATTTGGCATTTTGTTCAGCCATTTGTTTTTCTTTATTTAAACGTTCATCGGTATAATATTTATCAAAAAACTTACCCACTACTGTAATTGGTGGTTGCCCATTTTGCCGAAATTTTTGTCTTAATAAAGCTCCCCAGGAAAGAAAAAAATCCAAACAAAGAAAAACAATTAAAATATTAGTTACTATTTTGCCAATTTTGATGGGAATTTTGGCTAAAAATATCGAAACTGTTGGATAAACAAACTTTACTAAAACCAAAGCAAACACTCCCCACACCAAGGCAAAAGGAATTGTCGTTCGCCCATTGATATTTAAAAAATAAGAAGAATAATCCCACGAAACAGTCCCCATTAAAACTTCTTGAAAATAACTCATTAAATATTCAAAAATTCCACCTAATAAAGCTCCATATAAAATAATTTGCCAAGGCTTTCGGTGTTTTTTCCCTAACAAGAAAATAAATATAACGGTTCCAAAACCATAAATCGGCGAGATTGGTCCATACAATAAACCTCGCCTTCTTTCCCAAAGAAATTCATGATTTTTAATTAAATGAACAAGCATATTGCCAATTTCTTCATAGTATGCTCCAAAAATACACCCTAGAAGAAAAAGCCAAAAAAATTTGTAAAAACATCTTCCTTGTGCAAACTTTTCTTTCATTTTTCTCACCCATATTATTTTTCTAAAATAATTGTTGTTGGTCCAACATTTGTTAAACTAACCTCCATATGTGCTTGAAAAATTCCCGTGGCAACGCTTATATAACGACCTAATTCTTGATTAAAAATTTCATACAACTTTTTAGCCTCTTCACTATTTAAAGCCTTAGCATAACTAGGTCGATTACCTTTCGTTGCATCGGCATATAATGTAAATTGACTGACCGATAAAATTTTTCCACCAACATCTAGCACACTTAAATTCATTATTCCCGATTCATCAGGAAATATACGTAAATTAACAATTTTTTTAGCCATCCATTTAATTGTTTCTAGATTGTCATTATTTGTAAAACCGACCAAAATCATTAACCCTTTATCTATTTTGCCAACTTCTTTTTTATCGACTACAACCTTAGCTTGACTTACTTTTTGAACGACGACTTTCATCTGCGGTATACTCTCCTTACAAACTTTAATTGATATAAACTATTCATAAATTCTTCTAGTTGTTCTTTATCTTTAACTTTGACAGTTATTTCATAAATTGTTTTGGTATCATCCATTTTCGTTTTAATGTTAAAAACACTAACATTTTTAACTGTTGCTTTACTAATAATTTCTAACAATGCATTTTTAGAAGGATCAGTCATTATTACTAAATCGGTATTAAATAAATTGGTTGTATCTTTATTCCAGTGGACATCAATTAGACGCGTTGTTTGCCGTTTTATATTTTCACAATCAGCTCGGTGAACTCTTACTCCTTCTCCTTTTGTTATAAAACCAATAATGTCATCATTTAAAACTGGCTTACAACAAAGGGCTAAACTCGTTAAAATATCAGTTGCTCCTGAAACTAAAACATCACCTTTATTGCCAACATTTTTGGCACTTGTATGTTGCATTTTTTCAATTAAAACATCTTCGCTACTTTTCTTTTCACTAGTAACAAAATCAATAATATAAGCACTGGTATATCTAAGGGAACCAATCGCAAAATATAAATCACTTACTTCACTAAAATGGAACTCTTCAAAAATTATTTTTAAATTATCATTATTTAAAACCTCATCAAAAGCCATTTTTCTTTTTCGAAGTTCATTTTGCAAAAGAACTTTTCCTTTTTCCACAATATTTTCTTTTTCTTGTTTACTAAAATAAGATTTAATTCGATTTTTAGCATGAGAAGTTTTAACAAAATTTAGCCATTCTTTTTTAGGATGCGAATTGGCACTTGTTTTAATTTGGATAATATCATTATTTTTTAATTTTGTATCTAAGGTTACAATATTATCATTAACAATTGCCCCAATCGTTGCATCACCAACTTTCGAATGGATTCGATAAGCAAAATCTAAAGGTGTCGCATCAACTGGTAATTCGACAACATCACCTTTGGGTGTAAAAACATAAATATTTTCATTAAGAAAATCTGATTTCACTTGATTATTAAATTCTTCTAAAGTAATGGTATCACTCGCTTCAATAAAGCTTCGAAAAATTTCTAATTTTTGTTCCATCATAGTTTGAATTTTCTTTGAACCTTTTTCTTTATAAGACCAATGGGAAGCAATTCCTTTTTCAGCGATTTCATCCATTTCTTTAGTTCTTATTTGCACTTCATATCGATTTCCATCCCGTCCAAAAATACCAGTATGTAATGATTGATACATATTTTCTTTAGGCATCGCGATATAATCTTTAAATCTTCCTGGAATAGGCCGATATTTCGCATGAATTAAACCAATCGCCAAGTAACATTCACTAACTTTATCCACAATAATTCGTAAAGCCAAAATATCATATATCTGATTCCATTTTTTGCCATTACTTAATTTATTATAAATGCTATAAATACTTTTAACTCGACTTTTAATATGAAAAGAAATATTTTGTTCAATTAACATCTGACTAATATCTTCCTGCATCTGAGCTAAATTATCTTCTAATTCTGTACGCGAAACTTCTAATTGTTCTAATATATTTTGGTAAACATCTGGTTTACTGTAACGCAAGCACCAATCTTCCATTTCACTTTTCCAAGCATTAATTCCTAAGCGATGGGCAATCGGAATTAAAACGGTCATTGTCTCATCAACTTTTCTTTTCAACTGATTTTTTTCTAGAACTGAACCGGTTCTTAAGTTATGAATACGGTCCGCGATTTTAATAAATAAAACCCGAACATCTTTAGCTAAACCTACCAAAACTTTTCGTAAAGCAATACTACTAGCATTAGAATCATCAACTAATTCTAACTTATTAATTTTACTTATTGAATCAACTAACGAATAAACTTCTTCTCCAAATAAACTAATTAATTCTTCTTTGGTAGCCCCTCCGTGATTAACAGTTTCATGTAACAAAGCTGCACTTATACTTATCGCATCAACATTTAAGTCTGTCAAAATAAAAGCCACATTTAAAGGATGCAAAATATAATCATCCCCATTTAATCTTTTTTTATTTTTAGGATGTTCTAAAGCATAGTCATAAGCTTTTAAAATTAAATTAATATCATCCTGAGTTAATTCTTCATGACATTTTTCGATTAATTGGTCAATTGTTATCATTCTTACCACCTTCTAATAATAATAGACATTCAATACCTTTATCAAGCCGCTTTTGGAATGATTTAGCATCATCTATTGTTCCAACTGCATAACCATAATGAATCGGAATAACCAATTTTGGTTTTATGGTATTTGCTAACTTAGCTGCATCTAAATAATTCATCGTATAAGTTCCTCCAACTGGTAGAAAAGCCACATCACATTTAACTTCTAAGGCCTCTTTTGTTAAATCCGTATCTCCAGCAATGTAATAAATAACTTTCTCATAATTAACAATATACCCAACCCAATCTTGACTGCGTTTATGGTAGGCTTTTTTTAAGTTATAAGCAGGAATTGTTCTAAATTCGATATTTTTAAAAGAATAAGTTTGATTAGGCCGCACACTGACAATATATTCTTCACTTATACCAATGGATAAAAGCTCTTCCACTAAATCTTTGGGGATTACAAAAACCGTATTTGGTTTCCTTAGTTCTAAAATAGAAACTAACGAAAAATGATCCCAATGCGAATGAGTAATAAAAATATAATCAGCATCGGCTGTGGCCGGAACTTCTATTGGATCAAAATAAATAATTTTTTGGCCTTCAATTCTAATACTACTTTGGACATTTACACTGATTGGTGTCATTTTTTATACCTCCATCCTGTATACAATTCTAATGAATCTGTATTTAAAATATCATCGACAACTTCACTTAAAGTTAAATTTCGTTTGTCACTCCAAACCTTAGAACTTAAATAATCCCATATATCTTTCTCCGTTATCCCAATATATTTTTCTAATTTCATTTGATTTTTCTTTGTTCTTAAGGCAGGCAACAATCGTTCATATAAATCAGCTGCGGACATAAATTTATCTTCATTCAAGCTTATCCCTCCTAAAATTTGCTTTACTTACATATATTTATTATAACGAAAAGCACAAGAAAGGACAAGAACTATGCGAAAAGATGGTTTCAAAATGTCGATTTTTATTCTTCTTTTAGGAGGTTTTATTGTCAAAATCTTCGGTTTTGTTGTCAAAATTCTTTACACGCGAATTATTGGAACCGAAGGAATTAGTTTATATACAATCGTCACTCCAACCTACTCTTTATTAATTACTTTGGCAAGCTTTGCCTTACCTATAAGTATTTCGAAACTCATCAGCGAAAACACTCATTCTTCCCAAAAAATCATTTTTTCGACCGCGACTTTAATGATCCTTTTAAACACTCTTTTTATTTTAATTATTTTTCTTCTCGCCCCTTGGATAAGTAATGTTCTTTTAAAAGAACCAAAAACTTATTTTTTGTTAATTGCTATGGCCACGACTTTACCATTTATTAGTTTAACATCAATTTTGAAAGGTTACTTTTTAGGAAAAATGCAAGTTCTACCCAACACCGTTTCCAATATTTTTGAACAAATCGTTCGGATAATATTTATTATTTTTATCCTTCCTCTTCTCATGCAAAAATCCCTATTATGGGCTGTTATTAGTTTAATTTTATTAAATATTTTAAGCGAATTAACAAGTCTTCTTGTCTTTACCATCTTTCTTCCAAAAAAGAAAATTATCAAAAAAGAAGAATTAATTCCTAATAAAAGCATTTTAAAAGATGTTTTACAAACTTCTATTCCAAGTGTATCATCCCGCTTTATTGGCAACATTGGTTTCTTTTTTGAACCAATTATTTTAACCCATTTACTTTTATTAAGTGGTTATTCGAATACTTATATCCTTCGCGAATATGCCGCCTATAATGCCTATGCCTTGGGACTACTTACGATGCCTTCTTTTTTTATCGCAGCGATTTGTCAAATTTTAATTCCCGAAATAAGTAAATTTCAAGCTCAAAATAAAATTTTAATGGTCAAAAGAAGACTTAAACAAGCTTTAAAATATTCTTTTCTAATTGGTTTTACTTCTTCAATAATCATTTTAGTTTTTCGTAATTTTTTCTTACAAGTTCTTTATAAAACCACTTTAGGCAGTGAATACATTTTCATTCTCGCTCCCTTTTTTGTTTTATTTTATTTAGAAGCACCTTTAATAAGTACCTTACAAGCTTTAGGAAAAGCTAAAGAAAGCATGAAAATTACTTTTTATGGTGAATTAATTAAACTGGGAATCCTAGCTTTTCTTTCCATTTGTAAAATCGGTTTATTTTCCTTAGTTATCTCCGAAATTATTAATATTATCTACGTTGTTTTTTATAATCTAAAAATTGTCAAAAATCACTTTGCTAACTACTATTAAAAGTGTGCCAAATTTTCACAGGTCATGTGCCAAATTTTCACAATTTAAAAAAATGTGAATTTTCTTCACAATCAAAAATCTTACTTCCTAATTTACTATAGTTTTAAGGCTGTTATTGGCACGATGTAAATACCTGTTTCTTTATCTTTTATTACAGCCGAACATTTTCCAACTATAATGCACTTTTTTGTCGTATTATCATAAAAGCTTAATAGACTTTTCTTCGCTTCATCTACTTGATTACAACCTAATTTTATTTCGACAGCTGCATACTCTCCATCGGCAAACTCTAAAATTGAATCTACTTCTAATCCAGAAACATTATCTCGAAAATGATATAAATGGCCATCTAAATAATCCATGTATATTCTTAAATCTCTTTCTACTAATGCTTCAAACATAAAGCCAAATGTTTTTAAATCCTTTAACAGTTTTTCAGGTGTTAAACCTAAACAAGCACACGATAATGATGGATTAGTAAGATGCCTTTTAAAAGATTTTCCAACTCTATTAGATTTTCAATTAGATGCAATCGATTTAACACATCTAAATAATCAATTACAGTATCTCTACTAGTTAAAAGCTCTGTTCCACTTTCATACTCTTCTATGGAAGAATCTCCAGATTCATATAAACTCATAGGATACATATTCAATCTGCCAATTCTTCCTGCCTCCAAAATGATGTGACATATTTCTTCTTTTAAAGCCCTTAGTAAATCCGTTAGAACTTTATTGATAATTCTGATAATATTTCTTCTTTCATAAAAAAGCAAGGATTATATTAAATAGACTTTTTAAGAAATATTTTATACGAAATTAAATAAGAAATAACATAAAACAAAATGTTTAAAACCAAACAAATATATGGTGAAATTTTAAATAGGTATAATATATCTATATTTAAATATAAATTAGGAAATAATAATAGCAATAAAGAACCAAACATCCCTAAGATAAATATAAATAAAGCCGGAATAATAACCGATTGCATTCTTCCTTTTTCTACTCCCCATTTATAAATACAAGGTACATTCGCACACATTAAAAACGAAACACTAGTAAAGGCTAAGAAACATATTCTTAAAGAATCGCCTAAATTAGCTACTTCTTTTCTAACTAACACTGTAATTATGAAACTAACTAAAATACCTACCAAAATTGATAAAAAAGAATTTAAAAATACAAACAAATATTTAGATAAAACAATTTCTTTTCTCGTAATTGGTAAAGATAATAAATATTTATCTGAATCAGCATTTTCATCATAAGAAAAAGAAGAAATACTATTCATCCCAAAAAAAATTAAAAATAAAATTGAACCAATAGTAAAAATATCTTGTTGCATAGAACCTACTGTAATCAAAAAAATAAACATTAAAACACTAAAAATAATATTACCTTTAAAATTTTTAAATACATATAAATCTTTTAATAATAAACCTTTAATAGTATTCATAACTATTCTCCCTTCACTAGTATTAACATTAATTCTTCTAAAGTTGGTTTTCTTATTTCTAAATTTGGATATTTTTTTCGAAATTCATCTTTAAGATTTACTAAAATATAACATTCATTTTTATATTTTAAACGTTTTAAATAATCTTCTTTCTTTATATTAGTAAAGTCTTCTTCTAATAATTCAATAATTCCATATTCATTATCTATATCTCTTTTAGAAACATCTAAAATAACATTACCATTATCAATAAATATTACTTCATCCGCTAGATGTTCTAAATCACTTGTTATATGGGTAGTCATTAAAATCGAATTTTCGCCATTACTAACAAAATTATTAAATAGTTCAATGATTTCATAACGAAATATCGGGTCCAATCCATTAGTGGGTTCATCTAAAATTAACAATTTTGGTTCATGAGCTATAGCACATAAGATTTTTATTTTCATTTTCATTCCACTGGAAAATTCTTTTAAGGATTTATGACAAGGTATTTTAAATTTTTTAATTGTTTCATAATATAATTTTTCATTCCAATTATGATAAAAACTTTTCATTAATTTATTAATATCATTTACATTTAAAATTGGTGAAAAGAAACTATCATCTAAAACTACCCCAATTTGTTCACGTTCTTCTTTAGTTAATTTTTTACTATCTTTACCAAATATTTTTATATTACCATTATCATAAGCCATAAGATTTAATATCGCTTTTATTGTCGTCGTTTTACCACTACCATTTTCACCAATCAAACCAATAATCTTCCCTTTAGGTAATTTTATATTAATTTGTTTTAAATAAAAATCTTGATAATTTTTTGTTAAGTTTATAACTTCTAAATTATATTCCACTATTTATCACCTATTAAAAGTATACCATAAAAAATTATTTTATAATTGCTTTAATTGCAAATGTTGTAGTATAATTTGATTATAGTTGCAGATATAGTTTAATGGTAAAATATGAGCTTCCCAAGCTTAGGTTACGAGTTCGATTCTCGCTATCTGCTCCAGTGACGTTTCTGTTCGAACTTTTATAGTTT
>CANQRX010000031.1 GCA_947626425.1 uncultured Bacilli bacterium | reverse complement strand
AATAAGTATTGTTATTATTTTTATTATTGGGAAATTAAATTGATTTTAGATACTTTTATATAAGTAGTTTTTTTTATTGTGGATTGCTTAAATATATGATATATTTGTCATAATGGAGGAGAAAAATGAAAAGAATAAGTAAAATGTTTATGTTGGTTTTAGGTTTTGTTTTAATTTTAACCGGATGCGCGACAGAGGAGTCTATGACATGTACAAAAACTGAAGAAAGTCTTGCTGGGACAATGGATATTGAAGATGTTATAACTTTTGATGGAGGCTATGCTAGTAAATCAGTTACAACAACAGTTGCAACATTTAATAGTGAAGATTCTGCCAATTCATATGCTGCACCTTATAAAAACAAAAATGGAATTGAAGTTTCTCAAAATGGTAAAACTGTTACAGTTATTGAAACAACGAACTTAGAAAATCAAGTCAATGTAACTAGAGATGATTTAAAAGAAGAATATGAAAATGATGGCTGGAAATGTGATTAAATTGAAAATTTAAATTTTCAGTTTTTTAATTTTAAAGAGGTGAATTTTTATGATGCAAATCGTTTTAAGTATTGTTCCTTTTATAATAATAATGTTTTTTTTCTTTATCAAAAAAATAAAAATTAATAATTTTGATAATTTAGTTTTTTGGGGAATTATATCGTTATTATTAGCAACTATTTTTAATGCTTTAATTGATAATTTTTTTCCTCACTTGAATTTTTTATATCGGTTTGGTGATTCTTGGTCTCAACTTTGGGCTTTTTTGGTTATTTATGGAGTTGTTGAAGAAGGCGCTAAATACTTAGCTTTAAAATTTTCGAAACCAAAAACTAAGAACCAAATTTTTATAAATATGCTTTATATAGCTTTAATATTTACTATTTTTGAAAACTTTTCTTATTTAAGTAATACAAATTATTTTTGGCAATTAGCTTTGTTTAGAATTTTGGCTCCATTTCATCTTGTTTTTGCCGTGGTGATGGCTTACTTCTTAACTAAAGCTTATGACAATCCTTCGAAATCTTTAATTTATAACGGTTTAGCATTAGGTATTCCCATTATAGTTCACGGTTTTTACGATTATTTTCTTAAAGATTTTAAAGTTTATAATTTAAATTTCTTTTTGATATTAATTTTAGGAATTTTATCATATGGTTTAATTTTTAGAAAAGTTTTAAAGTTAAGTAATGATGATGAAGTTGAAAAACCAAAGAAAATGATGGTAATTTTAAAGAATTGTTTTAACGTATTATTCATCTTATTTTATATTGTTACTTTTAGGAGAGCCTAAATATTTAATTGCTTAATTTTGATAAAAAATTTTTAGGACATAAATTTTTAAAAATAGTTCAAAATATTAACAGGGAAACCTTTAGTCGTTTCCTTGTTTTGCTTATTAAATAGTGTTAATATATTACTGAAATTTTTTTATATGCGTTTTATTAATAAGGAGGCAATTATGTTTAAACTAGTATCAAAATATCAACCCAGTGGTGACCAACCAAAAGCAATTGAACAATTAGTTAAAGGAATTCAGGAAGGAAAAAAAGAACAAGTATTACTAGGGGCAACGGGAACTGGCAAAACTTTTACCATAGCAAATGTCATTGCGAGTGTTAATAAACCAACTTTAGTTTTAGCTCACAATAAAACTTTAGCTGGCCAACTTTATGCCGAGTTTAAAGAACTTTTTCCCGAAAATCATGTTGAATATTTTGTTAGTTACTACGATTATTTTCAGCCGGAAGCTTATGTTCCATCAACCGATACATATATTGAAAAAGATTCTTCGATAAATGATGAAATTGATGAATTAAGACATGCCGCGACTTCGAGTTTAATTTACAATCAAGATACTATTGTTGTAGCTTCCGTTTCTTGTATTTACGGAATTGGTGAAAAAGAAGAATATGTTAATAACTTGCTTACTTTAAGTGTTGGGCAACAAATAAAAAGAAATCAGATAATTAATAAACTAGTTGATATGACTTATGAACGAAATGAAATAGATTTTCATCGGGGAACATTTCGAAGTCGGGGCGATTCAATAGATGTCGTTCCCGTGAATGAACATACAAAAGGAATTAAAATTGAATTGTTTGGCGATGAAGTCGATCGAATTAGTTTGTTTGACCCTTTAACAGGAACTTTAATTAAAAATGTTAAAAATATTACGATTTTTCCTGCCAGTCACTTTGTAACGAGTGATGAAAAATTACAACTTGCAATTAAACGAATTGAAGAAGAATTAAAAGTTCGTTTGGAAGAGTTAAAAAGCCAAGGAAAATTAGTTGAGGAACAACGCTTAAGAGAACGAACTAATTATGATATTGAAATGTTAAAGGAAACTGGTTTTTGTAGTGGAGTTGAAAATTATTCAAGACATTTGGCCTTAAGAGGAGAAGGTGAAACACCAACTTGTTTAATTGACTTTTTCCCGAAAGATTTTTTATTAGTTGTTGATGAAAGCCATGTAACCTTACCGCAAGTAAGAGGAATGTATAATGGAGATCGGATGCGTAAGCAAACTTTGGTTGACTATGGTTTTCGCTTGCCTAGTGCCCTAGATAATCGCCCCCTTAAATTTGACGAATTTGAAAAAAAGATTAATCAAGCTATTTATGTTTCAGCAACGCCTGGAACCTATGAATTAGAAAAAACAAACAACACATTTATTGAACAAATAATTCGGCCAACCGGATTATTAGACCCAACAATTGAGGTCTTACCAACCGAAGGTCAGATTGATGATATTATTGAAAAAATTAGGGAACGAAAAGCCAAAAATGAACGAGTTTTAATTACAACTTTGACCATTCGCATGAGTGAAGAATTAACCAATTACTTAAAAGAAATGAATATTAAAGTTGCTTATTTACATAATGAAATTAAAACTTTAGAACGGCTAAAAATCATTCATGATTTACGAATGGGTCTTTATGATGTGGTTGTCGGAATTAACCTTTTAAGGGAAGGAATAGACATTCCTGAAGTTAGTTTAATTTGTATTTTAGATGCTGACAAACAAGGATTCTTACGAAGCAGTCGCAGTTTAATCCAAACCATTGGCCGTTGTGCAAGAAATAGTGAAGGGCATGTTGTAATGTATGCGGATACAACAAGCGAAGCAATGCAAGAAGCTATTTCGGAAACTAAGCGAAGAAGAGCCATTCAAGAAAAATATAATGAAGAACATCACATAATCCCAAAAACAATTATTAAAGATATTAAAGAAGTCGTATCAAACGAAGTAAAAGACACCGCTAAAAAGAAAAAAATAACCAAAAAAGAAAAAGAACGTATGTTAGAAGAAATAGAACAAGAAATGAAAGAAGCAGCCAAAAATCTTGATTTTGAAAGAGCGATGGAACTAAGAGATGTTTTGTTTGAATTAAAAAGTAATTAATCTAAAATAAATAAATTTTTCATATATTTTAGTATGTTAAAAGGGAAAAAAAATTCATTAAAAAAATATAAATTTTGTTGCTATTTTATTTTGGTTTTCTTAATGACGGGAATTATGTATGCTAATTTCAGTAAAATTGTCAGTCCCAAGTTTGCTTATGTTGCTAATTTAGAATTTGAAAAAAAAGTAAATAAAGTCGCGAGTGATAATAGTATTATTAAAAATTCGGGAACTTCTTTAAATGATTTAATTTCGGTTGTTTTAAATGATAAAGGTGAAATTTTAACTGTCGATTATAATATGGATAAAGTCTATGATGTCTCCCAAATAATTACTGATTCATTAATTACTGATATGGCCGAAAGTTCCCTTAATCAAAATACTTCTTTTGTTCTAATGCTTCCTTTTGGAACCATTAGTAATTCAGTTTTTTTAACTAATTTAGGTCCTAAAATTCCCGTTTTAATTAACTTAGTAGATTCAGTTTTTACAAATGTTAAAACTAAATTAACTAATTACGGAATAAATAATGCTTTAGTTGAAGTATTTATGGAAATATCTTTAAAATATGAAATCATAACGCCCGTTATTAAAGAAGAACATAAATTAGATTATACAATGCTTTTAGATGCCAAAATTATTCAAGGAACAGTGCCGGATTGGTATGGAAGTTCAATCGTTATGAAAAGTATGGGAATTAGCAAACCTATATGAAATTTTCTTTTTTTTTGATATACTTGTTAAGGTGAAATTATTTATGGAAATTAAACTTTTAAATTGTAAATATATTATTTTAAAAAATGAAAGAGAAGCGTTAGATGAAGAAGTTTTAAAAGACCTTTTTACGGATTATTTTGAAGATTTTGATTATATACTAGGTGATTGGTCTTATGGAAAATTAAGATTAAAAGGTTTTAACGATCAAGATAATCCCAATTATAAAGCAATTAATGACATTAATACAGTAGAAGAATATCTTGAAAACTATTGCGCCTTTGGATGTCGTCATTTTTTACTAAAAAAAGTTAAAGAAATAGATTAATAAGATTGTAGTAACTTTAAGTCTAAAAAATCCTAGATTTTTTAAGATGCAAAACATCTTGAAAAAAGGAAGTTATTAACTTATAATTTTAATAGAAAATAGGAAGGAAAAAGATAAATGAAAATCGAAAATTATAAGTTAAAAACAAGTAAAAAAACGAAAATTTTGATAGGAAGTATGGTTGGAATAATGGCTCTAGGGGGGGGGGTATCTACTAAATAGAAGTTTAGGAAAATACCAGGTGGAACAAAGTTTTCCAATAATGAATGGCAAAATTCAAGTTAACAGTGGAGACATTTCAATTATTGCGGTTAATGTCGATGGTAAATCTGTAGAGGTTATTCCCTCTAAAGGAGAAGGAAAATATTTTGAAAGTGCGGAATGTGATAATGAAGCGATAGGTTTATGGGATCGAACTAATTGGGAATTTAAAATCCAAAATTTAACGAAAAAGAAAACCAAATGTACATTAAATTTTACAACCTCAAAAAGTACAACGACAGGAGAAAAAAGTGGTGCAAGTAAAATGGAAGATTTATTAGTGCAAGAAGGAAGCAATGATGATAAATTAGGAAGTGTTGTTGAAGATGATTATAATAATATTAGATATATTGGTCAAAATCCTAGTAACTATATTTATTTTAATTGTAAAAATGATGGCGAACAAACTAAAGATAGTTGCGAAATCTGGCGGATCATCGGCTTAATGGATAATGTAAAAACAGTTAATAATGGAACTCAAAGATTATTAAAAATTATAAGAGAACCTTTAACGGATACAAGTGGAAAAGTTAAAGATTTAAGTTGGGACTCATCTAATTCGAGAATGTAAATTATGGCTTTGGAGTGAATGAATGGAGTCAAGCTGATATAAAGACAGTATTAAATGGTGATTATTTTAAAGGCCAAACCGGAACTGATAAATGCTATGATGCGTATGGTATAACAACCTGTCCAGATTGGAGCCAAGTAGGTTTAAAAAAATCAGCCCAAGATATGATCGAAGAAGTGGTCTGGAATACGGGAACGGCTTACACAATAAGTTGGGAAGATTCTGATGTAACATTATTACAATATATATATGAGAGAAGTAATAATAATGGTCGTTTAGGTTGTGGAACTAGTATGTCTAGTTACTGTAGTGATCACGTAGAACGAACAACAACATGGCCCGGCAAAGTAGGTCTAATGTATCCATCCGATTATGGTTATGCAACAAATGGAGAAGGAACAAAAGACAGCAGAGACACATGTATATATAATTTAGAATTGATTAGTTGGACATATAGTGATAAAGGTAGCAATTGTTATAAAAACGATTGGTTGTATGATTCTGATAATACTCAATGGACAATGACTCCTACACCGGCCTCATCGGCAGCTTATGATGTGGCTTATATTTACAGTAACGGTTATCTTACATCCGAAAGGGCTTCCACTGACCACTCGATTCGTCCTGTCGTGTATTTAAAATCATCAGTTAAAATTATTGACGGAACAGGCGAAGAAAGCAATCCTTATCAATTAAAACTTGAATAATAACCTTGTTATTTACTTTAAAATAAATGCATAATTGACACCATTTTTCGTTTATTAATTTTACATTAGTAAATACTATGTTAAAATGATTATAGAAAGTGTGGTAATAATGAACGAAAAAATGTCAAAAATATTCGACCAAATTGCTAATTTAAATAACAGGGAAGCTGTAGAATTTCTAATTAGTAATAATCTTCATATTGATGAAGAAACTTTTAAATACTTAAAACAAGTTGTGCTAAGTCAAGTCCATTTTGATGAACATATGATGATTTTAATGGATTTTTTTTTAGGAACGCAAATATCGGAAAATAGCTTGTATATAGGTAAAGATGGCAAAATTGAAAAGTTAGATGCCCAAAAAGCTTTAGATGAAACGCAAAAAGAATTTTTTTCTATGTTAAAAGATATCAAAAAATTAAATTTTGATAAGTTTGATGAAGTAATGAAGTTTTTATTAGAATATTACGACCCTGATTTTCAGTATACTAAAGAGGATTTTGAATTTATTAAACAATATGGCCAAGATTTTATATCAGGAAAAGAAAAATTAACCCAAGAGGTAGAAGATTTTGCAAGTAAGTTTGAATATCAAGACCAAATTCGTTATAATTTAGGTGAATATGAAAATAAGAAAAAAGATTTAGAACAGCAACTAGATTATATAAAATCGGATGTTTTAAGAAGTACTCATGCTTTAAGAAAAGCTGGGTTAAGAGGACGAATTTTTGATAAAGATAACTACAAAACTTTAAAAATGCAAAAAGTTGGCTATGATACTAGTTATGCTCAAGCTCAAAAGTTGCTCGATAATTTCGAGAAAAAACATCAAAGTGAGCAGACGGAATTTAAACCGGTAGAGATGATGAAAGATGAATTAATAGATGTTTTAAATAAATGCTATCATTTGTCATTAAATAAATTAAATAGAAAAAAAATTGAAGAATTTAAGTATATTTTAAACAGTGGTATTAATCTGGAAGAAAATTTTAAATCCGTTCAAGGTAGGTTAAGAGATGTAGTTGTATCTTTAACTTTTGAAAATGGTCTTTATTTTTGCCCTGAATTATTCGCGGATATTGCTTCCCAATTGAAATTAATTACTGGTTTATACAGTGAGCAAAATCTTCAAAGTTCAGATTTATTAATTTTAACTGAAAATATTAGAAACTTAATGGCTAGAAGTAGAATTTATTCGCAGATAACAATTAGTCCCGAATATCGTCAACATAAATTAGAATATAGTAAATATATTAAAGGTTATAAATATACCAAAGAAGAAATAACTGCCAAAATGAATGAGTTAAATGAAGAATATAAAACTATTGAAAAGGAAGAAAACATTGAAAATTATATAAGAGGATGTGCGGATATTTTTCAAAAATTTTTAATGATTCATCCCTATACGGACGGAAATGGTCGAACTTCCAGAAGTATGTTGATGATTTTGCTAGCCAAACGCGGAATTTTTATTCCAAACATTTATAGCAGTTATATTGAACGAGATTCAAATTCAATGTTTATGGTCTTTGGCAATGAAGCCTCCATAAATGGCAATTTTACTTTGTTTGAAGATTATTTACTTGCAAGAGTTCAAGAGTTTTATCCTGATTTAATAAAGCAAGACTTTTCTTATTTAAAAGAAGTTCATCAAAATTTATTAAAAGGTGAGAATAAAGAAGAAAATAAAAATACAATGCATTTATAATTGCAAATAAAGGAGTAAGAATATGGAAAATTATGAAAAAGATTTAAAAGAAAATGAAAAAAGAAATGAAAAGTTTTTGAAAGTATTTGAAGATTGGTTAAAAGAAAAAAATTTATCCCCAAAAACGATTAAAAATCATTTAAGCAATGCTGATTTTTATATCAATGATTATTTAACCTATTATGAAGTAACAAAAATGGAAGAGGGATTATCTTCGGTAGATAGTTTTTTTACGATTGGTTCATTAGAAAATGTGCATGGTCATCAGCTAATTCCATTAAAACAACAGCAGCTAGTATTAAAAAGTTTTATCAATGTATGACGGAAAAAGGTTTTGTTGATAAAAAAGATTATGACATTTTATGTGAAGAACTTAAAGAAAATATGGATTCATATATAAAATCGTATATTAAATATGAAAAATCATGGGGAGATTTTTATTAAAGTGGGAAAGTTAAAATTTCCTTTTTTTATTTTTTCAAAAAAAAACTAACAAATAAAAAATGCTTATTAATTAAAAAATTAAAGGTTTAACATTTTGGCGGCTCCGACAAAACGATAAAAAATAGAAAATAATATGTTTGCTATTTAGTTATTCTTTCTGGAAAAAATGTTATTTTACTTATTTAAACAAAAAATAAGAAGAATTTGTAAGAATGGATAAAAAGGGAAAATAACTATGTACAAAACGGGTAATATTTGTTATCTTAAATGCAAAATTGAAATTATTAGAAAAAATAATTTCTCCAAAATAAAGTTATTGACTCTCCACATGACTGAAATGTTAAACTTTAATTGGAAAGGAGAAATTGGAAGAAAGGATGTAGGTTAAAATGTATAAAATTGGTGAGTTTTCAAAAATAGTAGGTATATCAGTCCGAACTTTAAGATTTTATGATCAATATGGAGTATTACAACCTAGTGAAATTGATGCTTTTACAGGATATAGATACTATACTGATGAAAATATAGTAGAATGCGAATTAATAAAATTACTAAAATCAGTTGATTTTACATTAGAAGAAGTCATCTTATCTAAAAATAATTTAAATACGGAAATATTAGATAAAAAACAGCAAGAAATATTAGAACAAATTGAATTGTTAAAGAAAAAATTTAAAAGATTATCTATTATGAAAGAAGAATTACAAAATGCCCAAATAAAAGGTAAAATATATAAAAAAATTGAAAATGAAAGTGAAGCAGAACGCGTTTTAAGGAGGAGATATGAACGAAGAAATATTAAAAAAAGTGCTTGAAAGTAATAAAAATTTAATTTTGAGTGGAGTTATATCTACTGGAAAAACGAAAAATATTGGTATACCTTTAGTAAAAAAAATGATTGAATCTAATGAAAGTTTATTTATATTAGATTCTAAAGAAGAATATTTAAATCAATATTACGATTTATTAAAAGAAAAAAATTATAACATTATTATAATAAATTACAGAGATTTAGCTAATAGCGAGGGCTGGAATATTTTAGAATATCCTTATAATTTATATAAGAGTGGTCAAATAGATGATTCAATAAATTATCTTGAACAAATTGGTAAAGAATTATTTTTGGAAAATAACTCAGTTGATGAATTTTGGACCCAATCTGCATCCAATTTATTTACAGGTGTTACTTTAGGATTATTTGCAGATGGTAAAGAAGAAGAGATAAATTTAAACAGTGTTAATAATATGATTAGTTGCGTAAGTGAAAAGGTTGGAGCAAGTAATTACCTTACCGAATATTTTAAAACAAAGGATTCATCTAGCAGTGCTTTTGTTTGTGCTTATACTACCGTTTTAGCACCTCCTGATACAAAAGGAGGTATTGTATCTGTTGCCAAACAAAAATTAAATCTTTTAGTTAGTAGAGAATTATTAAGTAAACATTTAAACAAAACAACATTTAGCTTTGATGAGATAGCTAATAGTTCAACCGCAGTATTCTTTATTTCGAAAGATGAATTAACTGATCTTAATGTATTAGCATCTATATTTATTAATCAATTATATTCAATATTAATTGATAAAAAAAATAAAAATAAATTTAATTTTGTATTAGATAATTTTGACACAATAAATAATATTAATAATTTAATTTCGATGATGGGTTCTGGAATATCAAGAAATATTAAATTTACAATTTTAACTAGATCAAAAAGAAATTTAGAAAAACATTATGGAGCTTATATTAATAATTTAGCTGATGAGATAAAAGTAAGTGAAAAAAATATAGATTTACTAATTGGTGGTGAGAAAACAGAAATTGAAAATTTAAATAAAGAAATAGAATTAAAAAAATTAAAAATCGAATATCCTAAGTTAAATGATTCTAAGATAAAAATATTTGACTTAAAAAAATATGTTATCAATAAAAAAGGCTCTAGTTTAGAAAAAGAAGCCCTAAATACAAATAAATCTAATGTTGATGAATTAATTAAAGCAATTGATGCGAAAATTGCAGAACTAGACAAAGAAGAAAAAGAAACAATTGAAAATATTAAAAAGACTAATATAAATGATAAATGAAATTAAAAAAAACTAATGAAATAAATTTAAGAAGTTAATAAATATGGAAAATGGTAGGAAGAGTTTATAAAAAAGTCTTCCTTTTTTTCAATCATAGTTTAAAGATTAGGTTAGTAAATTTGACTTAAGGATTAACGTTTGCTAAAGTAATATTATAAAAGCGAAGAATGCTTGTATTTTAAGTAAAAATGAATTGATGACCATTTTGCCGACGCTGGCAAAATGGTATCCATTGGTTTCAGGAGTCGTAAGGGGGTTATACATGTCTAGAATATGTAATAGTGAAATAATTAAAACTATTGGAATAAACAATTAAGAAAGTGGGGGATTAAAGATGAAAAAAGAAATTATAAAAATTGATAAGACTACAAAATCATTTGAAGACATTAAACATGTTGATGAATTTGGTATTGAATATTGGTATGCTAGAGAACTTCAAACAGTCTTAGATTACAAAGAATGGCGAAAATTTGAAAATGTAATCAATAGGGCGAAAGATGCTTGTGAGTTAAGTAAAAATGGTGTATATGATCATTTTGGCGGCGCCGCCAAAACGATAAAAATGCCCAAAGGTGCTACCAAAATAATCGATGATTATAAGTTATCAAGATATGCATGTTATTTAATTGCTCAAAATGGAGATCCTAGAAAAGAAAGTATAGCTTTAGCTCAAACATATTTTGCTATTCAAACAAGAAAACAAGAAATTAGCGAAATGGAATATAGTAAATTAACTGAGGATGAAAAAAGATTTTATCAAAGAAACTTAACTAAAAAAGGTAATTATTCTTTAAATCAAGCTGCTAAAAATGCTGGTGTAAAAAACTTTGATAAATTTCATAATTTTGGTTATAAAGGTTTATACAACGGTGAGACTGCTGATGACATTGCTAAAAGAAAAGGTTTGAGATATCGAGAGGATATTTTAGATAATATGGGTAGTGAAGAGTTGGCTGCTAATTTATTTAGAATTACGCAGACAGAATCAAAACTAAAGAAAGATAATATTAAAACGGAAAGCGATGCTAACCAAGCTCATTATACAATTGGCAAAAATATTAGAGAAGTTATTGCTAAAAATGGAGGGACAATGCCCGAAAATTTATCAACTCCTGAAAAAAGTCTTAAAGAATTAGAAAAAGAAAAGAAAAATCATCTTGTTGAGAGTATTAAAAAATAAATTTGCCAAAAGTGGTTCTTTGGGGGAAATTCAAAAATTTCTTCCTTTTTTATTTAGGTAAAAAATATTTGGAAAAAAGTGCATTTTGGTGGTTGCTTTTCTTAGATTTTTATAGTAGAATGTACCTCGTATGACGGCAGTGATATGCGAAGTTGCTGATACACTAGGCGAGGTTGTAAAGCAAATATTGTTATCAGGTAATTTGCATGGAGCAAGTATATACAAGATATATGCGAAAGGAGGACATGTTGATGTCAAAGAACAAAGTTCGAATTAATTTAAAGGCATTTGATTCTAAAATTTTAGATTTAGCTGCTGGAAAAATTGTCGAAACTGTAAAAAGATTAGGGGGTACTGTTTCTGGACCTGTTCCTCTTCCAACTGAAATTGAAAGAGTTACTGTTTTAAGAGCTGTACATAAATACAAAGATTCTCGTGAGCAATTTGAAAGTCGCACACATAAGAGATTAATTGATATTTTAAATCCTAGTAAAGAAATTATGGATGCCCTTGTTCGGGTGGATATTCCAAGTGGTGTTCAAATTACAATTAAAACTGAAAAATAATTTAAGAAAGGAAAGTAAAGATGAAAGGAATCTTAGGACGCAAAGAAGGAATGACACAAGTATTTACTAAAGATGGTAAATTAATTCCTGTAACTGTTATTTCTGTTGAACCTAATGTTGTAATGCAAGTTAAAACAGTTGAAAAAGATAAATACAATGCCATTCAACTAGGCGTAGTTGATAAAAAAGAAAAAAATGCAAGTCGTGCCAGTATTGGACATGCAAAAAAAGCTAACACTGCTCCTAAGCGCTTCTTAAAAGAAATAAGAGATGTTGAAGCAACTTATTCTGTAGGAGACGTTTTATGTGCTGATGTTTTTAGTGCTGGAGAAGTTGTTGATGTAACAGGAACTAGCAAAGGAAAAGGTTTTGCTGGTACTATTAAAAGACATGGTCAAAGTCGTGGACCTATGGCTCATGGATCACATTACCATCGGGGACCTGGTTCATTAGGAACTATGTTACCTAAAAGAGTTTTAAAAGGTAAAAATTTGCCAGGTCATATGGGTTGTGAAACAGTTACAATTCAAAATCTTGAAATTATTGAAGCAAACAAAGAAGAAGGATACATTTTAGTAAGTGGTAATGTTCCAGGTGCTAAACATTCATTGGTGTTAATTCGCAGTGCTGTTAAAAATTCAAGAAAAGCTGACGTTAAAGAAATCTTAGCTTATGAAGAAGAAGCAGTAATTGACGAAGTTGAAAATGTAACGGAAGAAGTTAAAGAAGTAGAACAACCTAATGAAGAAACAAAAGAAGAAGTAGTTGAAGAAACTACTACAGAAGAATAGGATCAAGGAGGAAATTATATGGCAAAAATTGATGTTAAAAATTTAAAAGCAGAAAAAGTAAAAGACATCTCATTAAATGATTCTATTTGGAAAGTAGAAGTTAATGAAGATGCTTTAAAGAAAATGGTACGTCTTCAACTTGCAGCAACTAGACAAGGTACTCATAAAACAAAAACAAGAAGTGAAGTTTCTGGTGGTGGAAGAAAACCTTGGAAACAAAAAGGAACTGGTCGGGCAAGACAAGGATCTATTCGGGCTACTCAATGGCGTGGTGGTGGAATAGCAAACGGTGTGTTACCACGTGATTACACTTTTAAAATTAATCGTAAAGAACGGGTTTTAGCTTTAAAAAGTGCTTTATCTAGTAAATTAGCAGAAAAAAGTGTTGTTGTTTTTGATAATCTTGAATTACCAAGCTTAAAAACAAAAGAAGTTAAAAATTTAATTTCAACTAACAATCTTGAAGGAAAAGTATTATTTGTAACTAAAAATGATTGTGAAAACTTATATATGGCTTGTCGTAATTTAGGTTATGCTTATCATCTTTTAGTTGATGAATTAAATGTTTATGACATTTTAAATGCTGATACATTAGTAATAGATGAAGAAGCCGTGAAAGCCTTAGAGGAGGTGATGCTCAATGCGTAATCCGGATATTATAATCGGACCTGTTATTACAGAGAAAAGCTATCTTGAGCAAAAAAGAGGAATTTATACTTTTAAAGTTAGAAAAAGTGCAACAAAACCTCAAATTAAACATGAAATTGAAACTCATTTTGGAGTAAAAGTATTAAATGTTAATACCTTAATTACTAAACCAAAAGATAAAAGAGTTGGTAAGTATACAGGTAAGACGAAAACTTATAAGAAAGCAATAGTAACCTTAGCGCAAGGTTCATCTATTGAAATGTAAGGAGGATTTTTATGGCAATAAAGAAATATAAGCCAACGACAAATGGTCGTCGTGGTATGTCTACATTAAGCAATGAAGAATTAACAAAAAATTATACTCCTACAAAAAAATTAATGACTAGTAAAAGTAAAACTGGTGGACGTAATAATCAAGGAAAATTAACAGTTCGTCACATTGGAGGAGGAGCTAAAAGAAAATACCGGGTTATTGATTTTAAAAGAAATAAAATTGGGATAACTGGTCGCGTAGCTTCTATTGAGTATGATCCAAATCGTAATGCTAATATTGCTTTAATTAATTATAAAGATGGTGAAAAACGTTATATCATCGCCCCAAAAGGCTTAGAAGTTGGAATGATTATTGAAAACGGACCTTCTGCTGATATTAAGGTCGGAAATGCTTTACCACTTGCTAATATTCCAATTGGTACTGTTATTCACAATATCGAATTAAATCCAGGAGCTGGTGCTTGTTTATGTCGAAGTGCTGGAACTTCTGCTCAAATTCTTGGTCGGGATGGTAAATACGTTTTAGTAAGATTACAATCTGGTGAAACAAGAAAAATTTTAGGAACTTGTATGGCTACAATCGGTGTAGTTGGTAACGAAGATTTCGAATTAGTAAATATTGGTAAAGCTGGTCGGACAAGACATATGGGAATTAGACCTACAAACCGTGGTTCAGTAATGAATCCAAATGATCACCCACATGGTGGTGGAGAAGGTCGTGCACCAGTAGGACGGAAGAGTCCGATGACTCCTTGGGGTAAACCTGCCCTTGGTTATAAAACAAGAAAAAATAAGAAAGCTTCTGACAAACTTATTGTTAGTCGTAGAAAGAAATAGGAGG
>CANQRX010000030.1 GCA_947626425.1 uncultured Bacilli bacterium | reverse complement strand
GAAAACTTTGCGTTACTTCATATTTTCCATAACTTCTATTTAATATATACCCCCCCCCCTAGGAGTGTTGTAACCGCAATGCTTCCTAATATTATTTTGACTTTTTTACTGCTTTTTAACTTAAAATTTTCAATTTTCATTTTCCTTTTTTCCTCTCTATTTTCTATTAAAATTATAAGTTAATAAACATCTTTTTTCAAGAGGTTTTATATTGAAAAAAAGAACAAACCATTTTCAGATTTATTCTTTAGTAATAATTATTTTAACCTTACTTGATACAACATAACTTATTTTTGGATCAGTCGAATCAATTAAAACATCTACTTCATAACTTCCTTCTTTATAATTTGTTAAATCAATGTAAGCTTCAATATTATCAGCAGTTAATGGGTCAATTACCGAATTAACGCCTTTAACTTGAACCGGTACTGTTCCTTCACCTTCTAAGTTAACTTTTAATCCTTCCCCTAAATTTCGGGCTTTAATATGTTCAACATCAATTGTTTTTTGCTTTTCATCACCGAATGAAACAATTACTTTAGCTTCAGAATCGCTGATTGAACTTACTCCTGCTGGTTTAGAAATACTTACGCGATAAGTCTCAGCTCCATTTTCACCTTTACCACCAACATTGATTGTCAAAGGAACACTTGTAATTTTTTCAATAGCCTCTTTTTCACCATAAATATCAACCGTATAATCCGATTTACCATTTACAGTTATTGAAGATATAGCTTTACCAGGAATTAAATCACCAGTAGTTAAAATTTGTAAAGGCACAGTTGCTTTATAAGTACTAAACGTTATATTAGCACCAACTGTCGCTGGCACAATTTCAACATTTGATAAAGCATTTCCTTTTTCATCATAAGCAACCAAAGGTAAGTTATCAACTTCATAAGAAATAGCTTCTGTAAATTTTGGATTTCCTAAATCAACGATGGCTTTAACAGTCGCAATTTTAGCTAAAGCATCTTCACTACCTTTAACGACAACTTCACTTTGATCTAAACTTACACTATCAACCGAAAATTTTTCATTCAATTTATCTTCATTTAATAAATCATAAGAAATTGATTTCGTTTGACTAATTTTCTTCTTAATAACTACACTAACATAAGCGGGATCTAATTTGTAACTGATATTGTCAACTGTTTGATTATAAGAAAGCGGAACTTTACGTGCGGTATCACTGGCCTCATAATCGGTTAAATCTAAAACAACTTCATGTTCTCCTAATTGTTTAGCTAGGTATAAGGCACTTTTCCGACCTGTTAAGATAATGTCAACTGTGTCAACTGCTCCTTCAACCACATAAGCTTCTTTATTATATAAAATAGTCACAGGCTCTTTAGTTAAAATTTCCGCTTCGGTTTCAACTAGAGTAATTACTTGACTGTCAACCAAGACAAAAGTGGCAACCGCCAAAATTAACGAAACATATAAAAGTATTTGGGGGCGATTTAAAAATCTTTCGATATGAAAAGGATTGTTTCTTAATTTATCTAATAAATAGAAAATAGCTCGACTAATAGGAGTAATCAAGGCTTTATCCAAAGCTTTATATAATTTAACAAAGATATTTTTAAAAAACTTAAATATTTTACGCATTGAATTCATCCTCACTTTCGCCGTTAGAACCATAGAATAACTCGGTTTTTGGTTTTAGTTCTTCCATCAAAGTTTTTCGAAATTCATCTAAAGTTAGATTGTATCTTAAATCGGCATCGTACGCTAGGGAAATACGACCAGTTTCTTCGGAAACAATTAATGACAAAGCATCAGATTCTTCAGCAACACCTAAAGCAGCTCGGTGTCTAGTTCCTAATTTTTTACTAACATTCGGATTCATACTTGTTTTAAAAACAGCTCCCGCACAAGTTATTCGATTACCTTGAATAATAACTCCCCCATCATGTAAAGGACTATTTGGGTAAAATAAATTGCCTAATAATTCACTGGTAATATCCGCATATAGCTTGGTAGCTCGATCAATATATTCTTGTAAAGAAATATCTCTTTCAATAACAATTAAAGCCCCAATTTTATTTTTCTTTAAAAATTCAATGGCTTTCATAATTTCATTAACCATTTTTTCGCGTTCGGAAACAGTCAAAGTTTTATGACGACCTAGTAGTTGAGTTCGCCCAATACTTTCTAACATACCCCGAATTTCAGGTTGAAAAATAACAATAATAGCTAATGGTCCCCATTCAACAACATATTCAAGCAATAAACCAATCGTATAAAGGTTAAACATTTTACTTAAAATTTCAATAAATATAACTAATAAAACACCTTTTAAAATTAAAACCATTTTGGCATTATTTTTAATATTTTTTAAAACAAAATAAAATAATAACCAAACAATACATATATCGACAATTTTAGTCACTAAGGACCAAACACTTGCTAAAGTCATTAATATTACCTCTTTCTTATCTTCACTTCATGATTATAACAAAAATATCATCATTTTTCTACACTTTATGACATAAAAAATGAATATAGACCATACCCCATTTTGAAAAGAGTTAGCATTTCTTTTTTAAATTAAAGGAAAAGAAAAAAGCCGAAATATTCTAAATCAGCTTTTTAATACATATCAGTTCTTGAATTAAAGCTCCATCCTTCGTAATTTGGAAATCCTGGTGGGGTCATTACTTTGCTTCGGTTGACAAATGGATAACGAATATCATACCAGCCATCTGCAACTCCAAAGTGAAGATGAGCTCCAAAGGTACAACTATCATAACTAGCAGTTGTTCCCCCACCAACATAACCGATAACGGTATCTTGAGTTACAACATCACCCACATTAACATTCATTTGAATTAAATGATAATAGTAAGTTAAATATTTAACTCCGTCAACTTCAACATTTATAAACAACATATTTCCTCCGCAGCTTGCCCGTTCAACGCGGGCTGCAACTTCCCCAGCTGCAGCAGCATAGACAGGAGTCCATTCTGGATTACCACCAATATCTAAGGCATTGTGGTAACTTCCCCACCGTGAACCTATTTGACTAGTAATTATACCATGCGTTAAAGGTTTTAACCAACCACTGTTTAAAGGAACTTTCGTACAATCACTTAGTAAAACATCATCGCTCGTTTTCCCAATCGTATCCTGACATTTTTTAACATTCATGTCTAGATTTTTTTTAGCTACTTCCAGTTGTTCATCAATATTTAAAGCATATTTATCATATTGGCTTATATCCGAATAACGAGCTTGAATTACTTTTTTATATTCTTCACTTTGAGCTTCCAAAGCTTTCTTTTTATTTTCTAATTCAACTTTTAATTGTTCATTTTTTTCAACTTCAATCTTTAGTTCATCAACGGAATCTTCGACACTAGCCGTCACAAACTCAACCGCCGCAACTCGGGTAATAAAATCGGTCATCGTGGTTGCTCCTGATACATATTCGACATAGGCATTACCACCTTGCATTTGTTGGTAATAAAGTAAAATTCCCTTCATTTGTTCTTTTAATTCAGCAATTTTTTTATTTGATTCATCAATCGCTTTTTGGGCATCTTCCATTTCTTGTTCGGCTTTATGAATATCCGCTTCCGCTTGTTTAATGGCAGCTTCTTTTTGTCTTATTTCTTCTTTAGCAGCTTCGGTTTTATTATCGTTTTCTTGTTTTTGTCTTAGTACCTCATTATAAGCAGCCCGTAATTCTCCAAGGGTTTTGGCCTCAGCTTGAACTTTGTAAGGCATTGAAGCTAAAACGACAAATAAAATTAAAGTTATATTTATTATCTTCTTCATCATATTTTCAAGTACTTTCTAACTGCCCGCCATGAACCAAACATACCAACTAAGCAACCAACAACTAATAAGAATAAGGCCACAACAATGACAAATGGGAATGGCTGTGCTAAAGTTAATATTTTGGTAAATAAGTAACCACCTGACGTTTCATATAGGTATACATAACCATAAATACTTAAAACAATTGGAATTACACTTCCGAATATTCCTAAAATAAAACCTTCAAAAATAAATGGTAATTTAATCGCCGTATTACTAGCTCCAACCAAACGCATAATTTCAATTTCCGTTTTCCGAGATGAAATCGTTAATTTAATCGTATTACTAATTAAGAAAGCCGTAACTAACACTAAAGCTAGGACGATAAAGATTGTTCCTTTGCTAATAACATCAAAAATGCCAATGATATTTTCAACCATACCTTCTCCATAATCAGCACTTGAAACAAAATCATAATTCCGAATTTTTTCAGCCGTTACCCCTAAACCATTAACATTTTTAACCGTTACAATTATAGAATCCAATAACGGATTTTCTTCTAAGTAATCTAAAGAAACATTTAAGGTCGGATTTTCTTGTTTCATCTCCGCCATCCATTCATCTTTACTTTTATAAACGTATTTATCAACATTTTCCATGGTTTTTAAATCATTTTCCAAAGTAACTCGATTTTCATTTGTACTGTCTTTTTTTAAATAAACAACAATTGTTAATTCTTTTTCCAAATTGGTAGTAATGTTATTAATGTTATAAGTTAAAACTAAAGAAACAGCTACCAAAATTAAAGTAACGGTTGTACAAGCAATGGAGGCCATTGATAATGAAAGGTTTCGAAAAACACTTTTAAAAGAATCACGAATACCTCTATTTAGAATTCTTAATGCTCTCATGAACTTTATAACTTCCTTTCATATTGTCACTTACTATTACGCTATTTTCAATGACAATGACTCGCTTTTGCATTTTGTTTACTAATTCTTTGTCATGAGTAGCCATAATAATGGTTGTTCCTAAGTCTTTATTAATCTTTTCAATTATTTTCATAATTTCTCTACTAGTATCAGGGTCCAAGTTTCCTGTTGGTTCATCGCATATTAATAATTTCGGTTCATTAACAATCGCTCGGGCAATTGCCACCCGTTGTTGTTCGCCTCCAGATAACTGACTTGGCACATTTCTTAATTTATCTTTTAAACCAACCGCTTCCACAGCTTTGATAACTTTGGGTCTAATTTCCTTCGTTGGTAATCCTAAAGTTTCTAAGGCAAAAGCCACATTTTCGTAAACAGTTAATTTTGGTAATAATTTAAAGTCTTGAAAAACAACTCCTATTTTCCGACGAAGTTTATAGATTTTCGAATTTCTTAATTTTGAAACATCAATGCCACCAACGACAACTTTTCCTTTCGTAGGTTTTTCTTCCCGATAAAGCATTTTAATAAATGTTGATTTACCACTTCCGGTTGATCCTATGATAAAAACAAACTCGCCTTTATTTATGCTAACCGAAACATCCGCAATGGCAGTTGTCCCATTTTTATAAATTTTATATGCATGTTCAACTTTAATTAACTTCATTTACTACACCTTCTTATTATCGACATTATAACATAAAAAAAGAGCTAGATAAATGGTAAATTTAGCCGATAAAAAGAAAAGGAAAAACATCATTAAAAATTTCAAAGATCTTCCATTATTATTTTAAAGTTTTGAAATATCACCAACATTTTTTCTACACATACTTTCTAATCTATCTTTTATGGATATTTCAAAATTTTCCTAAAAATAGAATGATGCAATTAAAAAATATCTTTAGAAATATTCAAATGTATGTTAAATCAATTTAATAACGAAAAAAAAAGGAACAGCGTTCCCTTTTCTCCCCATCCTAAGAAGGGCATTTCATTACATATACATAATGTAACACACACTATTTTTTCGTCAATTTGCCGCCTTGAACTTCGTAACAATCATGAATAACGAAAAACGCACTTGGGTCTATTTGCAAAACAACTTCTCTAAATAAATAATAATCCTTAGTTGGAACGACACACATTAACATATAACCTGGTTTGCGACTGTAACCACCTTCCGTTTCTAAAATCGTAACGCCCATTTTTAGTTCTTTAATAATATAATCTCTAACTTTGGTATGTTCTTTGGTATAGATAAAAAACAATTTCGAATTACTAATACCAATTAAAATTTTATCAACAATATTAGTATATAAAACTAAAATTATAATCGCATATATAACTTTTTCTAAACCAAAAACGAATCCGCCTAATAAAATAATGATGGCATTTAAAAACAGTAAAGCCTTTCCTTCCGGAATATGTCCGAATTTATGAATGATTTTCATAAGAATATCCGATCCACCCGTATTAAAACCAACTTTATAGATTAAACCATTAGCTAAACCATGAATAAAAGCGGTAACAATGATGGTTAATAAAATGTTATCAAAAGTGACATATGGCATAAAAAATTCGGCAACCGGTTTAGTAAAACTAACCATAATTGGATAAAGAATACTTCCCACTAAAGAGGCATTAAAATCTTCTTTGTCTAAAGTAAAATAACTTAAAATAATTAAAACAAAACTACTAATATAAAGAAATAGATTGGCATTCCACCCCAAAAGGCTTTCAAAAACAATGGAAAGGCCCGAAGTTCCCCCAATAACAAAATGATTAGGAGTTAAAAAAAGATTGTAATTTAAGGCCAACATATAAGTTCCTAAAATAATTATCCACGTTCTTTTATAAAAATCTTTTTGAAATATTTTTTCTTTTATTTTTTTAATATCCATAACTATTTTTCCTTTCTTTTTACGTTTACTTTCAAAAAAATTATAGCTAATTTATCATAGAAAATCAATAAATGATTATAATGTATCAAGGAGGTTTTTATGAACGGAAGTTTTTTTAATACGCCTACTTTTCCTCAAGCCGTAAATCCAACACCAACCGAAGTAACTCCCCCAGGAAATGTAAGTGTGGAACAAGGTTTTGTTTTTGAACAAAGTTTAATTGAAAATATTTTGCGTTTAAATAAAGGAAAACGAGTGAGGGCTTATGTTTCCTATCCAGATTCCAATGAATGGCGGGATAAAGTTTACACAGGAGTTATCGAACAATCAGGAAGAGATCATTTAATTTTAGCCGACCCAGCCAACAAAAAATGGTATTTAATTCGCATGATTTACTTAAATTATGTGGAATTTGATGAGCCTATTGCTTATAATCCCGATTATTCCGATACGTTTGATTAATTCAAAAACTATTAGAAATTAAATTTTTTTCTAATGGTTTTTTTGTTATAATTATACCTAGAAGATAATAAAATTTTTTAAGGTGAGAATATGAAAAAGTTATGGACTGTTAGTATTGTTGTTATTATTTTAATTAGTTTAATGGGCGTTTCATTACTAAGAAAAAGAAATCCTGAAAATGACATTATTAGTTTTGAAGCTAAAGTTATCAAAAAAGATAATGATTTAGTTACTGTTAAAAACAAGGAAAATGAACAATATACTTTTAAAATGGATGCCGAAAATCTTTTAATTGGTTCCGATATTAAAATATCTTGCGAAGGAACTTTAGTTAAAACGGAAGAAGTCCAAAGTTGTCAAGTCACAGATTATGAGGTTATAAATATTGAAGAAGTTGATTTGGATTTATTTTATGATTATTATGAACTAGCTAGAAAAAAAATGCAAACCATGTCTTTAAATGAAAAAATTGGCCAAATGTTATTAGTAAGATATGGTACGGATAGTTTAAAAGATTTAAGCACTTACAACTTTGGTGGCTTTATCTTCTACGCAAAAGACTTTCAAAATAAAACTAAAGAGGAAGTAAAGCAAATGATTGAAGAAGCAAATAAAGAGGCAAAAATTCCTTTAATAACCGCGGTGGATGAAGAAGGTGGTTCAGTCGTTCGCGTTTCAAGTAATAAAAATTTACGAGATGAACCATTTGCATCTCCAAGCGAAGTTTATAAATCAGGAGGAATTGAAGGAATTAAAGAAGATACCTTAGAAAAAAGTAAACTTCTTTATAGTTTAGGCTTAAATCTTAACTTAGCTCCCGTTGTGGATGTTTCTTATAATGATGAAGATTATATTTATGATCGAACAGTTAAATTGGATACCCAAAACACTGCAAATTATGCCAAAGCAGTTATTGAAGCTAGTAAAAAAACCGGTGTTTCTTATGCTTTAAAGCACTTTCCGGGTTATGGAAACAATGTTGATACCCATACGGGTTCTTCAACAGATATGCGAAGTTTAGAAAATATTTTCGAACATGATATTCCTCCCTTTAAAGAAGGGATAGAAGCAGATGCCGAATGTGTTTTAATTAGCCACAATATAGTGACAAGCATTGATAATCAAAATCCAGCTTCCCTATCCTTAAAAGTTCATCAGTTACTAACAGAAGATTTAAACTTTTCAGGAATAACAATAACCGATGATTTAGAAATGGGAGCCACAAGTAATATTGAAAATAAAGCTCGCCTAGCTGTTTTAGCAGGAAATGATTTATTAATTACTACTGATTACAAAACTAATTTTCAAAACATAAAAGAAGCCATTGATAACAATATAATAACGATGGAAGAATTAGAAAATCATGTTTTAAAAATTTTAGCTTGGAAATATTACAAAGGCTTAATAACCGAATATGAAAAATAATAAACTAGTTAATCTTTATAAATATATTTTTGAAATTAATGTATATAATATATATATAGCATATACATATGTATTGATAAAACAAAAATAATATGTTAATATGCTATTGAAAGGAGGAAGGAAAATATGGCTAGTTCAACCAGTGTTGTTAATGTTAATGTTGATAGCAATTTAAAAAATCAAGCAAATGCAATTCTTAATGATCTCGGACTTAATATGAGTACTGCTATTAATATGTTTTTAACCCAAATAGTAAAACGGGACGGACTTCCATTTGAAGTATCTAACCCTAAACCTAGTAAAGAACTATTAGAAGCTTTAGAAGAAGGGAAAAAATTATCCAAGAAGTAAGAGAAGGAAAAAGAAAAGGGCATAATAATGTTAATGATCTTATAGCTTCTTTAGATGAGAAATAAATATGAAGAAAAAGAATTAATTTTACTACTAATGAATACTTGAAGTTAATAAATAAATAAGAGCGAAATATCTTATTTTTTTATTTCAATGATAATTAACCAGTTTGACTTGCCTTTCGTTTTTAATAAATTACTACATAGTATTTATTACCAAGCAACTTGTCGGTACTAAATTTTCCTAAATTATTTTATCAAAATTAATTAATATGTTGTAATTTCTTTACGCTACGATTAATTAAAAGATTTGATGCAACTATATATCCTTTGCATAAACTAAAATTTTTATCATAAGAACTGTTAATGCAAAAATAAAAGAGTTTTGTAAATATGATAATATTGTAAAATAATCAGCAAACATTCTAAAATCTACGCAAAAAAACTTAATAAGTTTGCATAAACCGAAGTTGCTTTTTTTATTTATTACTTATATCAGTAAAATAAAGTTGTTTAATTCTTTCTAATGATTCTTTAATATATTGACAACTAATTTTGTATTGTTCAAATACAATATTAAATCCCTCATCATCGTTACAAACAAAATTCCAATAATTATAGCCGATAAGCAACTCTTCTTCAGAAAAATATTGTTGTACTCTTTCTTGTTTCCATTCGTTACCTTCACCAAATTTATTATAAGCAGTTCCTAAAAATATCCTGATTTCTTCATCTGTTCCGACAATTTTATTTTTTAACAAAAAATATTCTTGTAATAGTTCTGTTTTTTCAGCTTTGGATTTTTTGTTATCTAAATCTCCTCCTGCTTTTAATTCTATAATATAATGTTCTTTTTTCTCATAATTATAAAAATAATTATCCGTTTCATGATTTTTCATATAGCTTTCAACATTGCTAGGTTTCACCCATGTAAAAGAGGCATAATCATTAACGGTTGGTTTAACATGTTTATCGTATTCTGCAAGCAAATAATCAATATGTTGACTTTGTTGAGGTAAAAGATAAGAATCTATTCTTCCTCGTACTTCATATGACAACTTAGCTATCGAATTACCAATATTTTCTAAAACTTTTCCAAAACTTGAATCAAAAGAACGCACAAAAGCAGAATAAAACATAAATTCCTTACCTAACTCGGCCATAAAAATATTATTCTTTTTGGAGTTAATTACACCATTTGGATCATTTACTTCCGAAGTATATCTTGCTTCAAAACCTTCCGCGAAACTTTTTATATTAGAATCGACAATAATTTTAATTGCTTCTATTTTTTGTTTTCTTATAATATCATTGTTCATTATTTTCCTCCATTTTATAATTTGTTATTAGAAGATGTTCGGCATCTTTATTATTTCTATTTTGAAAACTAACTAAATATTTTTTATCGAAAGATTTAATGTAAAAACCACTATTATTGTACAAATTGTAAATAAAATCGGTATTTTTAATTATTAACATAAACTGTGCTTTAGTAGTTTTTAAAAAATTTGATAATCTTATCTGATCATTTTTGTTAAAGTCATTTTTGGCGTAAGTAGAAAATTCAGTATCATAAGGTGGGTCTAAAAAAATGAAATCATTTTCTGTCAAATTTATAGTATTACAAAAATTCTCAAAATCCATATTATAAATTTTCGTTTTATTCATATACTTTTTTATAGCTTTTGAACTTACATAATCGATTTTTTTATTAAAATCTTTTCTATTATAACTTATTCCACCATAAGGAACATTGAATTTACCTTGTCTATTATATCTAAACATTGAAGCATAACAATATTCTCTTATAAAATAGAACATTGCCGATGAAAATTCTTGGGATATATCTAGTTCATTTCTATTATTATATAAATATCTAAAATGCATATAAAAGGCACTTTTTAATGATGCTTCCATATTTTCTAGTATATTAGTATCTGTAAGGTTTCCTTTATTTTTCGAAATTTTACACATTCGTCTTATTTTTGACAATAAATTTTTTTGAATTTCATGGATAAAATTATCAATTTTTATATTAAAATGATTAGTTAAAACGCCATTGAATTCATCTGAATGTGATAATACAAATTCACAAATTTTGTCATTATATTTTATTTTTAAGTTGTTATCTTCAGCGATTTCATTACAATAATTTTTATATAAATTGAGTAATTCTTCGGAATTATTTTCAATTACTTTTTCTAACAAAGACCAATTATAAAATAATTCATTAAGTTTTGTTAGAAATTCTTTATTTCCATTTTTAATAAAATTGTATAAGTTTATTAACTCATCAGATTTATCGTTTATAATAGAATTAGGTTTATTTAAAGCAAAATACACTGCCCCACCACCCACAAAGGGCTCAATATAACGATCAAATTTTTTTGGCAAATTCTCTAATATTATAGGTAATTCTTTTTCTTTACCGCCGGCCCATTTTATGAATGGCTTCATTTTAAACACCTCAATTCTTTCATTATAGATACATTTTAATTTAACTTTTAAAACTGATTTCAAGTTATATAAATTAATTTATTTTTTGTTCATCTTTGCAAAGCAAAAAATTCATTTTCAACTTGCGAAAAAAATTTGATTATATCAACTTTTTCAGCATATTATATTCCTTTTTTGCATTCATTGCCATAATTTTAGCTCTAAAGCTTTTCTACGGCATATACATTTAATTTATAAATATAAACTTAATTTTTTATCTTATTCTATCATATATTCCTAAATTGCAATAGTATTGGTGACATTCATAGTTTCACAATGAATATTTTTTTTATTTATAACTAGCACAATATGTTTTTTGAAAATTAAAACCTTTTTTTATCATAAAATTTGTAAATAATATGCAATAGTGGGTTTTTCATTTTTTAAAGATGTGGGTTTTCCATGACCTGGATATAAAATTAAATCATCATGATATTGACTAATCATTTGTAAAGATTTTTTCATTTGAAAATTATTACCACCTAAGTCCGTTCGCCCAATTGCACCAGCAAAGACAAAATCCCCATCAAAAAGCATCTTTTCTGTGGGAAAATAAAAACTTTGCGAATCTAAAGTATGCCCTGGATTTTTAATAATTTGGTAATGAAAATGATTGGGTAAAGGTTGGTTAGCTTTTAAATTAAATTTTTGCTCTAAAGCGGCTTTGGCACCAATATGATCAAAATGAAAATGGGTAATTAAAATTCCTTTTACATCATAACCTTTTAAGGCATTAATTATTTTTTCGCTTTCTGCACCAGGATCAATAACTAAAGCTTCTTGTTCTTCATTAAATAAACAATAACAATTTTCTTGTAACTCGCCCACAATAAGTGTTTTAACTTTCATCCTACTCACAATTTAAAATCCTCAAAGTCATTGTCCAACATATTTTTACCATCAAAGAAAGGGCGAATTTTAGCATGATGAAATTTGGAAATGATATTTGTTGGAAATTTTCTTAAATATATGTTTAAAGTACTTGTATGTTTATTATAATAGGTCACACCAGCCATTAAAACATCGTCAGTTTGTTTTAATTCTTTCATAATTTCTTTAAGATTTTCATTCTCATTTAATTCTTCATGATCGTTATAAAGATTCAAAATGATATTTTCAGCTTCTTCTAATTTACGGTATAAATCAAAGTTACTAATTTTTTGGTCTTTTAAATCGTGATATTCTTTTAAGTATTCTTTTTTACTTTTTAAATTTTGGGCGATGGTATCTTCAGCACGAATTACTAAATCATATTTAGCCCGTAAGTTTTCATCAATTAAACCTTCAACATGTTCAAGTTTAGTCGTAAAGTATTGTAATTTATTGTAAACTGAAACATGTAAAATCGCGTATGATAAAAGTAAAGCAATGACAATTAAAATTATTCCTAAGGTTCCCATTTTTTCATCTTCTTTCTAAAATCATTGTATCAGTTTTACGATGTAAAGTCTATTGAATTGTCGATTTTAAAATAATATAATGTAAACAAGCGAAAGGAAAAGGAATATGGATAATGAAGAATTAAAATATTTAACAACTGATGATATTGAAGAAATATCAAGCGAAGAATTAGCAAAAATACAAGGCGTTGAAGCCTTAAAAATGGAAAGAGAAAAAGAGGGATTTTTACCTGAAAATGACGAATTTGATGAAACACCCCATAGCTCCCAAGAAATAGTCGAAAATAATCCACGGCGGTTTATAATCGAAGAATGCCTATTAGCTTGTCAAGAATTATGGTCTAAAAATATTTATACTTTTATGGTAAGTGATCACTTTAATAGAGGACAATGTTGGATAGAAATAGCCGCTGATAATCTTTCCGAAGAAAACAAAGAAATTTATCAGCAATTAAGTGGTGATGATGTAATTAAATTTTCCTATCATTATGGAACCGTTAATTTTGGCGTTAAATGTGTAGGAAAAGAAGGCCAATTAAAATTATTAAAATTAGCCAAACAATTTCAAATGCAAGATGTTCCCCAAAATGAAGCATATATTTCCATTGAAGATTTTTTAATGAATTATTATGATTGTTATGATGAATATCCTAACCCTAACTATGTTGAAATGAAACCATTTTGGGAAGTCGAATTACCTTTGAATGAAATGAAAGAATACTTAAATAAATATGAGGCTTGGGAACATTCTTTAGCAAGCCTAAAATACTTACGGCAATTTAATCCTAATAAAATCCCTAAACCATTAGAACAATTAGTTGCTGAGCAAAACATGATTTTGGATAATCAAAGAATTTATTTAAGTTCTTTTCATTATCAAAAACATCAAAACTATTTAGCTTCTTTAAATGAGCATTTAAAAAGATAATAAAAATCTACTGGTATTTACAATTCCACTTCGTGGGTACTAAACTATTCATGTCCTTTCAGGACATCTCCTTTGACTTTCAGTGCATTTGTTAGACAGCACTTATTTTATCAAAGGAGGGTTTTTCTATGCTACGCGAATCTTTTTAGAACCTAAGTTTTCGTAAACAAAAAAAGCATTCAAAAAACTTGAATGACAGCTATCATCTAATTTTAGATGATTTTTTTGAATAATCACAAAATATTGATTTTGGGAAAGATCTTTATAAAACGGTTGTAAGAATCAAAATTATATCTTTCTAATAAGAATTTAGAATATTTTTTTTTAAGTTTAACTTATAAGTTTACTTGAGTTTTTTGGAAATTTATTAAATTCTTATTTTATAAGTTTTGTAAGGGTGTTCTAACAACAACTGAACTTTAATTATTTATTTTCAATTTGTTTATTTTCATCTTTATATTGGTAGTTAAGAGCATTTTTATTTGATATTGCTGATTTTTTAGTTGCTTGTTCGTATGAAATTCTCGCATCATTAGCTACTTGTCCACCTCGGGTCGCAACTTTCATATTTTCCTTAAATCCTTGTGGATGTTCATTTGTTGCTATATCACGTGTAACAATTTCTCCTAAATCAGTGAGAATAACTTCTATATCCGTCATATTATCTCTCAAACTTTCTTTTCTTATACCTTTATATGCTTTATATTCTGATGCTTTCATACCAGACCAACCTTTATATATTTCATTAGTAAGCATAGCATATTCAACAGGTTTTTCAATGCCACCATCTTTCCATATATCAGTTAGTTTAAATCTATCAACAATTCCGTTTAGTCTTTTTTTAATCCATTCATCATTGTAACCTAATCTTCTATAATAATTAACAGCTCTATTAATAGCAATTTCAGGATCGAATACTTCATCAATTCTTTCACTACCTAAATTAGCAAGCCAGACCTTAAATGGCTCTCTCTTTAGTACAAAATGACACTATTTATTTTCTAAATCGATATGTAAATTTAATTCTTCTTCAGTTGGTAATTCTTTTAAAATTTCAGGAGGTAAATATTCTGATAATTCATATGAACTAACTCCAATAGGTTTATGTATATCTTTTAAAGCATATTCAACCGAAAA
>CANQRX010000029.1 GCA_947626425.1 uncultured Bacilli bacterium | reverse complement strand
ATGTTGTTATTAAGTAATGCCCCAAATGTAAATCCAATTTTAAAAAATACATATGAATCACATAAATTAATGACAGGGTATTTAAGTTCACAAGAAACCAAAGATTTTGAATTAAGATTATGGTTAGATGAAGATGCTGATGAAGGAGCGATGAATAAAACTTTTGCCAGTAAAGTAACAATAACCAATGCTTATTTAGAGGAAGATAAAATACCACCAACAGCAAATTTAGACTTAGCAGTATGTGACATGACAATCACAGCTACGGGAAGTGGAAAAACTAGTACGGGAAAAAGAATAACAAAATATGAATATAAAATAGATGATGAAGAATGGCAATCAAAGACAACTACAGCAGCAACAACTTTTACAGCAAAAAATTATGGCTTACATAAAATAAGTTTAAGAGTCACGGATAATACAAATAATGTAAGTGGCGAAGTAATAAAAGAAGTTGAAATAAAAGAACCAGAAACTGTAAATATTAAAGGTAAAGATATTCCAATAGCTACCTGTGGAGATGGATTATATAAAGTCGAACATAACGAAGCAGGCGTTGATGCAAACTGGCAAGAAACAGAATACCGTTTTGCCGGAGTAAATTATAAAGATGATAATACTTCATATGTTCATAATTATGTAAATTTTAATAATGAAAAGTGGCGAATCATTGGTTTAGTGAATGTTAAAACAGAAGCAGGAAAATATGAGCAACGATTAAAAATCGTGCGAACTGATGGCGTAGGTAGTCAAAAAGATTTTGGAAGTTATCCATGGGATAGTGGAAATAGCAATGGCTGGACGACATCCTCATTAAAAAAGAAGTTAAATGGAGAATATTATAGTAATACACAAACTGAAAGTGATAGTTCTCCAAAAGGCTTAAATGAAACAGCTCAACAAATGGTCGATGATGGAGTAACATGGACATTAGGAGGAACAAATGCTACTACTTCTACAGTAACCCAATTTTATAACTATGAGCGAGGAACGACATTAAACGGTAGTCATCAGAAAGAATGGACAAAAGTTAATGATGAAACTAATCATAAAGGAGTAGGCTTAATTTATCCAAGTGATTATGGGTATGCCACGAATGGTGGAACCTCGGGAAGAGATTATTGCTTTAAAAAAGAACTATCCAATTGGAATGAAAGTGGTTATAAAGAAGAATGTGCCAATAACGATTGGTTAAAGCCAAGTAGTAGCTATTTATGGACGATTACGCCGTATTCGGGCAATTACGGCTATGCGTTCAGTGTCAGCTCGTCGGGGTATGTCGGCTACAGCCTCGTCGGTAACTCCGACGTCGTCTGGCCCGTCGTGTATCTGAAATCGAATATTCAGATTTCCGGCGGTGAAGGGACTTTTGGAAGTCCTTACACCTTATCTGGGAATTAATAGAAGGTGTATTATCTAGTGTGTAAATTAAAAAAGTTTACTCACTAGATTTTTTTTAAAATTTTTAATAGGACATAACTTATAAATCACAGTTAAAAAAAAAATTACCTTTTTAAAGAAAATTATGATACAATCCTAAACAGGAGGTCATTATGAAAACTTATAAAAAAAATTTACCAGATGGTGTTAAAAAGATTTTTACTACTGAAAAAGGTGTAAAAGTTAAAGTTTTAAATAAAAAGTATTGTAAGAAAAAGTAATAAGGTTTGAACTTCGTTTTAAGCTTTTTTATTTTTTTTAAAAGGAGTGTTATAAATGAAAAAGGTTTTATTTGCAACTAGTAATATTAGTAAAATTAATCGTTTTCAAAATAAGTTAAAAGAAAAAGGAATAGAATTAGTGTCTTTAAAAGACTTAAATTTATCTTTGGAAGTTGAAGAAAATGGAGAAAATGCCGTAGAAAATGCTATTTTAAAAGCTCGGGAAGCATATAAAATAACCAAAATGCCCGTTATTGCTATGGATGATAATTTATATTTAGAAAATGTGCCAAATGATAATCAACCAGGTTTATTTGTAAGAAGAGTAAATGGAAAAGTTTTAACCGATGCACAAATGATAGAACATTATACTAATTTAGTTAAACAATTTGGTAGGGATGGGCATCTAAATTCTAAATGGGTTTACGGTTTATGTTGTATTGATAAAGAAGGTAATATTAACACATACAGTTGGGAAAAAGATGACTTTTACATGGTCGAAAAACCGTCGTTGAAAATTAATCCAGGTTATCCTTTAAATTCTATTTCGAAATATAAAAAAATAGATAAATACTTTACTGATGTTACTGAAGATGATTTATTAAAAGTAGAAGTTAATGAAGACGATGTTATTGATTTTATTTGCCATCACGTTTAATATTTATTTTCTAAATTAAAAGTTTTATAATTGATTAAGAAGGAGTTAAAAATATGAAAGAAGAGAAAAAAAATTGGGTTAAGGAATTAATGCCTTATATAGTAGTTTTAATTATTGTCATTGTTATTCGCACATTCTTCTTTACTCCAGTTCGGGTAAGTGGTTTAAGTATGTTTGATACCCTTGAAGGTGGCGAAGTAATGATTTTAAATAAACTTGGCAAACTTGAGCGTTTTAGTATGGTCGTTGCTGATATGGTGGTTGATGGCAAAAAAGATGATACAATCATTAAAAGGGTTTATGGTTTACCTGGGGAAACTATTAAATGTGAAAAAGGAAACATATATATTAATGACCGCAAGATAGATGACAATTATGGTTATGGAGAAACCGAAGATTTTGCTCAAGTAACTTTAGGAGAAGATGAATATTTTTTATTAGGTGATAACCGGAGTATTTCCCTAGATAGTCGAATTATTGGCCCTGTTAAAGCTAAAGACATTGAAGGAACTACTTCCCTTGTTTTATGGCCCCTAAAGAAATTTGGTCAAATAAAATAAATCTTCAAAAAGATGATTGAATAATTACCAAAAACATGATATTCTAGGCGGTGCATTGGAGGTTTATATGGAAAAATATCAAAAAATTTTTAAATCTTTAAATATTCCGCAGATAATGAAAACATACGATTTTTTAAATATTTCTAATTCAGATTTAGAAAAAATGATTTTACAAATTATTAAAAATGCATTGACTAAGGAAACTGACGAAGAAAAAATTAAAATAATAATCAAAAACGATTTAGATACAAAATTCCAAGCTTTAACTCAAAAACAGTTAAGTAATGAAGAAGAATTACTAGCCGTTTTACAAAAATTTATATCTAGCAATTTAAAAAAGAAAAAAAGTTCTCAAGCCTTACAAGAAATTAAAAAGTTTATAAATTATGTTAAATTATTGGGAGTATCTTTAAATGTTGATATATGTATGAAATTAATTCAAGAAAATGAATTACTTAATAATTTAATTAGTCTTTTATTAAAAAATTCTGAAAACAAAATTAAAATTGATGAATATATTAATCTATTTGATGAAGATGTTGAGCAATTAATTGGTGAGCAACTTATTACAAGTTATTGCCTTATAAAAAATATAAAAATAGATAATTCATTAGAAGAGGCTTTTGATGAAAATATCGAATTATATGATGGAATGGATTCGATAAAATCTTATATTTATGAAATTACAAGGCTACCTTTATTAACTTTAGAACAAGAACAAGAACTTGGACTTAGAATATTGCAAAAAGACAAACAAGCTATTGACACTTTAGTAGAACATAATCTTCGTTTGGTTATTTCTATTGCCAAAAAATATGCTAATATAGGTGGTATGACTTTATTAGATTTAATACAGGAAGGTAATATTGGTGTAATAAAAGCTGCCCAAAGGTTTGATGTAACCAAAGGCTACCGCTTTTCAACTTATGCAACATGGTGGATTAAGCAGTCTATAACTAGGGCCATTGCCGATAAAGCTAAAAGTATAAGAATACCGGCTAATTTTTCTCAAAAAATATTTAAGCTTAATAAAATATCAAGCGAATTAGAAACCAAATTATCAAGAAAGCCAACAATTGAAGAATTAATGAAAGAAACTGATTTTTCAGCTCAAGAAATTGAAGAACTTCAAAAAAATAATATTACAGTATTAAGTTTAAATGCTAATATAAAAGATGATGAAGATGCCGAATTAGGGGAATTTATAGTTGATGATAATTTTAATTTAGAAGACATGGCCCAAAAGAAAATTTTTTCCGAAGAACTTAGAGAATGTTTAAAAAATGTGAAATTAAATAATAAAGAATTAGAAGTTATTTATTTACGAAATGGTTTTATAAATAATCGTGTTTGGACTTTAGAAGAAATTGCTAAAAAATTAAATGTCACGCGAGAACGAATAAGACAAATAGAAAATACTGCTCTTAGAAAATTAAGAGTCAATCCTACAATTAAAAAAATGGCTATTTATACTGATAATCCCATAAATTCTCTTTATAACGTTGGGGATACTCATTCAAACAATCTTCCGAAGCAAATGGAAAAAACATATAATCTATATACGATATTAAAAATTAATTCAAAAAGAAGGCTTGATGACGCTCTAGCAAGACTTTATGAAGAAGAATATGCTTTAGTAATTAAAAGGTTCGGTAGTAATTATCAAAGTTTAAACACTACAACTTGGACAACCAGTGATAATGATAAATTTAAAAACGATGTTCTTCCTGTATTAAAAGATTTAATTGCCAATCCTTTTAAATATCGAATAGATGTACCTGATTGGATTAAAGTGCAAAGAAAAGACTTTAGTTTTGAAAGTTTAGAGAAACTTGCCAAATATTTTCATAAATCATTTAAACAAATAAAATTTATATTATCAAAATTATATGCGGAAGAATTAGACTTGCTTTATAAAGTTTATGGTGAAAATTTAAATGATTTTAATTATAATGATTTATCTGAAAAAGAGCAAAAAATTTTTGCCTACGAATTAGTGCCCATTTTGGAAAGGCTAATTATTAATCCATATTTAACTAGAGAAATTCCCGATTGGATTAATGATTTAAGATTAAAAAGTAATCAAGATTCTCAAGATTGGGTAAAAATAATTAATTTATATAAAGCGGGAAAATCAGTTGATGATATTGCAAATATGACTGGTATAAATAAAATAGTAATCGATAACATTATTTCCAAAATAGCAGTAAACAATAAATTAGTAAGAAAAAAATAATATGAAAAGCAAGAAACCCTTTTGCTTTTTTAATTTTTCAATTTTGAAATGAAGCCCCTTTAATTAGTTATTGCAATTTTTAATATTTTGCTATAGAATACTATCAATTTGTTAAGGAGGGGAAATAGTGAATGCTTTAAGTAAAAAAATAAGTAGTATAATTAATTCTAAAATTAATTTAATTCCAGATGATTATAAAGAATACGTTTTAGATTTTTTAAATATTTTTACTAATGAACAACCAGAGTATTTTTATGTTATTATTGACCAAACTTTATCATTTTTAATGGACGTTTTAAACCTAGAAGATAAACTTCGACCTCAGTTTGTAATTAAAGTAATTGAAAATAATATTAATTTTATGAAAAATCAACAAGATGTTTTCTTTTCTATTAAAACAAGTGAGTATTTAATAGAATTATTTAAAAAACATCACATTGACACCAAAGAAATCGCCCAAATAATAAAAGAATGCTACTATAACAAAAATGAATTATTAGCTAAAAAAAATTTAAATCCAGTTTATCAAAGCATCCTAAAAATGATTGAAGAACAACAAAAAAAGAAGGACGAACAACAAGAAAAATATATATCAATTATGGGTGCTTTAGAAAATTTAAATAAAGAAAATATTGAAAAAATTTGTTTATTTTTAAAAAAACAGAATTTAAATATAAAAGATGTAGATCTTGTCGAAAATTATTTGCAGTATAAGTTAAATAAGCTTGAAGAAAAAAAACGTCATCAAATTCAAAATATTACTTTTCAATCTTCTGATGATAAACCTGTTATTTTTAGTGAAAAAGAATTTCGTCAAAAATTATTAAATCAAAAAACTTTTTTAGAAAATGTTAAGAATGGAAGGAAAATATCAGCAAATGAATATCTTGACTATATTTTTCTTGCTCGGATTTTAGATAAAACAGATGATGAAATAGAACTAGAATGTCGCGATTTATTTCCCCATTTAAAAGTAGATGAAACAGCATATCCACTCTTAGATGAACGAAGTGCTTATTTAAAAACTATGGAACTAGATTTAATTCCCATTTTAGAAAACATAAAAGAAATTAAAAAGACATCTGATAATTCTCTAGATCAAACAGTTTGGAATGAATTATTACAAGAGTTTTATGAAGAATTATATTTAAAAACTAGCAATAACTTTAAATACGAAAGAAATTTAAAAGAAAAGAGGTAAAAAATGAAAAGCATAGATAAAGAAATAGTGAATATCATTAATGCTACTACTGATGTTAATAAATTAACAAACACTTCTTATTTAGGCTATGAGGCTTTCTTAAAAATGATATGCGAAGAAAATACTATTAAAAATTATTTTTTTATATCTCTTAATAAAAATTTAATAAACAGTATATCTAAATGGCCCTTTACTTTTAAACAACAGGCCTATATTTACTTAAAATTTTTGCAAAAAAATATAACAATTACTCAGTTTGCCCCATATGAATACATTGATCAAATGGGTTTAATTTTATTAGCCGAAAAATACAATTTAACAGGAGAAGAACTAGATCAAATTGTTAATGAATGCTATACTAAACAATTATATTTAAAATCAGATGAAGAATCTTTATTAATGCAAGATATTATTAATTTAATTTTAAAGTGTGAAAAATTAAGAAAAAAGCGAATTAAAGTAGTCCTTCCTTTTAAAATAGCCTTTGAAAATCTTAATTCCCAAAATATAAATTTTCTAATGATTTATTTTGAGCAATTACAATTAAAACCTGAAGTTTTAGAATATATAAAGCAATTATTGAGTAAAATGCAATATGAGCAAAAAAAACAAAAGGAAAAAATGCAAAAAAAAGTTGCAGCAAATAGTTCCAAAATTTCCTTTAGTAGTACTGTAGATAAAGCTCAAATTGTTTTAAGTGAAAAAGAATTTCGTAAAAAATTGCACGAACAAAAAGCTTTTTTAGAAAAAGTAAAAATGCAAAAAATGCTTACTGCTAAAGAATATGAAAATTATATTACTTTTGCGAGAATTTTAGAAAAAACAGATGACGAAATAGAGCTAGAATGTCGCGATTTATATCCATATTTAATAGTAAATCCTAGTTCTTATTCCTTACTAGATATTAAATCTAAATTTATTAGTCAATATAATCTTGACTTATTACCAATTATCGAAAATATTAAAGAACTCAAAAAAACTGTGGTTAATGAAAATGAACAAAAAGTATTAGCCGAAATGTTACAAGATTATTATTTAAAACTTCATCAAATGACCTGCAATATTTACCGTTATGAACGGAGTATAAGATTGTGAAACACATTTTATTGTGTTAAAATACGTATATCTTAATATTATTTTTAGGGGATGTTTATTATGGAATATCGATTAGAAAAATGTCATGCTTTTCGGAATACAAAATTTACAATGTTTTTAGTAACATTAATGCTATTAACAATATTAACTCTTTTGTTTGTCGCACTAAGTAAACATTTATTACAAATTCAAAACATTGAACGTTTAGATAAAATGAAGGATTATTCTGATTTTAAATTACATCTGGAAAATAATTTATATTGTTACGAAAAAAGTGATTCGTTATACTTTGAAAACGATAAAATCAGAATTTATGGCAGTTGCTTAAAAGTTGCTAATATTTATTATGGTAACACCGTTTCTTCCCTTAAATATGCCTTAGAAAAAGAATATGTAACATTAGATATGTTAATGGGTGACGATGTCGTTAAAAATGAAGAAAATAAAGCTTATTATAACGAAATAGACGGTCAAAAATTTGTTATTTATGAATACCCTTACGAAAATGACAAAACCGAATATTTTATTGAAGCTGCCTAAGAGGAGGAATATGTTATAAGATGAAAACAGTCAAAAATCAAACAATTAGTTATTATTTAAACCTTTATTCATATGAAGATTTTTATCTTTTAGATGATTTTAATGCCATTTTAATTAGGAAAAAAAATAATCAATGTTTTATGGTTCATGTGCGTTTAATAAATCAAAAGCTATACAAAATAAATGAATGGCCAACAATGCAATTTGAATTTAGTAATTACCAGCGAAATTTAGTAATTAATCAGCAATATTTTAAAATTTTTAATGAAATAGGAAGCTGTGAAGCTTTGTATGATTTTCAAAAGGGAACTTTTGTAATTCCTCCCAAAATTTGGGATAACATTGCATTTGGATTAAACAATAGTTATGTTAAAAATTTTGGCGGAGTTCTTGTTTCCTTTCAAGTCGAATCAGATTTATTAGAAAATGATGTAATCAATTATTTCAATCCCTTAACAAATCAAATGATGCAAGAAATATTTAAAGTAACAGATGGAACGTATTATGCCATAATAACTCTAGACGGAAAAATTAAAAATAATAAAATTTTTAAAGGTTCATCTTTTGCCAAAATAACAAAAATTATTGATTTAAAAAATTATGATTCTCTTTTAGCTTTTAAAAAACGTTGTCAAGAAGTTTGTAATTTAAAAAAAGAAAATTTAAAAAATCAATATCAAAAAAAGGTGGAATTAAGAAATAACGAAAGCATTTCCCCTTATTTAGATTATGAAGTAGTTGAAGCCCTTGGCTTAAAAAGAAACCAATAAAAAATTTAAGTTAGCTTTAATGGTAAAAAGCTAGCTTTTTTAGATTATTATTAAAATATTGTTTGGAAGAATAATAAACCAAGTTTTTTTATATTTATATCTATCAAAAAGTATATTTATTTCCTAATAATTATTGCAATTTAAATGATAAAAATAGTCCTTATTTATTTTAAACGAATGCATTCAAAAAGGTATCGGCTTTCAAATTGTATTTGCCTCATATTCTAATTTTTTAGATGGAATAAAATAAAATAAAATTATTATACTGATAATCCAATAAAAAGGCCAGTGTTTACCGTGGTGATGGGAAAGAATAAAAAATTTTATTCCCAAATATCCTATGAAGTTCCATTACTAAATAACTTGGTAGTCGGATGCTAGTTTTTTTCTTGACAGTGTACCTAAAATATTATAAGATAATTTAGTTCGCTAACGAACGATTGGGTAGGAGTGGTGTGAGTTGAAGGAATATGAAATATTTTATAATATTAAAGAACTTGAAAAAATTATTATTAAAAGTTTGTTTAAACCTTTAGAAAATCAAAAAAACTGGATGCCGACCCCAACTCAGATGCGAATAGTTGATTTTGTTTTAAATAACTATGAACAAAAGGATATTTCCCAAAAAGAAATTGAAAATGGTTTAAATTTAAGTAAAGCAACAGTCTCTGACGTTTTAAACAGAATGGAGAAAAAAGGGTTAATTATTAGGAAAATTTCAGACAGTGATACAAGGAAAAAATTAATTTTTTTAAGTGATAAGGCAAAAAATATCTTAGAAATGAATAAAATAAAATTGCAGGATTTAGAAAAAATAGCAACTCAAAATATTTCTGATGAAGAAATAGCTCTCTTTTCTAAAATTTTGCAAACCATGATTCAAAATTTAAAAAATAATTAAGGAAAGGAATGGTTATATGTTAAAATTATTTAAAAACATTGAAAAAAAAGATTATTTTAATCTATTTTTAAGCTTGATATTTATTATTTTTCAAGTTTGGTTAGAATTAAAAATGCCTGATTATATGTCAAAAATTACGCAGTTAGTGCAAACTGAAGGTAGCCAAATGAGTGATATCTTAATTAATGGTGGCTATATGATTCTTTGCGCTTTAACATCTTTATTATGTGCCATTATAACTGGTTATTTGATTGCTAATATATCCGCTAAATTTTCCAAAAATATTCGTCAAAAAATATTTAACAAAGTAACGGATTTATCCTTAGGCGAAATTAAAGAATTTTCTACAAGCAGTTTAATTACCAGAACAACTAACGATATAACCCAAATCCAAATGTTTATCGCCATGGGCTTGCAACTATTAGTTAAAGCTCCTCTAACAGCTATATGGGCCATAACAAAAATATTAAACAAAAATTGGCAATGGAGTGCCATTACCGCTTTGGCCGTAGTTATTTTATTATCAACAATCGCTACAATATTAATGATGGTTTTACCTAAATTTAAAATAGTTCAAAAATTAATTGATCGATTAAATGGCGTAACTAGAGAAAATCTAACAGGAATAAGAGTTATAAGAGCCTTTAATGCTGAAAATTACCAAGAAGATAAGTTTGCCGAAGTTAATGATGAACTAACTAGAACACAAAACTTTAATCAAAAAGCTTTTGCTATTTTACAACCAATAATGTTTTTAGTAATGTATTTTTTGACATTAGGAATTTATATTATTGGTATCTATTTAATTAAAAACAGTGTTATGGCTGGCAAAATTGCTTTATTTGGGGACATGGTAGTTTTTTCATCTTATTCAATGCAAGTCATAATGTCTTTCTTAATGTTGGCAATGATTTTTATGATGCTTCCTCGGGCTAATATATCTGCGAAAAGAATTAATGAAGTTTTAGATAAAGATATAGCTATTAAAAATGGTTTAATTAAAGAAAATAAAAATGATTTAAAAGGGGTTGTTGAATTTAAAAATGTTTCTTTTAAATATCCTGATGCCGAAGAATATATTTTAGAAAATATTTCTTTTAAAGCAAACCCTGGAGAAACAATAGCTTTTATAGGCTCAACCGGAAGTGGTAAATCAACTTTAATTAATTTAATTCCTCGCTTTTATGATGTAACCAATGGAGAAATCTTAATTGACGGAATTAATGTTAAAGACTATGATTTAGAATTTTTATACAATAAACTTGGCTATGTATCTCAAAAAGCGGTTATGTTTAAAGATACCATCGAAAACAATATTACTTATGGGGAAAATGGCAAAGTTAAAACCAAAGAAATTGTTAGTAAAGCTCTAGAAGTTGCCCAAGCTAAAGAGTTTGTTATGAAAATGGATGACAAAGAACTTTCTTTAGTAGCCCAAGGAGGAACTAACATTTCGGGAGGCCAAAAGCAACGTCTATCTATTGCTAGGGCAATTGCTCGTGAACCCGAAATTTATATTTTTGATGATTCATTCTCAGCCTTAGATTATAAAACTGATTCGCTTCTTCGTCATGAATTAAAAAAATATACGAAAGACGCGACTAGTTTAATCGTGGCTCAAAGAATTGGTACCATTATGAATGCGGACAAAATAATCGTTTTAGATAATGGTCATTGTGTTGGCATGGGTTCGCATAAAGAATTATTAAAATCATGTGAAATATATAAGCAAATTGCTTTATCACAATTATCAAAGGAGGAATTGGAAAATGCCTAGAAGAGGAAGAAAACCTGAGAAAGCTAAAAACTTTAAAGGTTCCATGTTACGTCTTTTTAAGGAATTAAAACCTTTTAAAACTTTAATTATTTTAGGCCTTACGATGTCAATTTTAGGTTCAATTTTATCAATCCTAGCTCCCAATAAATTATCTGATTTAGTGGATGAAATTTCAAAAGGCTTAGTAATTAATACTGAAAACTTAGAAAACATTGCTACAAACGTACAAACAAGTCTTAGTGAAGAGGAAATGAAACAAATATTTGAAAAGTTAATTCAAGTTGATTTAAGCGATGAAAAAATTAAGCAAGTTATGCAAACAACATCAGCCGAAGAACAACAACAATTCCAAAGTTTTTTAACTAATCAAAAAGACCCAAAAGAAATGTTAAATAATTTACCAACTTTACCAATTGCTGTTTTAAAAATAATTTTACCAGCTTCTCCTTATGAAGAAACAGTTATTAGTACGGAAGATAAATTAGCATTTTTAAAAATTGCCACATCACCTGACCCTTCTAAAGAAATAGGTGGATTACCTAATGCTATAGCTAATGTTATATTTAAAGAAATAAAGATTGATGATAACCGTATTTCAGCCTTAGACCAAAAAGAATTTTTAGAAGTTATGGCAACTCTTGATAACAAAGATCAAGCAGCCCTATATGCTAAAATTGACGAAATGCCTGTTTCTATAAAGAAAGCAGTAGAGCCAAAATTTGCTGAAGAAATTATTAAAAAAATTGTTATTTTTCTAATTGCTTTGTATATTTGTTCCGCAATATTTACTTACATTGAATCAATTTCGATGACTATTGTCTCTAATCGTTTTGCTCAAAATTTACGAAGTCGAATTTCGAAAAAAATAAATAAATTGCCTTTAAAATACTTTGATCAAAATTCTACCGGTGATATTTTATCAAGAGTAACCAATGATGTTGATACAATTTCTCAAAGTATGAATCAATCAATTTCTTCATTAGTAAGTGCCATAACTTTATTTTTAGGAACAATATTTATGATGTTTATAACCAACTTTATTATGGCTTTCACGGCAATTATTTCTTGTTTAGTCGGCTTTGGTTTTATGACGGTTATTTTAAGTAAATCACAAAAATATTTTAATCAACGCCAAAAATATCTAGGCGAACTAAATGGTCATATCGAACAAATATATTCAGGTTTAAATGTTGTAAAAGTTTATAATGGTAAAAAACAAGCTAATGAGCAGTTTGATATTTTAAATGACAAAGTATATGATGCAAATCGCAAAAGTCAATTTTTATCTGGACTTATGATGCCAATTATGAATTTTATTGGTAATTTTGGTTATGTTGCAGTTTGTATTGTCGGTGCTGTTTTAACGATGAAAGGGAATATTACTTTTGGTGTTATTGTGGCCTTTATGACGTATGTTCGGTTATTTACTTCGCCACTTTCCCAAATTGGCCAAGCCATGACTTCCTTACAAACTGTTGCAGCAGCCGGGGAAAGAGTCTTTGAATTTTTAGATGAAGAAGAAATGGCTAATCAACAAGAATTAACAAAATATTTAGCTAAAGATAAAGTTAAAGGCGATATTCAGTTTGAAAATGTTTTTTTCACCTATGCTGGAAATAATGAACCAACTATTAAAAACTTTAATGTTTCTGTAAAAAGTGGGCAAAAAATTGCCATCGTCGGACCCACCGGAGCCGGCAAAACAACAATGGTTAATTTATTAATGAAGTTTTATGATATTGATAAAGGAGATATAAAAATTGATGGTGTTTCGACTAAAGAATTAACCAGAGAAAACTTACACAGTTTATTTACTATGGTTTTACAAGATACTTGGTTATTTGAAGGAACAATCAATGAAAACATTATTTACAATCGGCCAAACGTTAGCCAAAAACGTGTTCAAGAAGTTTGTCAGTTTGTAGGACTTGATCATTTTATTAAAACTTTACCAAAAGGATATGATTCCATAATCACCGAAAATGATAATATCTCAGCTGGGCAAAGACAGTTACTTACAATCGCTAGGGGAATGATCGAAGATGCTCCATTCTTAATTTTAGACGAAGCAACTAGTAATGTAGATACAAGAACCGAAGAACTAGTTCAAAAAGCTATGGATAAATTAATGGAAGGTAGAACATCCTTTATTATTGCCCATCGTTTATCAACTATTAAAAATGCCGATTTAATTTTAGTTATGAAAGATGGAAACATTATTGAACAAGGTTGTCATGAAGATTTAATGAAACAAAATGGTTTTTATGCCCAATTATACAATTCGCAGTTTGAGTTATAAAATTTTGGACATTTCTTATGTCCTTTTTTGACAATATTTTCTTGTTCTTAACGGCCATCCTGAATTTTAAAATATTGACTACCTAATTAAATTTAATTATAATGTTATTGAAAGAGTGGGAAGAAATTATGTGTGATTCAAAAAAATTATTTTTAATGAGCATGTTAAGTACTTTACTAATATTTTCGAACATCATTGCATCCAAAACAATAACAATCTTTAGTTTGCCGGTATCTTGTAGCATCTTTGTTTATTTATTTACTTTCTTGTGCATCGCATTATTAAATCATTATTATGGGAAAGAAGAAAGTTTTAAATGTTTAGGAATAGCCATTATTTGTCAAATCATCTTTTTTATAATTAGTATTTTTGTTTGTAACTTAAAAGGTTTAGCTGAAAGTCAAATGATTTCCAAGGCTTTACAAGTCTTACTTGCACCTGAATCTTCAATGGGCTTTTTTCATCCCTCATTTAAATTAATGATCGGAACAATTTTGGCTTTTGGAATTTCGCAAGGGATTAACATTGTGCTTTATAATTTTCTTAGAAAATATCTATTTAAAGTCCTTGCCGTTGCGTTAGCTATTATGTCTTCCGTTATTGTCGATGCCATCATCTTTATTTTTACAACTAAAATCGGTGCCGTGAATGGAAATATAATTAATACCTTAGTTGGTCAATTTTCAACAAGAATTTTTATGACAATTTTATTAGTTTTACTATTTAGTATTTTTACTTTAAAGAAAGAAGAAAAAGAAGGAGATTAAATGAAAACAACAATTAAAATTAAAAATATGAAATGCGTTGGTTGCGAAAAGCGAATAATTAATGCTTTAAGCACCGAAGAAAATATATCAAAAGTAAAAGCAGACCATAAAAAGGAGATAGTAGAAATTACTTCAAAACAGTCATTAGATTTAAAAAAAGTTAAAGAAATTTTAGAAAATTTAGAATTTGAAATTGAAGAATAAATGAGGCTATATAATTTAATTATATAGTTTTATTTTATTGTTATTTTGAACATCTTTTAGTAAAATATATTATATAAATTCGTGGTGGTTTATTGATTATAAATCCTCAAAAATAGGTTGGTGAAAAATTA
>CANQRX010000028.1 GCA_947626425.1 uncultured Bacilli bacterium | reverse complement strand
TATAATATTGGGTTACTGTTGTGGTATTATAGTTTGCTGTTCCCCCTAAATTCCATGTTACTCCATCATCGACCATTCCTTGAGCTGTTTCATTTAAGCCTTTTGGTAAAGTTCCACTTTCAGAATTAAAATCACATTGGATAGCTGTACTACTATTTGTATAACAATTTCCACTTTGACTACTATAATAACTACTATTCAGCATTGTTTTTAATTTTGATGTTGTCCAATTATTTGTACTTGTATCCCAATAATATTTTCCAAAATTCTTTTGGCTACCTACTCCATCTGTTCGCACGATTTTTAATCGTTGTTCATAATTTCCTTCTTCTGTTTTAACATTCACTAAACCTATGATTCGCCATATCTCGTCATTAAAGTTTACATAATTATGGACATATGAAGTATTTTCATCTTTATAATTTACTCCGGCAAAACGATATTCTTCTTTCTTCCAACCTTCAGCAACACCTTCTTCTTGATGTTCAACTCGATATAAGCCATCTCCACAGGTTGCTACTGGAATATCTTTACCTTTAATATTTACAGTTTCTGGTTCTTTTATTTCAACTTCTTTTATTACTTCACCACTTACATTATTTGTACTATCTGTGACTCTTAAACTTATTTTATGTAAGCCATAATTTTTTGCTGTAAAAATTGTTGCTGTTGCGGTAGGCTTTGATTGCCATTCTTCATCATCTATTTTATATTCATATTTTGTTATTCTTTTTCCCGTACTAGCTTTTCCACTTCCCGTAGCTGTTATTGTCATGTCACATACTGCTAAGTCTAAATTTGCTGTTGGTGGTATTTTATCTTCCTCTAAATAAGCATTGGTTATTGTTACTTTACTTGCAAAGGTTTTTAATATTGCTCCTTCATCAGCATCTTTATCTAACCATAATCTTAATTCAAAATCTTTCGTTTCACTTGGACTTAAATATCCTGTCATTAATTTATGAGAACTATAGGTATTATCTAAAATTGGTGTTACTTCATCCGTATTACTTAATAATAACATTGTTCCGTCTTCTGGTTTTTCGGTTTCATTTAATTTAAAACGAACATATTTTGGGTCTAATTTTTTATCATCTGTAATTTCTGTTTCATTATTTATTTTTGATAAAGACTCTAAATTTATTTGGAAACTCGCATTATCTTTACAAGTATTTTGAATACTAAATTTATAAGGATTTAAATCTAAACCATCTTCATCGCTGATGGGAATGGCTTTTGGTAAATTTATTTCATCTAAATCTTTTTCTAAAGTTACTTTTAAACAAACTGATTTTACTACATTTTTATTTTCTTGATTAATTGTTACATTCCAATAAGCATACGTTATTCCTAAAAAAGCAATAACTAAAATAATTAATACAACAATAAAATAATTAAAAGTATTTGTTTTCTTTTCCATATTCCAACACCTTACTCTTAATTAATTTTACCATATACCCCCCCCCGTCTGTCAATTTTAAAATATGGAGAATTATAAATTTTCATATATTTAAAAATAGAAAGATTTTTATAAGATACATTTTAACAATTATTCAAACATTAATTATAACTTTATGGCAAAAAAACAACAAAAAATTATAAAATTTCCAATGACCATAATTATTCAGTTTATATGCCTAAGATTTTATCAACAGTTTAAATCGCCCTCGCATAAATGGGCTTTATTCTTAATCACTCAATAACAAAAGTATCTTTGCAATAGTTCTTATTCTAATCTTGTAGCTTTATACGCTAAAAAGTTAAAATCGACAAAAAGGCGCAGTTTACTTATATTGGAAAAGAAAAAGAATTTACATTATCAGTCTATTCATCTAAAACAATTATTAACTCCCTAAAAAATAAAGGTGAAAACCAACTTAAAGCGTTAAATTATTTACATTAAAACAGTTTTTCACAGATGGATAACTTTTTCTAAATTTTGAGATGTTTTTAATAAAGACTTTTCTAATATTTCTTTTAAAGGCATTGTTGTAAAATTATCATTTACAAGACAGTTTAAATTAAGTTTTCCACCCTCTTTAAGATATTCTTTTATAAAAATAGAAAGGCCCATATCATTTAAATTTATTCCATAAATCATTGGAATATCAAGATTTAAATGAAATTCTTTAGCAAACAAAAAAGCACGACGAGGTCCATATTTTTCTTTATCCCGTTCAATTAATCGGTACATAACACAATTAAGCATTTCTTGTTTTTGATATTCCATTTTGTTGATATAATTGACAGCTTTTTCAAGTTCATTATTTAAAGGAAAACAAACACCTTGCCTTTTAAATATTTTAATTACATCTTTAAGATGTTTTCCAATTAAAAATTCATCTTTTATATACGGATTCACCGTTGTCATTAATTCTGAATCAATAACATAGCCACTTGGAGTTAAAGAAAGATGAGCTGTACTTGTTAAACGATTCCAATAAACAATTTTAGGATATATTGGTTTAGCAAAATATTTTTTTTCACTTTCTGATAACGAATTTAAAAAAGCCTTGGTATTATAAAAATTTGGCCAATCATAATTAGGCAAACTATTTTTTAAATAAGGGTTATTATTTAGTAAATCATAATTATTATCATCTTTCAAAGTTAAAGAAATTAATTTATTTACTTCATAATCAGGATACCTTAATTCATACCAAACGGCCATTTTTTCGAGAAAATTTCGCATTTCATTTCGTTCTTGACCTATTTTATACCAATTTAGAAATTCATCTACTTTCCCATTTAAATCATAAATTTTGGCTTGCTTATTTTGACAAGTTTTTAATTTTGTTTTTAAAATAATTAGTTTTTCTTTTATATTCATAACTTAAACCCTCCCGAAATTGCTTAAACTTTAATCTGTTTCAATTATTTTTATATCCGCCCCAACATTTTGAAGTTTTTCAATAATGTTAGAATAACCTCTTAAAACATATTCGATATTTTCAATAGTACTTTGACCCTTAGCTGTTAAAGCTGCAAGAACTAAAGCTGCCCCCGCCCGTAAGTCACTGGCTTTGACGTTACATGGTTTAAGTTTTGTTTTACCACAGATAATAGCTGTTTGCCCTTTAATTTTAATATTCGCATTCATTTGATTTAAAGCAGCAATATGCCCCATCCGGTTCGCATAAATAGTTTCATCAATTAAACTGGTTCCATTGCATTGGGTTAAAAGGGTGGTCATAGGCTGAGCTAAATCAGTTGGAAAACCAGGGTAAGGTAAAGTTTTAATATTTATCGGTTTATAATTTTTTTTCGCCGTAAGTTTAAAACCTTTTTCGGTTCGTTCAAAGTTAATACCAATTTCTTGCATCTTGGAAATTAAAGGGGTTAAATGTTGTTCAATTATATTTTCAATAATTAAGTCCTTGCCAATTAAAGCTCCTAAAATTAAGTAGGTACCTGCTTCAATTCGGTCCGGAATTACTTCGATGATTGCTTGCGTTAAAGTTTTGACACCTTCAATGGTTATAGTACTAGTTCCAGCCCCACTTATTTTGGCTCCCATATTGTTTAAGAATGAGGCAACATTTACTATTTCGGGTTCTTTGGCCGCATTATTAATTTTGGTTATCCCTTCGGCTTTAACCGCAGCAAGCATAATGTTTATTGTTGCTCCCACACTAGCAAAATCAAGATAAATATTGGCCCCTTTTAATTCTTTCGCTTTAATATGATAAATACCATTGTCTAAAACTACATGAGCTCCTAAACACTCAAAACCTTTTAAATGTAAATCAATTTTTCGTTCGCCAAAATTACAACCACCCGGAAAAGCAATTTTTACTTCACCTTTTTTACCTAATAAAGCCCCCATAAAATAATAAGATGCCCGAAGCTTTGTAGATAATTCTTGGTTTATTAATCGATTTTTTAATTTTTGAGCATTGATTTTTAAACAATTAGTATCTTTTACTTCGACATTTAAAGTTTGTAAAATATCAATTAAAGCGTTTTTATCCGAAATATTAGGAACATTATAAATTGTTGTTGGTTCATCACATAAAATAGCTGCTGGAATTAAAGCAACCGCACTATTTTTGGCGCCAGATACGGTGATCGTTCCCGTTAAAGGTTTACCACCATTAATTAAAAATTTTTTCAAGCCAATCACTCTTTTCGTAACTTTAATATATCAAAGAATTTCCTTTTTTGAAAGTATTCTAGGCGTTTATTTACATAAATGATAAACGCTTATCGACAAAAGGAGAATAAATCCTAAGATACTAGCTTTTTTTCCTAATTTTGTCGAAGCAAACTTGCCAATTAATAAACCAAGTAAAGTAAATAAAAAACTGGTAATTGAAAAAATCGTCGTAGCTAAAAAAATATTACTAGTGATGGCATGAAGTCCTAAACCCGTTGAAAAGGCATCGATAGAAACACCAAATGAAAAGAAAAACATTCCTAAAAGAGAAACATCAGCTTCTAATGTTTCATCTTTAAGTAAACTTATAAAAAGATTGATAGCTAAAAATAAAAGAATAAAACCTAATAAACGATTACTGTTGATGGAAAAAAAATTAATTAAATTCGAACCAATATTGTTCCCAATAAGAGGCATTAAAAAGTGCATAACCCCAACCATTAAACTTAATTTTAAACAATCTTTTTGTTTTATATTATAAGTACCTAAGCCTAATGATAAGGAAAAAGTGTCCATACTAAGGGCAACAGCAATTAAAAAGCATGAAATTATTTCTACCATAATAGATCTCCTACTAATTTTATGATAGTTTTATATTTTTCATGCTAATATCGCTCTAATAAATCTTTAATTAAAAATTTATATTCCACATCATCAAGATTGCTTTGGTTTGTTTCAATAAGACATAAAGGAGGAAACATTACACACCACCAATTGTTACCCGTTCCATTTCCTAAAGTAATAACAAGAGAGTCATAATTACCCGCAGGATAAGTCACACCATGGTATTTTTTTTCGGGAAAGTAATTTTGACCAAAATTAACTTGATTGTCTTTAGTTACCGAATTGACCTTTTCTCTTATTGATTGTAAATTTTGAGAGATAAGGGTTTTCGCTTCTTCACTTGTTTTAGCTTGCCCCATCATTTCATTTAAATCATCTTCCACCAGTTCTTTAACTTGAATTTTTTGTTGTTGTGAAACCAAAGTATTATCACTTGCAATAACCCGAAATCTTATCGCATTGTTAGGAATAAGTAATTCAGCTTCATTAGTTAAACCATAGATTAAAAAAAACACAAAGATAATAGGAATAATTTTTTTCATTTTCTTCACCTATTTCTTTTATGTTTAAAGTTCTTTTTTTTTATTCATTAATTAGAAAAACATAGCGACATCGCCCTGTCAAGTCGACTTCAATAATGGTTTTAAAAGAAGGTAAATATATTTTTTGAAATTTTTTAATTGGTGGTCCTTGAAGATAGCCAATTTCAAAAGCAATTAATTTAGGTAATTTAGTTAAATGGGAAACTTTTTTAAGAATGTTTTCATAATAATACAAACCATCATTAGCTGCGAATAAAGCATTTTGGGGTTCAAACTTAGTTTCTTCACCAACGGCTTCATCAAAAGCAACATAAGGAGGGTTACTTATAATTACAAGGTATCCTTCATAGCTAATATCTAACATATCACTTTTAATAAAAGTTATGTCAGTCTTATTTTCTAAAGAATTTTCATAAGCTAAATCAAGACAAGATTGCTGATTATCAACTGCTGTTATTTGACAATTTAAATTTTTTTTCAAGGCAATTGAAATACACCCACTTCCCGTTCCTAATTCTAAAATAGACGGATTTTCAAGATTTAACTCTTTTATTTTTTGAATGGTTTTTTCAACTAAAAATTCAGTTTCAAAACGAGGAATTAAAACCCGTTCATCTACATTTATAAGAGTATTTAAAAAAGGAACATTACCAATTAAGTATTGAACTGGGTAATGATTCGCTAGTTGTTTTTTAACTTCTTCAAGATTATTAGGATATTTTTTTACTAACAATTCCCAATCAGTTTGAGTTATATTGTCTGGTTTCATAAGACCTCCTTATCAAAAAGTTAGTTCAAAGATAAAGTGTATGGACTTTCTGAGGTTCCTTCTCCTCCATTTATCTTCACATTCGATTTCAGATACACGACGGGGCGAACCGCGTAGGTACCGTTAGCATAGTAGCGGTAGACATCCCCGCTCGCGTCGACACGGAACACACTGTGAGCATACGAAGAGCACGGCGCAGGAGTCATTGTCCATTGATCAGTACTAGAGCCATAAAGCCAATCTGCACCATAACAAGAATTATTACCATAATAACTCCAAGTATATAATGGTGTATATAAACGTTGCATTCTTCTAAATTGTTTTTTTCCACCATCAGTGGCATAACCATAGTCCGATGGATACATCAAACCTACTTTACCTTCCCATGTGGTTTTTCGATCTACATCGTCGTTACAATCATTTCCACCGTTACATTGCTTTCCTGTATTTTCACTTCGCTCCCACTTATATTGAACTACTGGAACATTTAATTCCTGCCAAGTGCTTTCTGTTCCAGAGGCAGTTCCCGTATTCCAGACCACTTCTTCGATCATACTCTGGGCACTTGAACTTAATTGGCCCCAACTACTACATGAAGTATCTTTGCATTCATTATCAGATTCACCACCATATTTTCTTAAAGCATGCATCAAATCCGATTGACTCCATTCATTTATTCCATTGCTACCATTTTCTCCATTATCTGATAGATCCCACCTATGCGTACCTAAACTATCTTTTCTTATGATTTTTAATAATCTTTCTGCTTTTCCGGCTTTGGTTTTTATTCCATCCATTAATCCTATTATTCGCCATGTTTCACAATTTCCACTTTCATCGCAATTAAATTTCACATAATTACTTGGATCAGCTCCAATATATCTAATGTTATTATCATCACTGACAATAGTTATTCCTGTTTCTTTATCTTCCTCTTGAGATAATAAATCCTCCATTTTGCTTACACTACTTTGTTCACTTGAAGTATTATTTTGACTAAAATATAGACTACATTTTGTTTTGGATTTTTTTAAAGAATTTACTGTTACTGACCATTCACTTCGATTCCATGTTGCTGTTGCATTGTTTGTACAATCTGCATGATCAAAATAATAACTTTCTCCTTTTTCTGGTATTTCTTCTGAATATGCTCCATCTTTATAAACTGCAAATAAAACATCGGCATCTCCATAAATATTTATCTTTCCATTCATTATTGGAAAACTTTGTTCGACCTGGTATTTTCCTAAACTTTTATTTAGTAGATACCCCCCCCCCTAGAGCCATTATTCCTACCATACTTCCGATTAATATCTTTGTTTTTTTACTTGTTTTTAACTTATAATTTTCTATTTTCATTTATCTTTTTCCTTCCTATTTTCTATTAAAATTATAAGTTAATAACTGCCTTTTTTCAAGATGTTTCATAAAATATTATAGATTTTTAAATATTTAATTTTTATCCTATTGAATAAATTTTATTAAAATTAACTATTATTATTACAGGTGATTAAATTGAATATAATTCCAACAGTTTTAGAAAAAGAAAATAATCGAGAAAGAGTTTATGACCTTTATTCCCGTTTATTAGAAGATCGAATCGTTTTTTTAACAGGAGAAATTGATGATGGAAGTGCCAATATAATCATAAGTGAACTTTTATATTTAGATAGTGTCAGCCATGATGATATTTATTTGTATATTAATAGTCCAGGAGGTTCTGTGACAAGTGGTTTAGCAATTTATGATACTATGAATTACATTAAAAGTGATGTCAAAACCATTTGTTTAGGAATGGCTGCATCAATGGCTGCCTTTTTACTTTCCAGTGGCACTAAGGGGAAAAGATGTGCCTTAGAAAACGCCGAAGTTATGATCCATCAGCCTTTAGGAGGAATGCAAGGACAAGCCTCTGACATGAAAATTGCTTGTGAACATATTTTAAAAATTAAAGACAAAATCAATCTTATTCTTTCCCAAAATACCAATCAAGATATTAAAACAATTGAAAATGACACTGACCGCGATAACTACATGAGCGCTAAAGAAGCATTGGAATATGGACTTATTGATTTAATAATTTAAATTTAACAAGAGTTTTCTTGTTTTTATTTTTTCAAAAATAATTTGCAACCTAAGTCTTTTTAGAATATAATGGATTTATGAGAGGATGTAGAAAATGAATAAAATTTATGAACACAACTATATAACTAACTTTATAATAAGATTAGATTTTGAAAAAAAACTAGAGGAAGATAACTTTGAAAGCTTATTTAAAGTTTTAGAAAAAGATTACAAGACTACCGAAAAATATGATATTCATAATGCAAATGTCGTATTTAATGAAAATGACGCTTCAAAAAAACCTAGTATTGCCGAAACAGAAGTAGTAAGAAATTATATTTTTTATAATGAAAATAAAACAGAAAGATTTACCCTTAATAAAGAAAGCATTATTTTTGAAGCATTATGCGGTGTAGAATATGAAAAAGTTAAAAAATATATTAAAAAATTGGTAGATATTTTAGCTAAAGATTATAATATTGAAAATTTCATTCGAATTGGAATTCGCTACGTAAATGCAATTAAAACCGATTTTAAAGACAAAAAGGATATTCTTAAATGGGAAGGATATATTAATCCTAATTTAATACCTCCTAAAAAAATTTTTGACAACCAAGTTTTATTACAACATATGCAAACATTTGATTTTAAAACAGATGCAAAAAATCATTTAGGATGTCGCTTACAAGTAGGAATCCCAAACCATGAATTACCAAAAGGCTTAAAAGAAAAAGTATATTTAATTGATATTGATGGTTTTTCTTATCGAAAAGTTAATACTGATAAAGCAATCGACATTTTAGATACAATTCATGAACAAGACATTGAACTATTTGAAATGTGTATTGATAATAAATTAAGAAAAGAAATGCAATAGGTTTTAAACCTATTTTTTTTTTGGATATAAATTAAAAAAACGTAGAAATTTTAAATCTACATTCTTTTAATACCATTTTTTATTCTCGCGTTCTAAATCGCGTTTTTTAATACTTTCACGCTTATCATAAAGTTTTTTACCTTTTGCAACACCTAATAAAATTTTTAAGTAGTCATTTTTAAAATAGGCTTTTAAAGGAACAATACTTATCCCATCTTTTTCTTTAGCTTCCTTTAATTTTCTAATTTCTTTTTTATGTAATAGTAATTTACGAGTTCGATGTTCATCATGATTAAAACAGTCAGCTTGTTCATATTTAGCAATATACATATTGATTAAATAAGCTTCATTATCTTTAAAAACAACATAACAATCTTTAATATCAATTGCCCCTTTACGAGCTGATTTTACTTCGGTACCTACTAAAGCAATTCCACTTTCGACTTGCGATAAAATTGTATAATCAAAATAGGCTTTTTTATTCTTTATCTCCATCTTTTTTCTCTCCCATCACTAGTTCAAAATCAATCATGGAAGTTTGTTTTGAAGCATTAACACATTTAACATGAACGGTATCGCCAATTCGATAAACTTTTTTGGTGCTTTTGCCCACTAAAGAAACCATCTCTGGAACATAATTATAATAATCACCTTTTAAAGTTCTAATATGAACTAAGCCTTCAACAAGATTTTCAAGTTGGATAAACATTCCAAAACTGGTGACACTGCTGATAATTCCATCATATTCTTCCCCAATATGACTTTCCATATATTCTGCCATTTTCATATCCGTGACATCGCGTTCTGCATTTTGGGCATTTAATTCTTTTTCACTAGAATGCTCAGCAATCGTTATTAAATTTGTTTCTAAATAAGCAATCGTGGCCATTGAAAAATCTTTAGAAACAAAATATTTTTTTAGTAAACGATGAACAGTTAAATCGGGAAACCGACGAATAGGACTTGTAAAATGGGTATAATTACGAGAAGCTAAGCCAAAATGCCCAATGTTTTCTTTACTATAAATGGCCTTTTTCATACTTCGTAGTAACATGGCCGAAAGAATTTCAAACTCAGGTTTATCTTTTAATTCTTTCAATATTTTTTGCATTGTTTTGGGACTCATATCGACTAACCTTGTTTTTAAATGATAGCCTAATTGTTTAACTAAATTGACAAAATCAGTAATTTTTTCGGTATTAGGTTCGCCATGAACTCGGTAAATAAAAGGTAAATCCATATTACTAACATGAGTTGCCACAGTTTCGTTTGCAATAATCATAAAGTCTTCAATTAACTTTTCGCCATCTTCTCTTACTACCCGTTCAATACCAACTGCCCTTCCCGTTTCATCTTGAATAACTTCCGCTTCATCAATTTCAAAGTCAATATAACCCCGCGCGATTTTGGTTTTTCTTAAAATATGAGCAAGTTTATTCATTTTTAATAACGTTGGAACATAAGCTTCATACCCCGGATGAATTAAATTTCGCATTAAAAGGTCATTTACTTTTGAATAAGTCATCTTCTTGCTACTTTTAATGTAACTTGGGAAAATATCATAATCAACAACTTTTCCTTTTTGATCGATTTTCATCACACAAGAAAGAGTTAAACGTAAAGCATTTTCATTTAAAGAACAAATACCATTAGATAATTGGTGAGGTAACATTGGAATTACGGTGTCTGCCAAATAGTTAGAGGTTCCTCTTAAATAAGCGGTATCACCTAATGCCGTATTTTCTTTAACATAATGTGATACATCAGCAATATGAACTCCTAAAACATACAAGTCATCTTCGATGGTTAAACTAATAGCATCATCAATATCTTTCGTATGATCCCCATCAATTGTAAAAATCATTTCGTTAGTTAAATCAACACGACCAACTAATTCTTCTTCAAAAACTTCGCTAGGAATATCTTTTAATTCATTTTCAACTTCCAAACTAAATTCGGTTTCAATATTATATTTATAAGCAATACTCAAAATATCAATTCCTGGATCATCTTTATGACCAATAATTTTGGAAATTTTGCCTAAATAGCGATTTTTTCCTTGTTCTTTAACTAATGATATAACTACTTTATGACCAGGGACGCATCCTTTAAAAGATTCTTCAATAATATTTAATTTTAAATTTAGCTTATCATCATCCAAACGAACGGCAAGTCCATTAGGTGTTTCAACTATTTCTCCAACCAAAGTTCTTAATTCTCGTTTTAAAACCTTAATAATTTTTCCTTCTCGTTTAACACCCCGTCTTGTTATTTCCGCCAAAACAACATCATCATGAATTGCCCCATTCATATCATCGGCACCAATATACAAGTCATCTTCTTTATCTAAAATAACAAAGCCAAAACCTTTTTTATTAGCCGAAAAACGACCAATTTTTAAATTTGGACAATTTTTTAAGAGGATATATTTCTCTTTTTTAGTTTTAAAAACAACATAATCATTTACTAATTCCTGTAAAACAGATTGTAATTCTTGTAATTCGTTAGCTGTTTTTAAACCCATTAAATCATTAATTTCCATTAGTTCCTTAGCTTCGTGAACATTTTCCAATTTTTTTAATAATTCCTCTTTCATAGTCAACACCTTTCTATCATATTATATCGTTTTTAACTAAATCTCTCAACCATTTTTTAATTTTGACCTTACTAATTTAAAAAAAGCAGATTTTACTGCCTACCTATTTTCTAATAAGGAATAATATTAAAGATAAAACCATAAATAAAATCCCTAAAAAAGCTGTTATTCTCGTTATAAATAATTCTAAACCACGCTCTTTAGTTTGACCAAATAACCGTTCATTCGTTCCTGAAATAATCTGACCGGCATCACTAGCCTTATTACTTTGCAATAATACTAAAGCAATTAATAAAACCGAGATAATTAATAATATAGTTTCTAACATAGGTAATCCAACCTCCAATTCATAATATAATTTACCATAAATAAAGGAAAATAGCAAACAATTTAAAAAGCCCATTTACCAATTCAAGCCAAAAAAATTTAATTTGCTATTTATCTTTTATTTCCAAGGTTTTTAAAATATTTAAAAATTCATTAGCCTGATTCTTATCTAAACCATGATTTTCCAAATGTAGATAAGGTTTTATATCAACAAAAGAAACATAATTCCACGCTTCTTCCCCATCATAATATCCAACTAAAGCATCTAAATTAGAGTTAGTTTTAAACTCTTGAGTAGTAAGTCCAGTCCCACACACCCCAAAAGGAGTTTGAGCCAAAATTAGTAAAGTATATAAAGATGAATCTTCTTTATAAAATTTTACCTGTAATAAATTATCTTCACTTACAATTTCTTCATAATGCCACAAAGTTGGAAAATCTATTTCAATCAATAAATTATCAACAACTTTTGAAAAAGAAACCGCTTTTTTTAAAGATTGATCATTTAATGGACAAGCATATTTAACACTTTTCCAAACTGTTTTTTCTTCATCAACACAATGATAATGATTAACTAACAAACCTTTATCAATATAACTATCACTTAAATTTTGTCTAATTTTAAGCAAAGGACTATTATTAAAAAACATAGCTTGAAAACTATCAAAAACAATTAAGAAAATTAAAATTCCTCCAAGTATAAAACTTTTTTTCAAATAATCACCTCTAATACTATTCATTTTCTTTACTTTTTAAATCATTTATTAATTGAATAAGCTCTTCTTTTTCTTCCTTATTTTCATTAGCTAAATTACAAACTAAATAAGTTAAATATTCAATTTTTTCTTCTATAGTTGAATTATCCTCCGTAATAAGTTTATATTGATCTTTATAATTAATGTTTGCCATGAGCTAAATTCTCTCCTTTAAGTTTTAAATAATTTATTTCATTTTGCATTGTATAAATATCACTTAATTCATTTTTAATTATTTTTTTGGTTAAATGTTTTTTTATATTTTCTTTTAATTTATATAAATGAGTACTATTTAAATTTGTTAATTCATCATTTAAACGTCCAATATTACTTCCTAAAACATTTTCTAATAATTGTAATTCCTCTTCATTTAAAGTGACCACAAAAGCTTGATAAGTTGCAAAATCCATTTGTTTTAAATAACGATAAATCGCATAGTAATAAAAATTATAAATATCAGAGGCTTGATTTTCCATATCACTTGCTAAAGCCATCTTTAAATCTTGATAAAGTTCTTGAAAATTTTTTCTCGTTCCATCAGCATTATAAATTTTTTTCATAATCGCAGGCATTTCCGAATCAAAAGTTAAATCTTTAAGCATAACTTTATCTAATAAATTTTCAAAATAATCATCTTGACTAATTTTTGCAGAATAATTTTCAGCATTATTAACAACCACAGCTTTATAAGAAGGAATGTTTATAATATTACTTATACTTAAAACCTTAAAATTAGGATTTATTGCTAGTAACTCTTTTTTAGCTCTTTTTATTCCATATAAATTAGCATTCATTTCCTCTTTTAAATTAAAATATTGAACATCATAAAGCTGTTTTGATAAATTTGGATTTTTCATAGTTAATCTTAACTGATTAAATATTGAATATTTTAAAATATCAATTTTATAACAGCTTGGATTATTCGCCAACTCCGCAACAAGCATATGATACTGTTCATGATACATATTGACAAAAATTTGAAAAATCTGATTAGAAGGAAAACCTTGCAAAACAGGAAGTTTATTATATTCTAAATTATGAACAGAATTTTCAAAAAAAGTCCCAGCTAAAAAATCATTTTTAGTTTGATTAAAATTTAAACTAATTCTATAATTTAAATCCTTTTGTAAATCATCAACAACACATAAAATCAAAAATTTAGAATAATTTTTAATATTCATTTTTTGATAATTATTAATAATATATTTTTTTAATTCAATTTTTAAAGTTTTTAAAAGTGGTTTTTCTTCAAAACTATTATAACGGTTAGTTAATACTTCTTGTAAAAAAGCAATCATAGAGTTTACATCTTCTACAGATGCAGTATTTATATCTTGAGTTAACTTGTTCAAAAAATCCTTCCCTTTAATAGGAAAATCTTTAAAATAATCATCAAAAACTTCTGGTTTAAAATTATCAACTAAAGTATCTAAATCAGATGAACCAAAATTGATGTATTGATTAGTGTCTTTTAAACTTAATAAAAACTTTAATGTATTCACATTCTTCACCTACTATAATAGTACCATTTCCTTCCTTTAAAAGCAAACATATTAAAAAGATAAAGTGTAAGGCTCTTCGCTAGTGCCGGTTCCCCCTGTAATTTTAACGGAAGACTTTAAATATACGACGGGACGTACGACCTTGGAGTAGTAGGTGTTGCTAGAGGTAACTGAAGCCCTAGGATTAGGATCTCCACCACCTCTATCATACTCAATATAAAACACACTATTAGAAGTCGTAGAATACGGCGCAGGGGTCATTGTCCATTGATAATATCTAGAGTTAAAAAGCCAATCATTATCGTAACAATAATTCCAATTTTTCCAAAGAGCTAACGAATTATATAAACATGTATTCCTATCTGTTTTTGAAGATAGACCTACGGCATAACCATAATCTGATGGATACATCAAGCCTACTTTGCCTTCCCATATGGTTTTACGTTCAACTTCATCATTACAATAATTGCCACCTTGACTACATTGTTTCCCTGTAAAATCACTTCGTTCCCATTGATATTCAAGGGGTGTTATATTAGATGTTGCATAATTAAATGTCTCCAAATTTAGTGTACCCGTATTCCATACGACTTCTTCAATCATATCTCGTGCATTTTGTTTTAAACCTACTTGACTCCAATCATCGAGTAGAAACATAGGTCACCCTATGTAGCCCTCTCAGAACCGTACG
>CANQRX010000027.1 GCA_947626425.1 uncultured Bacilli bacterium | reverse complement strand
TTATAATTAATGTTATAAGCCTGATTAAAAAAGTAAATGTTGTTGGCATTATTTTTTCTTTGGTAAGTTTCAAAAACGTGTAATTTTTATGCCGTTTTGGGAAAAATAATGTTTGCTTTTTTCCCTTAACTAAGCTATACTATGTAAGAAGAAGTTTTTCTTAGGTTATTATGGACCTCTTTCATATAACTTAAGTTAAACCGATTAATAATGAAGAAGGAGGAAATTTATATGGCAATGACTAAAGAAAGAAAAAGTGAAATTATTAAAAACTTTCAAAAAGATAAAAATGATGTTGGATCTACTGAAGTTCAAATTGCTCTTTTAACTGAAAATATTAATAATTTAACTGTTCACTTAAATGAACATATTCACGATTATCATTCTAAAAGAGGATTACAAAAGATGGTTGGACGTCGTAAAAAATTATTAAATTATTTAAAAGAAAACGATGTTGTATCTTATCGTGAAGTTATCAAAAAATTAAATTTAAGAAAATAGGCACTAAAATTTTTAGTGTCTTTTTTAAACAAATTGGAGGTTTTAATGAAAAAAGTATTTGAATTAGACTTTTTGGGAAGAAAATTAGTTGTCGAGACTGGTCATATAGCTAAACAAGCCAATGCGGCTGTTTTAGTTAGATATGGTGATACGGCTGTTTTAACAACAGTTGTTATGGGGAAAACGATGGTAACTCAAGATTTTTTTCCTTTGCAAGTTTTATATCAAGAAAAATTGTATTCAGTTGGGAAGATTCCGGGAGGATTCATTAAAAGAGAAGGTCGACCTACCGATGAAGCAACTTTAGCAGCTCGGTTAATTGATCGTCCTTTGCGCCCGATGTTCGATGAAAATTTACGAAATGAAATTCAAGTTGTTAATATGGTTTTATCAGTTGATGTTGATAATTCTCCAGTTATGACAGCATTATTTGGTTCATCTTTGGCTTTGGGAATATCCGAAATTCCGTTTGATGGCCCTGTTGGTGGTGTAGTAGTTGGGAAAATTGGTAAGAATTTTATTTTTAATCCGACGGCTGATGAATTAGAAAAAAGTGAATTAAATTTAACGGTGGCTGGAACGAAGGATGCCATTTGTATGGTTGAAGCGGGAGCTAATCAGTTAAGTGAATCTAAAATGTTAGATGCGATGATGGCTGGTCATGAAGAAATAAAGAAATTATGTGAATTTCAACAAAAGATTATTGATGAAATTGGTAAAGAAAAAGTAGTTTTGGAAAAAGCCACTTTAGATGAAGATTTGGTTAAGGAAGTTGAAACTTTTGCTTATGAGGAAATGTTAAAAGGAATAACTATTAAGGATAAATTAGCAAGTCAAGATGCGGTTTTAAAAGTTAAAGCGGATACGATTAGTCATTTTGAAGAAGTTTATGCAACTGATGAAGAATTAGAAAATAAAATTAAGCAAGTTACAAAAATTGTTGATCGATTGGAAGGAAAAATTGTTCGTAAGTTGATAACTGAAGATAAGATTCGACCTGATGGCAGAAAAACGGATGAAATAAGACCTTTGGATGCGGTGGTAGATGTTTTAGCAAGAACGCATGGTTCAGCGATTTTTACACGCGGTCAAACGCAAAGTTTAGCAACGACAACATTAGGAGCGATTGGCGAACATCAAATTTTGGATGGTTTAGGAATTGAAGATAGTAAAAGATTTATGCTTCATTACAATTTTCCGGCTTTTTCAGTTGGTGAAATTGGGAGATATGGAGCCCCTGGTCGGAGGGAAATTGGTCATGGAGCTTTAGGCGAAAGAGCCCTTGCTCAAGTAATTCCTAGTGAAGAAGAATTTCCATATACAATTCGAGTTGTTTCCGAAATTTTAGAAAGTAATGGTTCGTCTAGTCAAGCTACTATATGTGCAGGTTGTCTATCCCTAATGGCTGCTGGAGTTCCAATTAAAGCCCCTGTTGCCGGAATTGCGATGGGTTTAATAACAAGTGAAGATAATAAAAATTATACAATTTTAACGGACATTCAAGGTTTAGAAGACCATATGGGCGACATGGATTTTAAAGTTGCCGGAACATCTAATGGAATTACGGCTTTGCAAATGGATATTAAAATTAAAGGTGTAACTAAAAATATTTTAAAAGAAGCTCTAGCGCAGGCTAAAAAAGCTCGTTTACAAATTTTGGATGTGATGAATGATTGTATTTCTAAACCACGGACGGAATTAAGTCCTTATGCACCTAAGATTGCTACTTTCCAAATTAATCCTGATAAAATTAAAGATGTTATTGGTCGAGGTGGAGAAATGATTACCAAAATAATTCTCGATGCTAGTCACGTTAAAACGGTTAATGATAAAGATGCTGTTAAAGTAGATTTAGAAGATGATGGTCGAGTTATTATTTATCATACTGATCAAGAAATAATTGAAACCACGAAAAAAATGATTTTAGATGTTGTTCGTGAAGTGGAAATGGGAAAAATTTACGAAGGTGTTGTAACAAAGGTTGAAGATTTTGGTTGTTTTGTATCGCTTTGGAGTGGTTGTGAAGGCTTAGTTCATGTATCACAGATGGCTCATGAACATATTAATAAACCAAGTGATTTAGTTAAAGTTGGGGATAAAATTTTAGTTAAAGCAATGGACTATGATAGTCGTGGTCGCTTAAATCTTTCACGAAAAGAAGCGTTACCTAAACCAATTAAATCATCATCAAAAAAGAAGAATTGATTGTTGAAGAGATTTTTTGCGAAAGCTTTATGGATGCAATGAATATTTGAAGTAGATAGAAATATCTGCTTTTTTCCGTTGATTGTCAATGGAAAATTTTAAAGTTTATGATGTACTTAAAAGAAAAATTCAAGATACTCTATTTTCTAATAAAAGTGTTTTTATAAATATTGAATTAAGGGGTTTTATTCTAAACTTAAAAATTTTTACTGAAAAACTTCGGTTGTGGAAAAAAGAAGAAAAGGCTAGCTCCTTTTCCATTTATTTTAATAAATTATGTTTTAACAATAACCATATTTAAAAAATTAATCATGATTTTCTAATAACCATTTTATAATATTCTTATGAATGATTCCCTCTTGTGATAAATCAAACTTATCTGTAGAAATAACATATTTCGGATAATTGTCGGCAATTTCTTTGTAAATTCCGAATTCTCTTTCATTAACTTTTTCGTCATCACCTATTTGATAGCAAACTTGGTAATACTCTTTTTCGCCATTTTTAAGGGCAATAAAGTCTATCTTCCCATTATCTAAAGTGCCAATTTTAACATCGTATCCTCTATAAATTAATTCATTATAAACAACATTTTCAATATAAGCTCCTAGTTGTTCTTTTTTAGATGTACTCATAACTCTACCTAAACCTAAGTCAGTTAAATAATATTTATATTTTCCGTTTAATATTCTTTTACCTCTTACATCATATCTATCAACTTTTGAAATTAGTAGTCCCTTACACATATATTCTAGATAGTTATATATGGTTTCTTTCGATACAGTTCTATTATCATTATTTTTAAAATAAAGAGCTAAATTATCAGCAGAAAAAACTTGAGCAGGCGTAGTCATAATGTATTCTATTATTCTATTAAATAGATCTATATCATTAATTTTAAATCTTTTTATTATATCTTTCATAACAATAGAATCATAAACATCAGATAAATATGTTCTTATTTGTTTTTCATCATCAAATCTAAATCTTTGAGGCATTCCTCCCCACTTTATATAGTTAAAAAACAAATCTTCTATATTTTCTGTTCCTTTTAATTCACATACTTCGTTAAAATTAAATGGTTGCATTTTAAAACTTACATATCTTCCTGATAAAAGCGTAGCTAAATCTCCAGATAATAAATCACTGTTAGAACCAGTAATAAAAATGGATACGTTTTTAGTTGCTTTTAGGGAATTAATAGTTCTTTCCCATTCTTTTATATTTTGAATTTCATCAAAAAACAAATAATATTTTTTATTATCTTTCATTAAGTTTGAAATATATGTATTTAAATCTTTAAAATTTTTAATATCTGAATAGTTAACATCTTCAAAATTAATATATATTATATGATCATCATTTGTTTTTTCATGTATTTCATCTACTATTTGTCCTAACAATGTAGATTTTCCACATCGCCTTATTCCCGTTATAACTTTAATTAAATTTTCATCATAAAAAGGTCTAATATCTTTCAAATATTTTTCTCTTTTAATCATAATTAGTGATCTCCTTTACAATTAAAATTATATTCCTATTTTTTTATTTTGTCAATTTTGTACTTTCTGGAGTACTTTTCTACTTTTTTTAACATTTTTGTACGATGTTGTATTTATTTGATTTACCACAGTAGTCATAAGGACATAAGATGAAATTGTGTTTTAATTTACAAAAGTTACAGTTTTAATATCAAACGTATCTTTTAAAGAAAGGGTAATTGAATATTCCACTTGTTCTTTCATTTCTTCGGTATTTAAGCCTTCGTAAAGGGCATCATTAAAACTTAATTTAATTTCTTCAGCTAAAAGTTCATAGCTATTTAGTTCGGTTGAAGCGTTTAAATAACTCATTAAATTGGTTTGAAGATGCGGATTACTTTTAAGGCGTTCAATGACAATTTCGACTTTATCTTTACTATTATTTTCTAAAAGAGTTACGGGAACATAATAGGTAATGTCGTTTTCTTTAGCTAAATAATAAGTCGTTGTTTTTTGAACATTGCTAATTTTATTAAAATTGTAAACTGTATTCACACCAATTTGGCGATTGAGAATATGGGGTAATTTGTGGCCTGAGGGTAATTTTTCTAATATTTCGCCTTCAATTAAAATTAAAACTTCATCAACTTCTTCTAAATCCGTTAAAGTATAGACTAAACATTCAATAACTTTTTCTTCGTATTTTTCGGGGATATTTAAAAAATCTTTGCTAAAATTTATTTTTAGTAATTTATCTTGAATATCAAGGCTAATTACTTTGGTATCTTTAGGAATTATAGGGGAAAAAATGTTGGGAATATAGATGTTTTCTTGACTGCCGATTGTTAAATAGGAGATTAATTCTTGAATTTTGTTTAAAATATTATTTTGTTTGGTTATAACTTCGGTACGGGCAACAAAATTTGCATTATTCAAAAGAAAAACAGGAGTTGGTGTACCATTTATATAAGTAGTGGAAGTGCTAGCTTGTTCCGTCTTGGGAGAGGGAAAAAGCATGGTTATAAAAAAGATAAAAAAAGCAAAAGAAGTAACAACAAATTTTCTTTTAGCAAAATTCTTAATCACAGAAATCACCTAAATAATTTTATGAAAAGATTTTAGTTTTTAAAACTTTGTTAAGTAAATATATTTAAAAAGGTTGGTTAATAGGATATAATGATGTTAGAAAGAGGTAAGTATGAAAATTGTAATGAGTGTAAAAATTAATTGTTTAGAAGATATTATGAATCGCCAAATTGTGGTTGATGATAGTATTGATTTAAGCTATTTTTGTCAATCGGTTTTAAAGTCGATGAATGCCTCGGATATTATTGGTTATTCATTGCGTTTTAATGTTCGCTATTTTTATCCATTTTGTGTTGATGAAAATAATATGATAAGATGGATTAAAGATTTAAAACTAGCATCTTTGCCTTTAAAAGTTGGTCGAAAATTAATTTTAAATACTGATATAAAAGATTATTTTATGGAAATTACAGTTGAGGAGATGATTAAGGAAACCCAAGACCCAATTTTTCAAGTTGTAGCTGGTAATGGCTATGGAATTATCGAAAATGAGTGGGCATTTAGTTTACAAAATACTTTACAAACAGGACTTTTGGAACGATTATATAAATCTAGTAAAAAACAGCTTGATTATGGTTTTAATAAGGACGAAATAAACCAAAATATTAGGGAATATCTTGCTTTTAAAGAAAATCAAAAAAATGTATATGGTTATGTATTAAATATATCTTTGAAAGATTTTGAAAAAGAAATAAAACGAAAAATTCAAGTAGAAAGTAATATGCTACTTGATGATTTTTGCAAAGTCGTTGTGTTGTCTATGCAAGGTGATTTATCTCATTTGTATGGTATTAAAATAGGAAATAAATTTTTACAGGATAATTATTTATTTTTAAACTTAAAAGACTTAAACTTAGAGAAAAAAAGTAAGTTTTTAGTTAATTATGATTTTGGGGATGATTGGTATTTTAAAGTATCAGTTAGTAAGGAAATTACTGAGCCTTTAAAAGAACCATGCGAAGTTTTAGCAGGCAAAGGTTACGGAATTGTTGAAGATTGTGGAGGTACTTGGAGGTTAGGTGACATATTTGATGGATTAAATACCGATTGGGATGACTATGATATTAATGAGTTTGATTTAGAAAAGTGTAATAAAAGAGTTAAAAGAGTGCTTTAAGATGGAAGTTTATGCCAAATAAATTTCTTTTTTTAACAAAATTATGGTATAGTATTGAGGCATGGGAGGTTTATATGAAAGAAAAAGATTTACAAATATATAAAGAACAATTAAGCAATTTAACACCTGAGGAAGAAAAAAAGCGAAGAATTTATTTACAAAAACTTGGTAAAGGTGAAATTTTAGGACCTCAAACAGGGTATAGTTCACTAGATTTACCTCAGTTAAAATGGTATAAACAAGAAAATATTAATATTGATTTATTAAATTTAAATGTTTATGAAAACTTTTTACAATTTACTAAAAAATATGGTAATGACCACGTGCTAATGTCTTACTATGGTAAAGAATATACTAGATGGGATATTATGAATGAAGTTAATAAACATATGTTTTTACTTCATAATAATTTAAATTTGCAAGCTGGTGATGTAATTTCTTTATTAATGTTAGATGTTCCCGAAGTTTTATTTATTTGGCTTGCTGCTAATAAATTAGGAATAATTTGTAATATGATAAAGTTTGATGAAAACTTTGAAAGAATTAAATTTATGCTTGATTTAACAAAATCAAAATATTTGTTTGTAACAAAATATGAACCAATGATTGTTAATGTTTTAAAGGCCGAGCCTTCTAATTTAAAAAAGGTAATAATGGTTGATATGAATAATTCGTTAAACCTTGCTCAAACTTTAAAAATGTTAAAGGAGGAAGTAACAGTTGATTTACGAACTCAAAACAATTATGCCGCGGATGAAAAAATTACTTTAAAAGAAAAATTAAAAAGTTTAACAGAAATAATGCAAGAACAAACTGAATCGAAAAAAAGGTTGAAAGATATGGATTTACCTGCGAATTTTGAAGATTATTCATCTTTATTAAAGCAAATTGATTATCATGAATTTGCTGTTGATTCTAGTTTAAAAAGCGAAATAGATCGGGTATCGGTTATTGTTTATACGGGTGGAACAACGGGGACTCCGAAAGGAGTAATGCTTACTAATCGTAATTTAAATGCGATGATTAATGGCGTAGTTTATGGTGATGGCGAATTTCGTGCTGATCAATCATCTTTAAATATTTTGCCACCAGGAATAGCTTTTTATTATAATGGTGTTTTATCATTTATGTGTCATGGAATCAAAGTTGATTTAATTTCGCATTTTACTAATGATAGTTATCCTTTTATAGTTGATTTACATCGTCCGAATGTCTTAGTTGGGGGACCAATTTTGATGGAAAAAACTCGTAAAAGCAATGCGATAAAAGACCGAAGTTTTATTGATATATCAATATCTGGTGGGGATAAATTAAGCATTGAAGAAGAAGAAAAATATAATGATTATTTAGGTTCCATTGTTCATCAAGGTTGGGGAATGAGTGAATGTGCCGCGGTTGCATCTTATGCTACAACTAAGTCGTATAAATTAGGAACGGTGGGAATTCCTTTAATAAATTATGAAATTGCTGTTTTTGAGCCGAACACGGACAGGGAGTTAGGTTATAATGAAATAGGGGAATTATGTGTTCATTCTGATACTGTAATGAAAGGTTATTTTCATGATGATGAAGCAACTAAAGAAGTTTTGAAAACCCATTCTGATGGTAAAGTATGGTTACATTCTCAAGATTTAGGTTATATGGATGAAGAAGGAAGAATTTTTCATAAAGGCCGAATTAAAAGAATGCTTACAAGAGGTGGAAATAAAGTTTGGTTATCCCAAATTGAAGATGTTATTACTCAAAATCCGCTTATTGCTAAATGTTGCTGTGTTAAAGCAGATGATGAAGCAGAAAGAGAAGTTCCTGTAGCTCATGTTGTTTTAAACTTTTGGGATATTAACCTTGACAATTTTGCTAATGAATTAGCTTTAACTATAGCAGATAAGCTTAAAGATAACTTTGTTCCAAAATATTTTGTTTTTTGCAAGAATTTACCTTATACCGAAGTTAATAAAAAAGTTGATTATTTAACTTTAGAAAAAGAAGGTTTAATACCTGGGGAAGATAAAATAATTGTTACCTTAGAACCAGCTAAAAAATTAACATTACAAAAAAAATAGTGGATTCATTTCTATTATTTTTTTTTAATTTATGCTATGATGTAATAAAATAGAGGTGAGATTATGGCGAGTATTTATTTTACCGTATGTTGTTTTTTGTTTACAATTTTAATGAATATTGTTTATTTTTCTAAAAAAAGAAATAATAATTTAGATAATTACATTTATCCCAAAATGTTAGTTGTTAATTTATTATCTTTATTTGCTGAAATTTTAAGCTTTTTCTGTGTAAAATTTGAAAGTTTTAATCTGTATTCTTTAGTTTTAAAAATCATGTTAACTTTTATTAATTTATGGTTGATGTTGTATTTTTTATATTTTTTCTTAACTTATAAAATACTAATTAAAAATAAAGAAATTGTTATTAAAAAGGAAATTAAAAAGTTTTATTTATCGTTTATTGCTGTGACATTTTTGACGTTATTGTTGCCAATAAAATTTAAGCAAGAGGGCGATTTACTTATGCCATATGGGGTTGCTGTTAATATTTATTATTTAATGGCTTTGTTTTGGATTTTAGGAATAATTGCAATAGCGTTTAAGTGTAAAAAAATTGATAAAACTTCTAAATATTTATCGTTAATTGTTTTTGGACTATTTTCGTTTCTTGCTTTATTAGTCACTTTTATTAAACCAGAATTATTATTAGTTAATGCGGTTTTAAGTTATACCACTTTTATAATGTTTTTTACGATTGAAAATCCCGATCTTAAATTAATTAAACAACTCAATATTGCTAAAGATCAAGCCGAGAAAGCTAATCGGGCCAAAACGGAGTTTTTGTCAAATATGTCTCATGAAATAAGGACGCCGTTAAATGCGATTGTTGGTTTTAGTGAATGTTTGATTGATAATCCAAATAAAGAACAAGTTAAGGAATATGCCCAAGATATTGTGGATGCTTCCCATAATTTATTAGAAATAGTTAATGGTATTTTAGATATTTCCAAAATCGAAGCTAATAAAATGGAAATTATTGAAAAGGAATATAATCCCCTTGAAGTTTTTAATTCGCTAAGTAAATTAATTTTGCCCAGAATTAAAGAAAAACCAATTGAGTTAAAATGTCATTTTCCGAAAGACTTACCAGGAGTTTTACAAGGCGATGTGGGAAAACTTAAACAAATAGTTTTAAATTTATTAACTAATGCGGCCAAGTATACGGACAAAGGAGAAATTATTTTCAATGTAACGTGTGTTAATAAAATTGATAAAAAGAAATGTTTATTATATATAACGGTACGGGATACAGGAAGGGGAATCAAAGAAGAAAATTTAAAAAATATTTTTCGAAAGTTTGAACGAATTGATGAAGATAAAAATACAACTATTGAAGGAACGGGGTTAGGTCTAGCCATAACTAAAAGTATAACAGAAATGATGGGTGGCAAAATATCAGTTTATAGTAAATATCAAGAAGGTTCTATTTTTCGGATTTTCCTAGTTCAAAAAATTGTGAGTATGGAACCTGTAAAAATAGAAGAAGAAATTATTAAAATTGATAAAGATGCTTATCAGAATAAAAAAATTTTAATAGTTGATGATTCTAAAATTAATATAAAGGTTGCAGTTCATCTTTTGAAAGATTATAATTTTAATATAGCCACCGCTGAAAGTGGAGATGAAGCGATCATTAAAGTAAAAGATGAAAATTTTGATTTGATTTTTATGGACATTATGATGCCGAGAAAAAACGGAATTGAAACTTTACATGAATTAAAAGAATTGGAAGACTTTCATATTCCGGTTGTAGCTTTAACTGCTGATGCGATAGAAGGTAATGAAGAAAAATATCTTAATGCTGGTTTTAGTGATTATTTAACAAAACCGATTGATAGAGATCATTTACATAAGATAATAAATAAATATTTGGGAGGTAAGAAATGAAAAATATTGAATTATTAAAGAAACAGGGAGTTGATATTGAAGGGGCAATTAACATTTGGGGTGATATAGACACATATAATGAAAATCTTGTTGAATTTAAGGATAGTTTAGCTACAAGATTAACTGATTTAGAGAAATTTTTAGATGCCCAAGATTATAGTAATTATGCTATTGTGGCTCATTCTTTAAAAAGCGAATCAAAGTATTTTGGGTTTATGAGGGAAGCTGATATTTTTTATCAACATGAATTAAAAGGTAAAGAAAATGATGGAGCATATATCAAAAGTCATTTTGATGAAATTAAAAAAACTATAGAAGATTTGTTATATCTTATAAAGGAATATTTAAGTGATGATGGAGAAGTTAAAAATATTTTGGCAGTTGATGATTCGAATATCGTTTTAAATTTTATCGAACATAACTTGAGTTCAGATTATAAATTATTAAAGGCTACGGATGGGAATGAAGCCTTAAATAAATTAGCTAATAATTTGATTTATGCTTTATTTTTAGACTTAAATATGCCAAAGACTAATGGTTTTGATGTTTTGGCTTATTTAAAAGAACATAATTTAATTGAAAAAATCCCTGTCATAATTATTACAGGTGATGATACGCCAGAAACTATTGAAAAGGCTTTTTCTTATCCAATTTTGGATGTGTTAAATAAACCTTTTACAGATGATAATATTAAACGCATAATAAATTCTATTGAAAACTTTTATGAAAGGCAAAAATAAAAGACTGAATTTTTCTTGAGTTTTTCCAAAAATTTTTGGAAGAACTTTTTAAATAATTAAATTTATAATATGCAACACGCAATGACACGAGGTTGAAAGTTGCCATGGCCATTACTTTAATGCATACAAGATACTTTTTTGGAAAATATTCTTACCAATTTTTTTGAAGCTCAAAATCTTTCGCGTAGGAATAGCTTATTAATTCTCCATCATTTGTTTCAATCCACCCTTTAAATTTATGTGACCAATCAGTTAATTTTTTGGCATTTTTACCTTTTAGTTTAGACAAAACTTTATCCATAATTTCAAGTTCTTGTTTATTAAACAAGACTAAATCAGGTTCGATTGTCGGTTTAAATAGTATTTTGTCTTCTTCATCATTTACCATTTCTAAATAATTTTGTTTTACTAGTAAATTTAAAATTGCATCTTTATTATCAAAGATTGGTCCATAAGTACCATGTGCATATTTAAAAGAAGTAATAGGTTTAGAGTATTCTTTAAATGATTGAAAATCTATTGAAAATAAATTTTTCATTATTTGTGTTTTTGTTAAAAAATTATTTTTTAAAACATATAAAAATACATTTATTGTTTTTATATCTAATTCAGCATTTACTATATCAAAAATTTTAAAATATAATTTTTCTCCTAATGATTTACGATTGGTTTTAAGAATATTAATAAATTCACTTTTATTATTTTTAATTTTGTTATAAGTTTGTAAATATTGATTTTGAGGTAAAGAATCAGCATTTTCATATCTTATAATAGTTCTTTTACTCCAACCAAGAGATTTTGCAAATAATTCTTGTGATAAATTGTATGATTCTCTTATTTCTTTTAATTTAGAAAATGACAAATTATATAATTTTAAATATTCATTATAAATATCATATAAGGAATTATCCAAATTTTCATCGAATAGTTCATTATTACAAAACGGACATTTAAAAACATTTTCTTTAACTTTAACTTGCTGTTTATGAACTATGTAACTATTGTTTTGCAAATTACATACAGGTTCTACATCCTTGTTACAATTAAAACAATATAAAATTTTTTTCATAATAATCACCTCTAATAACTTTCATGAAAAGATATGCATATTATACCTTTATGATTCATAGTCAATTTAATATACACTAGTTTGCTATTAATAATTTTTTGAAATATATACACTTCCGTATTAGTATCTCGGCTATAATCACGGTCGCGGTCAACTTTTATGCAATCATTTACCTCTAAATCTAATATATATTTCCATATATCTTGAATTTTCATAATTCCAATATCAATTAAAGCTTGTTTAGCAGATATTTTTTGACCATTAATGGTGATGGTTCTATAACCTACGAAGTAACAATTTTTCTTTTTAATTTCTCTTTTACAACTCTTTAAAAAAGTCTTAACTGCATTTATATCTAAAGTACTTAACATTGTTCCTCCTTCATAGTACTACTCACCAATAGTAATTAAATTATACACGAAAATAATATTGGTGTCAATTGTCACCTCAACCTAAACGGCTATTTTAATGTTAGTTAAATATATTAACCAATTAGCTGTAGTAATTGATGATTTTATTAGTTCGAATTGTCACAAAAAAAAGACTAATTCAATTAATTATAATTATTGAACAGCCTTTTGAATATTCATTCTTTCCAAAAATTTATGAAAGAACACTTCAAGTCTTTTTTAAATGTACAATTCCCCTAAACGAATTAGTTCGATAACCGCGCTTGCTCTTCCATTGACACCTAGTTTTTGCATTGCATTAGATATGTGATTGCGGACTGTTTTTTCACTGATTTGTAAGTCTTTAGCAATATCTTTGGTATTTTTATTTTGAATTAATAATGTAAAAACTTCGTGTTCACGGCTTGTTAATATTTTTTTGGTCACAAATATACTTCCTTTCCATTACATTCCCTATGGTATTTTATGAGTATTTGTGACTTAGGTGACTAAGATTGAAATTTAACGGTGATGTACATTTTTTTATCGCACATTTGTTGAATAGTTTTAATGATATTATTGGCTAGATTGCTACTATGATCAGAACTTGATATAACAACACTTACTGTATCGTCTTTGATTTTTACAAAACTATCTAGTTGATATTCTTTTTTAATTTTTTCTTCCATTTCTTGTTCTTTACCTTTTTGGCTACTTAAGGTCATTAAGGAGTTGTACGCATCACTTTTTTCTTGACTTGTCTTTTGCGTATCTAAAAGAATCGACTGATAATTTTCCATTTCTTTTAAAACTTGTTCATCATCTTCAATTCGTAAAGCTACCAATGTAGCATTTTCGCTAACTTCATTACTAACTAATGTTGTATTTTCAACATCGTTTAAAATTTTTTGTAAACTACTATCGGACATTGTTACATAATAAATACTTAATACTAAGATTAAACTAAATAAAGTAACAAACCATAAACTTTGTTTATTTATCATACTTTCTCCTTCCAATTTACTAATAATTTATGTGCTTCATTAAAAAAATATTACTTGAATTATCCTAATTATTTTTTTCTTAAAATTAAAAAAACTTCAATATAAGCGATAGTTTTTTCAAAATTTTGAAAAAAGTTGACGATATAAAAAAAATATCATATAATTAACTTAATTGGAGGAAAATTTATGGATAAGATTAATAGAGATGGTTATTTATCAATATTGAAAAACTTTAAAGATCAACAAATTATAAAAGTAATAACCGGCATAAGACGTTGTGGTAAATCCACTTTATTAGAGTTGTTTCAGGATTATTTAAAAACTAGTGGTGTAGGGGAAGAACAAATTACCTATCTTAATTTTGAAAATGCTGACTATGAAGAATTACAAGACCGAAAAAAGTTATATGAGTATTTGAAATCAAAATTGGTAAAGGGGCAAAAAAACTATATTTTTTTGGATGAAATTCAGAAAGTTAGGGAGTTTGAAAAAACAGTCGATAGTCTTTTTATTAATAAAGATGTAGATCTTTATATAACAGGTTCTAATGCTTATTTATTATCAAGCGAATTAGCAACTTTTCTTACTGGTCGATATATTGAAATAAAAATGTTGCCTTTATCATTTAAAGAGTATTTATCTTCATTTGCTGATAAGACTGATTTATCACGAAAATTTAGAGAATATTTACAATATAGTTCATTTCCCCAAGCGAGAGAATTATTAAAAATAAATAAAGAAAATATTATTTTATTTTTAGATGGGATATACAATACTATTTTATTTAAAGATGTAATGCAAAGAAAGGGAATTACTGATAAAAATACTTTGGAAAAAGTGACGAAATATTTATATGATAATATAGGTAATAGAACGAGTATCAAAAGCATAAGTGATAATATTGATGGTTTAGAAAAAAATAGTTCGTATAATACAGTTTCTATGTATGTTCAAGCTCTTTTAGATAGTTATATTGTTTATAGAGCAAATAGATATGATATTAAGGGAAAAGAATTTTTAAAAACTCAAGAAAAATATTATGCTGTAGATATTGGGCTTAGATATTACATGCTAGGGCAAAATTCTGGTAAAGATATGGGGCATATATTGGAAAATGTTGTTTATTTGGAGCTATTAAGAAGAGGATATGTTGTTTATATTGGCAAATATGATGATTTAGAGATTGATTTTGTGGCCAAAAATACCGCGAATACTATTTATTATCAAGTAGCCTTAACGGTCCGTGATGAAAATGTTTTAAATAGAGAACTTGCGCCTTTACGAAAAATAAATGATAATTATCCTAAATTTATCTTAACTTTAGATGATGATTTAGATGCAGACTTTGAAGGGATAAAAAAAATAAATGTTTTGGATTGGCTATTAAGAGAATAAATAAAAAAATGTTTTAAAATTTTAACATTTTCTAGATGTATTTACTTTGAAAACTAACGAAACAGCGAAAAAGAGTAAAAAAGTTTGAAAGCTAAGACTTTATGAAAAAATAGAAAAAAATAATTCATAAAGTTTTT